>JAIUOM010000090.1 GCA_020161215.1 Pseudomonadota bacterium
GCCATCGAACAACAGCAAACAGCTACCATTCACTGATCAGTATTCGCTGATTCTCAATATCAATCAGCGGTGTTGCACTTCGGAGTTGAGACCGCCGCGCTATTTTCTCGTCAATCTCTCGGCACGGCGCCCCTCCTCCAACCCCAGCGCTGTCGCCCCTTCTGGAATCCCTCGTCAACTGTGGCGCCACCGCACAGCAGCCTTTAAGCCGCACTCTTGCGCGTAGCGGCGGAACCACATGCCCTCTGGGTTGTGGCGGGTGATGCCGTCGAACACGGTGGCCAACATCTGGGTCTGTCCCAGGCCCATGCTCAGCAGCATCTGGTTGAGGACCATCTTGTGCATTTGCAGGTGGCCGCGCGGCACGCCGGCGATGCGGGTGACCAGGCGCAGGGTAGCGGCGTCCTGCTCTGACGCGGGCATGGCCTCGTTGGCTAAGCCCCAGTCGGCGGCAATGCGGCCGATGATGGCGGCGTCAGTGAACATGAGTTGCTTGGCGCACAGCGGGCCCAGGCGGTAAGTCCACACCGCTGTGGTGAGGCAGTCCCACAGGCGGGTGAGCATGTAGCCGATGCGGGCGTCGTCGGCCATCACCAGCAGATCGCGGTACAGGGCTACACCACTGGCGCCGGCGGAAGACTCGCCGCACCTCTTTCTGAGCCAGGTTTCTGAACCAAATCAGCCACCTGTCGGCGTCAAATCATCCTGAGTAGCTACAAAATAAGTAGCATCAGGTGCCCGCCAACGACCCCGCCACCAGGCGTTTGAAGGGTTTGACGCGCTCGGCCACGCGCAGGGCGGCTTCGCGCAGCAGGCGGGCGGGGGGCGATTCGGCGGTGTACAGCTCGGCGATCAGGCGTGTCAGTTCGTACAGCGGGCGCGTGGCCAGCCGGTGCTGGCGCTGGTAGCGCGCCAGCAGGGCCGGGGCGCCGATGTCCTGGCCGCGCGCGTGGGCGTCCAGCAGCAGGCCGGACAAGGTCTCCACGCCCAGCAGCCCAAAGTTGAAGCCGTGCGCCGTGACCGGGTGCATGCCGACCGCCGCGTCGCCCACGCAGGCCAGGCGTTCGGCCACCAGCTGGTGCGGGTAGACGCCGACCAGCGGGTAGGCGTGGCGGGTGCTGGCCAGGTGCATGGCGCCCAGGCGCTGCTCGAAGCGGCGTGTCACGTCCTCGCCGAAGGCGGCATCGTCCAGCGCCAGCAGGGCCTCGATTTCCTGGTGCGGCAGGGTCAGCACGGCCGAGGCGCGGTGCGCGCCGGTGGCGGGGTCGTCGTTCATGGGCAGCAGGGCCAGGGTCTGGCCGTGGCCAAACCATTCCCAGGCCACGTGTGCGTGGTCGATGGCGTGGGTCATCTGGCAGACCAGCATGGTGCGGCCGAAGTCGTGCTGGCTGGCGCCGATGCCGACCGCGCGCCGGGTGCTGGAGAAGCGGCTGTCGGCGGCGATGAGCAGGCGCGCCTGCTGCTGGCTGCCGTCGGCCAGCTGGATGCGCGCGCCGTTCGGGTGCACTCGCACCTGGGCGACCGGCTGGCCGGTGAACCAGTGCAGGTCGCCATGCGCGCGGCCGCTGGCCTGGGCCTCGTCGAAGGCGGCGCGGCGGATCAGATGGTTGGAAACCAGCCAGCCGAGTTCCTCGCGCCGGGTCAGCTCGTGACCGATGCGCAGCGCAAAGGGCGAGAAGGGGCCGTTCATCACCTGGGCGTCGCGCAGCGGCGAGAGGGCGGCGTCGTCGAGCTGCCCGATGCGCTCCCACAGGCCGAGCCGACGCAGGGTTTCGGCCGAGCGCTGGGTGAGGGCGATTTCGCGCCCGTCGAAAGCGGGCGCGGACAGTGCCTCCAGCGGCTGTTGTTCCACCACGCCGATGGACAGGCCGCGCCCCGACAGCGCGCGCGCCAGACACAAACCGGCCGGGCCGGCGCCAAGAATCAGCAGATCGAAGCTCATGGTCCGGCAGGGTAGCCGGCGCGCCCGCGCGGGGCGTTGACGCCGATCAAGTCGGGGGCGGCTTTGCGGCGCTTTCGCTAGGCCACCACGACCTGCCCGCGCAGCGAATGCGGCAGGGCCTCGGTGATGGCCACGTCGATCATCTGGCCGACCAGGCGCGCCGATTGCGGCCCGCCGTCGAAGTTGACGATGCGGTTGCATTCGGTGCGGCCCATCAGCTCCTGCGGGTTCTTGCGCGAGGGGCCTTCGACCAGGATGCGCTGGCGGCTGCCCACGCGGCTGGCGCTGATGGCGCGCACGTTCTGCTCGACGGCGGCCTGCAACTGCTGCAGGCGTTTGAGCTTGACCTCGTGCGGCGTGTCGTCGGCCAGGTTGGCGGCCGGGGTGCCAGGGCGCGGGCTGAAGATGAAGGAAAAAGAGGCGTCGTAGCCGACGTCGTCGATCAGCTTCATCATCTTGGCGAAGTCGTCCTCGGTTTCACCCGGAAAGCCGACGATGAAGTCGCTGGAAAGGCTGAGGTCTGGCCGCACGGCGCGCAGCTTGCGGATGATGCTCTTGTATTCCATGGCGGTGTAGCCGCGCTTCATGGCCATGAGGATGCGGTCGGAGCCGTGCTGCACGGGCAGGTGCAGGTGGCTGACCAGCTTGGGCACGGTGCCGTACACCTCGATCAGGCGCGGCGTGAACTCGTTGGGGTGGCTGGTGGTGTAGCGGATGCGCTCGATGCCGGGGATTTCCGCCACCACCTCGATCAGCAGGGCGAAATCGGCGATCTCCTCGGTATCGCCCATCTTGCCGCGGTAGGCGTTGACGTTCTGGCCCAGCAGGGTCACTTCCTTCACCCCCTGGTCGGCCAGGCCGGCGACTTCGGTCAGCACGTCGTCAAAGGGGCGGCTGAACTCTTCGCCGCGGGTGTAGGGCACCACGCAGTAGCTGCAGTACTTGGAGCAGCCTTCCATGATCGAGACGAAGGCGCTGGCGCCCTCGACCCGCGCGGGCGGCAGGTGGTCGAACTTCTCGATTTCGGGGAAACGGATGTCCACCTGCGGCAATTTCTGGCGCTGGCGCTCGGCCAGCAGCTCGGGCAGGCGGTGCAGGGTTTGCGGGCCGAACACCACGTCCACGTAGGGCGCGCGCTGGATGATGGCCTCGCCCTCCTGGCTGGCCACGCAGCCGCCCACGCCGATCAGCACGCCTTTTTGCTTGAGGTGCTTGACGCGGCCCAGGTCGGAAAACACCTTCTCCTGCGCCTTCTCGCGCACCGAGCAGGTGTTGAACAGGATCAGGTCGGCGGCCTCTGGGTCGTCGGTGGGCTCGTAGCCCTCGGCGGCGGCCAGCACGTCGGCCATCTTGTCCGAGTCGTACTCGTTCATCTGGCAGCCGAAGGTCTTGATGAAAACTTTGCGGGTCATGGCGGCAATCTCGAAAAAAAGCGGTGGGCCGCCGGCGTGGTGGCGGCCGGCGGCAAAAAAAGGGGGGCGAGCGCTGGGGCGCGCCTGGGTCAGTTGCTGTACACCGACGGGCCGGTGTTCACGGCGGCCGAGGCGGGAAGCAGCGGATTGGGGGGCACGACGAAGGTGCTGACCGGCGGCTTGAGCGGCTGGGCGGCTTCGCGTTCGGTCAGCAGCCAGACCTCGCGGATCGCGCCGGCCGGATCGCGCAGGTAGTTGGCCACGAAGCTCTTGCCGCGCAGCGTGCCGGTCAGGGCGATCATGTTGTGCTGGTCGCGCACGCGCACGCCGGGCGCCAGGCGCTCGGTCTTGCCGTTCAGTTGCACCAGGGGCGGGGCGTTGCCGAAGGCGATTTCCGCGCGCTGGATGCCGGGCGGGAAGATGCGCTGCATCTGCGCCTGGGAATGCAAGGAAAAAGTCGCAGTGGTCAGCGTCAGAAAAGCCTGAGTAGCTATCAAAATGAAAGCGACCAGGGGTTTCGAGCAGCGGTTCATGGTGTCTGTCCAGAGGCTGTTGAAGGGGGTAATTTTACGTGCCCGCCCGCCGGCTGGGGCGGCGGCGTAGACTGACCGGCATCGCCGCCATCCGTCTGCCGGCCTCCAAGCCGGCGCCCGCCATGAGCATCAGCGCCCTCGATTTGTTCAAGATCGGCATCGGTCCGTCCAGCTCCCACACGGTGGGGCCGATGCGCGCGGCCGGTGCTTTCGTGCAGGCGCTGGCGCAAGGCGGCCAGTTGGTCGCCACCCGGCGCGTGCAGGCGCGGCTGTACGGTTCGCTGGCCGCCACCGGCATCGGCCACGGTACCGACCGCGCCGTGGTGGCCGGTCTGATGGGCCTGCAGCCCGACCAGGTCGACCCCGACGCCATGGCCCAGGCCGTGGACGCCGTGCAACTGGACGCCCGCCTGCCGCTGGCCGGCACCCAGACCCTGCCCTTCGACTGGGCGCGCGACATGCGCCTGATGCCGGTCAGCCTGCCCTGGCACCCCAACGCCATGCGCCTGTCCGCGCACGGCGAGCACGGGCTGCTGCACGAAAACACCTACTACTCGGTGGGCGGCGGTTTCATCGTCGACGAAGCCCAGGCCGCCGCCGGCCAGACCGGCGTGGCCGCCCAGCCGGTGGAGCTGCCCTACACCCGTGGCGAGCAGTTGCTGGCGCTGTGCCGCCAGCACCGCCTGCGGGTGGCCGACCTGGTGCTGCGCAACGAGCGCGCCTGGCGCCCCGACGCCGACACGCGCGCCCAACTGCTGGCCATCTGGCAGGTGATGAAGGGCTGCGTGGCGCGCGGCCTGCGCTGCGAAGGCGTGCTGCCCGGCGGGCTGGACGTGGTGCGCCGCGCGCCCGCCATGTTCCGACGCCTGAACGCGCGCGACAGCCGCCCGAACCTGATCACCCAGACCTTCGCGGCCATGGACTGGGTCAACCTGTACGCCCTGGCCGTGAACGAGGAGAACGCCGCCGGCGGCCGGGTGGTCACCGCGCCCACCAACGGCGCGGCCGGCATCATTCCGGCGGTGCTGCATTACTTCATGGATTTCCAGCGCGGCGCGGGCGACGACGACGTGGTCGACTTCTTGCTGGCCGCCACCGCCATTGGGGTGCTGATCAAGACCAACGCCTCCATCTCCGGCGCTGAGGTTGGGTGCCAGGGCGAGGTCGGCTCGGCCTGCGCCATGGCCGCCGCCGGCCTGGCCCAGGTGTTGGGTGGCACGCCCGAGCAGGTGGAAAACGCCGCCGAAATCGGCCTGGAGCACAACCTGGGCCTGACCTGCGACCCGGTGGGCGGCCTGGTGCAGGTGCCCTGCATCGAGCGCAACGCCATGGCCGCCGTCAAAGCCATCAACGCCGCGCAACTGGCGCTGAGCGGCGACGGCACGCACAAGATCAGCCTGGACGCCGCCATCCTGACGCTGCGCGACACTGGCCGGGACATGCAGGAGAAATACAAGGAAACCTCGCGCGGCGGCCTGGCCGTGGCCTACACCGAGTGCTGAGCCGCTTGGCGGGCGGGGACGGCGGCACAGGCCGGTCTTTGTTACAAGATTTTTCCACCGCCGCGCCCCCGACCGGTGGCCCGCGTGCTACCTTGCGCCAGGGTTCGTGCGGCCGCCCCGACGGGGTGACTTGATGCAGCGCAGTTGCGCCAGGTCTGGCCCCCGCCCACGGCGTCGGCCTTGACTTGCGGCAAGGCCGGACGCCGCGCCCAAGGCTAACTTGGCACCTGCCCATCTCGGCCGAGCCCGCCACGCCCCAGGAGCTGAAATCCGCCCCATGACCGCGCGAATCTGCCCGCCCCACCCCTCGAACACGGGGTCATGCCACGCCTTTCCAGATGGCGAAGCGCGGGGATGCAAGAATTCGGTCCGTGGCTGCCCGAGGCGATTTCGCCGGGCGGCCTTCCCCTTTTTTGAGACACCGGAATTCACCACATGAAACGAGACTCGCTGCCCGCCGCCCAGCAGACGCGCCTTCCCGAACAACCCATCTGCCGCGACGTGCTGGCCGAGAAATACTTCAAGCCCGGCGAGACCGCGCTGGAGCAGTTGTTTGGCCGCGTGGCGCGCGCGCTGGCCAGTGTCGAGCGGCCCGAGCTGCGCGAGACCTGGGAGCGGCGCTTCCTGGACAACCTGTACGCCGGGGCCATTGGTGCCGGGCGCATCATGAGCGCCGCCGGCACCGACATTCAGGCCACCCTGATCAACTGCTTCGTGCAGCCCGTGGGCGACGCCATCCAGGGCATGGATGGCGATGGCTACCCCGGCATCTACGAAGCCCTGCGCGAGGCCGCCGAGACCATGCGCCGCGGCGGTGGCGTGGGCTACGACTTCTCGCGCATCCGCCCCAAGGGCGCCGACGTCAAGGGCACGCATTCGGTGGCCAGCGGCCCGTGCTCGTACATGAACGTGTTCGACCAGTCCTGCTCCACGGTGGAAAGCGCCGGCGCCCGGCGCGGCGCGCAGATGGGCGTGCTGCGCATCGACCACCCGGACGTGCTGGAGTTCATCACCGCCAAGCGCCAACCGGGGCGCTGGAACAACTTCAACGTGTCGGTGGGTGTCTCCGACGCCTTCATGCGCGCCGTGGCCGAGGGCGCCGACTGGGAACTGGCACACAAGGCCAAACCCGGCGCCAAGGTGCTGGCCCAGGGCGCGTACCAACGCGCCGATGGCCAGTGGGTGTACCGCAAGCTGCCCGCACGCCAGTTGTGGGACACCATCATGCAGTCCACCTACGATTTTGCCGAGCCCGGCATCCTGTTCCTGGACCAGATCGGGCGCGACAACAACCTGAACTACACCGAGCAAATCGAGGCGACCAATCCTTGCGGCGAACAGCCGCTGCCGCCCTACGGCTGCTGCGACCTGGGCCCCATCATCCTGACCCATTTCGTGCGCCACCCGTTTGGCGCCGGTGGCCCGCCGGAGTTCGACTTCGAGGCCTTCGAAGAGGTGGTCGCCACCCAGGTGCGGGCGCTCGACAACGTGCTCGACGTCACCTTCTGGCCGCTGGAGCAGCAGCGCGCCGAGGCCGCGGCCAAGCGGCGCATCGGCGTCGGCTTCACCGGCCTGGGCAACACGCTGACCCTGCTCCAACTGCGCTACGACCGACCCGAGGGCCGAGACATGGCCACCCGCATCGCACGCCAGATGCGCGACGCGGCCTACCGCGCCTCGGTCGAACTGGCACGCGAGAAGGGCGCCTTCCCGAAGTTCGACGCCGCCGGCTACCTGGCCGAAGGCACGTTTGCCAGCCGCCTGCCGGACGACTTGAAGGCACGGATCCGCGAGCACGGCATCCGCAACAGCCATCTGCTGTCCATCGCGCCGACCGGCACCGTCAGCCTGGCCTTTGCCGACAACGCCTCCAATGGCATCGAGCCGGCCTTCAGCTGGAGCTACAAGCGCAACAAGCGCGAGGCCGATGGCAGCAAGAGCAGCTACACCGTCGAGGACCACGCTTTTCGCGTCTACCGCTCCTTGATCGATAGCACGGCAGCGGCCGACCGCGCCGACCTGCTGCCAGATTACTTCGTCAGCGCGCTGCAGATGAGCGCCCAGGACCACGTGGCCATGATGCAGGCCGTGCAGCCCTACGTGGACACCTCGATCAGCAAGACGGTGAATATTCCCGAGGACTACCCCTACGCCGACTTCAAGAACCTGTACCACCAGGCCTGGACCGCCGGGCTGAAGGGCCTGGCCACCTACCGCCCGAACAGCATTTTGGGCGCGGTGCTGGAGGCCACGCCGGCCAAGCCCGAACCGGCCCCGGTGGCCGCCGCGCCCGAGGCCTCGCCGATGGTGGCCTACGACCCGATGCGCACGGTGATCGAGAAGCGCCCCTCGGGTGGCCTGCCGGCCGTGGCCGAGAAGATCGACTACTGGACCAGCGAAGGCCAGCAGCGCCTGTACCTGATCGTCACCTTCTTGCCGGTGCCGGCGGCCGACGGCAAGGGCACGGTGGAGCGGGCCATCGAGTTCTTCATGCCGGTGGGCCAAAGCGGCGAGTCGCAGCAGTGGATCACCGCCACCATGCGCATGCTCAGTTTGGCGGCGCGCGGCGGCTTCCTGGACCGCGCGCTGTCCGACATGCGCAAGGTCAGCTGGGACCGCGGCCCGGTGCGCCTGGGCACCTACGAAAAGGCCGACGGCGTCCACGTGCCGCGCTGGCACGACAGCGAGGTGGCGGCCATCGGCTACGCCATCGAGAACCTGATCGCCCGGCGTGCCCTGGCGGCCCAGGGCTCGTTGTTCGACATGGACGAACTGCCGGCCGTCGAGCCCCAGGTCGAGCCGGCGGCCCTGGTGCCGACCACCGTCATGGCGGGCAAGAAATGCCCCGAATGCGGCGCGCACGCCATGATCCGCAAGGACGGCTGCGACTACTGCACGCAGTGCGGGTTCGTGGGCAGTTGCGGCTGAGTGGGGCGGGTGTTTGTTGTGTAACAGCAACAGGCAATTTGATACGGATCAAAACCTCTTCTGCACCGTGGTTACCGCACCGGCCACCTTGAGTTGACGCAAGGGGAGCCCCTCGGGCTTGGAATGCAATGGGACATTCCCAGCAAAAAAGAGGTGTTCTCTCATGTCATTCAAGCAATTGCTCATTGCCGTCGCCGCCGCGGCTTCCGCGCTGGCCGCTCCCGCGGCCCTGGCGCAGGCCGCCGATCAGCCGGACGGCCGCTTCCTGGTGCGTCTGCGCGGCGTGCATCTGGACAGTGCCAACAAGGACGGCACCGGCCTGGACCTGACGGTCAACAACAAGTGGTTGCCGGAAGCCGACGTCACCTACTTCTTCACCAAGAACATCGCCGCCGAGCTGATCCTGACGGTGCCGCAAAAGCACAGCGTGTACGCTGGCGGGGCCCGCATCGGCTCGCTGCGCCACCTGCCGCCGACGCTGACCGTGCAGTACCACTTCGACAACTTCGGCAAGATCAAGCCCTACATTGGCGCCGGCCTGAACTACACGCGCTTCAGCTCGGTGCACCTGCTGGACGGTGCCGCCGACGTCAAGAAAAACTCCTGGGGCCCGGCGCTGCAGGTGGGCGTGGACTTCGAGGTGGCCAAGAACGTCTACCTGAACCTGGACGTCAAGAAGGTCTGGATCAAGACCAAGGTGTCCGCCGGTGGCAACGAGATCGGTTCGTTCAAGGTCGATCCGGTGCTGGTCGGCGTGGGCGTGGGCTACCGCTTCTGAGCGTGCTCTGATGCGGCGGCTGGCCAGGACAGCCAGCGCCGCACGCCGTGCGCCGCGCGCACGCCACTGGCCAGACAGGCCGTGAGGAGGTAGCCCCCGGTCGGCGCCTCCCAGTCCAGCATTTCGCCGGCACAGAAGCAGCCGGGCAGCGGGTGGAGTTGCAAGTTCTCATCCAGGTCCCCGAAATCCACCCCGCCCGCGCTGCTGATGGCCTCGGCCACCGGCCGCGCCGCGTTCAAGGTCACCGGCAAGTCCTTGATGGCTTCGGCCAGCCGGTCCATGTCTCCCAGCACCTCGGCGGGCAGCAGCTCGCGCAGCAGCGCCGCCTTGACGCCTTCCAGCCGCAGCTGGCGGCGCAGGTGGTTGGACAGGCTTTGCGTGCCGCGCGGGGCCTTCAGCGCGGCGCGCACCTGCGCCAGCGTGCGCGCGGGCAGCAAGTCCAGCCCCAGCACGGCGTGGCCGTCGCGCTCGATGGCTTCGCGCAGCAGGGCGCTGGCGGCGTAGACCAGGCTGCCCTCGAGTCCGGTTTCGGTCAGCACGCACTCGCCCTGGCGGCGGAACAGCTCGCGCTGGGCCTCGCGCAGCGTGATGGCCACCGATTTCAGCGGCTGGCCGGCAAAGCGCTGGCGCAGGAAGGCCGACCACCCGGCGCCGCCCGCGCCCGCCACGTCAAAGCCGCTGTTGGCCGCCTTCAGGGGTGCCACGCGCACGCCGCGTGCCGCCAGCAAGGTCTGCCAGGCGCCGTCCGAGCCCAGGCGCGGCCAGCTGGCGCCGCCCAGGGCCAGCAGCGTGGCGCGCGCGCGGACCAGCCGGGTGCCGGCCGGAGATGCAAAGCCCATCAGCCCGGATGTCGGCGTGGAATCATCGTGTACTGCTTCTGAATCAATAGCGTTTTGGTCGGGCACCCAGCCCTCCCAGCGGTGCCGCATGTGAAAGCGCACCGGCACGCCGCCGGCGGGCGGGTGGCGCAGGCGTTGCAGCCAGGCGCGCAGCAGGGGCGCGGCCTTCATCTCGGCCGGAAACACGCGCTGCGAGCTGCCGACGAAGGTCTCCACCCCCAAGCCGGCGGCCCAGGCGCGGATGTCGGCGGGGCCGAAATCGTTCAGCCACGGCGTCACCTGCTCGGCGCGCGCCCCGTAGCGGGCGATAAAGCGCTCCAGCGGCTCGGCGTGGGTCAGGTTCAAGCCTCCCTTGCCGGCCAGCAGGAACTTGCGGCCCACCGAGGGCATGGCGTCGAACAGGTGCACGGCCAGGCCGGCCGCCGATAGGTGCTCGGCCGCCATCAACCCGGCCGGGCCAGCGCCGACGATGGCCACGTCCACCGTCAGAACCGGTGCGGGCTGGGGGGTCGGTTCGGCCATCAGGCGTCCCGCACGTCGGCCACCGGCTGGCTGCCGAAATCGGGCCGGGCCAGGTAGGCCAGCACCTTGCGGGCGGCGTCCTCGGGGCTGGCCAACTGGCCGCCTTGCTGCAATTGCTGGAAGTTGCCGATGTCGGGGAAGTGGGCCGGATCGGCGCCGCGCAGCTGCACCTGCATGTCGGTGTCGATGACGCCGGGCGCCAGCGAGCAGACGCGCGCGCCGCCCGGCTGCCCGGCTTCGTCCAGCGCCAGACAGCGGGTGAAGTGGTCCATGCCGGCCTTGGCGGCGCAGTAGCCGGCCTGCGAGGCCATGGCGCGCCGGCCTAGCCCGGAGGAGATGTTGAGCACCCGGCGCGCGCCGCGCCAGCCGCGCGTGGCGTGCAAAAAGGCGGTGCTGAGCAGCATGGGCGCTTCCAGCCCCACGCGCAGGGCCTGGGCGGTGTCGACGGCGGCCGCATCGCGCAGCGGCACGATGGGCGGGATGGTGCCGGCGTTGTTGATCAGCGTGGCGCTGGCAAAGCGCGCCGGATCAAGACCGGCCAGCCAGGCGCCCAGCCGGGCGGCGACCGGCGCGGCATCGCCCAGGTCCACCGGCCATTGGGTCAGCGGCACACCGGCGGCGCGGGCGGCGGCGTCCAGCGCATCGGCGGGCCGGCGCGCCAGGCACAGCAGTTCGTGGCCGGGTTGCAGCAGCGCCTGGGCCATGGCCAGGCCCATGCCGCGCGAGGCGCCGGTGAGGATGTAAAGCTGGGGGGAGGGCAGGGCAGACATGCGGGCGATTGTGCCGTGTCCGGGCAGGCGAGCTGAATCAACTACTAAAAAGATAGCTGCTCAGGCAATACCCACGCCGCCATCTGCCTGAAATTTCTTGAAAACGCCAACCTTACTTGGCCGCCTCGCGCCCTTTCAGGCGCAGGCCCCAGGGGGTGCGCTGCCAGGCCACCACTTCCTCATGCAGCAGGTGCGCCGATTGCGGCCAGCGGTCGGCCCAGCCGGCGCGCATGCTGAGCGTGAAGCCGTACACCGGCTCGGCCTCGGCGCCGATGCGCAGCGGCGTCACGTCCGGGTCGCGCCGCGCGTGGCACAGGATGACGGCCAGGCGCAGGGCCATCAGCTGGTGCATGAAGCCGGGGTCGGCAAAGCGCGCTTCAAGCTTGCGCAGCTTGCCGCGGTGGCCCAGCACCAGTTGGCTCAGGTCGTGCATCTCGTGCATGGAAAAGCCCGACACGTCGGCGTTGTCCAGGATGTAGGCGCCGTGCTTGTGGTAATCGGCGTGCGAGATGCGCGAGCCGATCTCGTGCAGGCGCGCGGCCCATTCCAGCTGGCGCGCCAGTTCGTGGCGCAGCTCGGCCTGGAGGGTGGCGGGCAGCAGTTGCTCCAGCAGGTGCAGCGCGGTGCGGGCCACGCGCTCGCCCTGGGCCGGATCGGCGTTGAAACGGGTGGCCAGGGCCTGCACGGCGGCCGAGCGCACGTCGGTTTTCTGGTCTTCGCGGTCCAGCATGTCGTGCAGCACGCCGTGGCGCAGCGCCCCCTCGGCGTGCTGCATCTCGTCGATGTCCAGCAGCTCGAACAGGGCGCGCAGCACGGCCAGACCGCCGGCGATGACCGGTTTGCGCTCGTCCTTGATGCCTTCCAGCCGGATGGCGTCGACATGCCGCGCCTTGATCAGCTTGTCGCGCAGCCACTCCAGGCCGGCGCGCGTGATCAGTTGCGGGCGCGGCGCGTGGCCGGCCACCGCCAGGGTGTCGGCGACGGCGCCGACGGTGCCCGAGCAGCCGTAGGCGGCGTCCCAGTGCGCGCGGCCGTGCGAGCTGACGGCGTCGTCGAGCAGGGCCTGGGCGGCGATCTCGGCGCGCTTGAAATTGCCGGCGCTGAGCTTGCCTTCGGGGAAGTAGCGCATCGACCAGGCCACGCTGCCGACGCGGTAGGACTCCATGGCCTGCGGCTGGTAGCCGCTGCCCACGATCAGCTCGGTGGAGCGGCCGCCGATGTCGATCACCAGGCGGCGTTCGTCCGACTGCGGCAGCAGGTGCGCCACGCCCTGGTAGATCAGGCGCGCTTCCTCGCGGCCGGCGATGACGTCGATGGGAAAGCCCAGGATGCGCTGGGCCACGCTCAGGAATTCGTCGCGGTTGCGCGCCTCGCGCAGGGTTTGCGTGGCCACGGCGCGCACCTGCGCGGGCTGGAAACCGGCCAGGCGCTCGGCAAAGCGCGCCAGGCAGCTCCAGCCGCGCTGCATGGCGTCTTGCGACAGGAGGCGCTCGGCATCCAGGTCGGCGCCCTGGCGCACGGTTTCCTTGTGGTATTCCATGGGCTGCAACTGGCCCATGTCGATGCGGGCGATTTCCAGGCGGAAGCTGTTGGAGCCCAGGTCCACGGCGGCGAGTCGGGTGCCGGAATGCATAGGTCGGGAAGAGTCAATCTGAGATCGATGCACGGACGGGACGTGCGTGCGCCCGGATTGTGGCCGATTCGGCCGGTGGGCCCGCGGCGCGGACCGTCACGAAGCTGTCACATTGTCTTCATACAGTGGGGACATCCGAAGTCAACCCGAACAAGGTTTTTATTCCATGAAGCGCACATTTTTGAAAGCACTGGCAGTGGCCGCGCTGGGTTCCGCCCTGGCCAGCGCCGCGTACGCGGCCGACATCACCGGCGCGGGCGCCACTTTTCCCTACCCGGTCTACGCCAAGTGGGCCGAAGGCTACAAGGCCGCCACCGGCACGGGCCTGAATTACCAATCCATCGGGTCCTCGGGGGGCGTGCGTCAGATCCGCGCCAAGACCGTGGCCTTTGGCGCCACCGACGCCCCGGTCAAGGGCGAGGACCTGGACAAGGACGGCATGGTGCAGTTTCCGGCCATCATTGGCGGCACGGTACCGGTGCTGAACCTGGAAGGCTTCAAGCCGGGCGAGCTGCGCGTGACCGGTCCGGTGCTGGCCGAGATGTTCCTGGGCACCATCAGCAAGTGGAACGACCCCAAGTTCGCCGCCCTGAACCCGGGCAAGACCCTGCCTGACCAGGCCATCACCGTGGTGCACCGCGCCGACGGCTCGGGCACCACCTTCAACTGGACCGACTACCTGAGCGCCGTCAGCAAGGACTGGGCCGACAAGGTGGGCAAGGGCGCCGCCGTCAAATGGCCAGCGTCGACCTCGGTCGGCGGCAAGGGCAACGAAGGCGTGGCCGCCAACGTCAGCCGCATCAAGGGCGCCATTGGCTACGTCGAGTACGCCTACGTGAAGCGGAACAAGATGAACTTCATGCAGCTGCAGAACAAGGCCGGCAAGTACGTGAGCCCGGACGACGACGCGTTTGCCGCCGCCGCCTCGGGCGTGGACTGGTTCAGCGTGCCGGGCATGGGCGTGTCGATGGTGGACGCCAAGGGCGAGAAGTCCTGGCCGGTGTCCACCGCCTCCTTCATCCTGATGTACAAGCAGCCGGCCGACAAGGCGCAGTCCGCCGAAGTGCTGAAATTCTTCGACTGGGCCTTCAAGAGTGGCAAGCAGATGGCCGCCGACCTGGACTACGTCGCCTTGCCCGACAGCCTGACGGGCGAGATCCGTGCCAAGGTGTGGTCGCAGATCGGCAAGTAAGCGCTGGCCATGGTGAAACCCGACGGTCTGTTCGCCCGCAAGAGGCGTTGGGCCGTGGGGCGCGTGAACCGATAATGACCGCGACGAGGACCGCATGAGCGTGGGAATGACGACCATCGACAACAACGCGCACCCGCCGCAGCCCGATGCCAAGGCCAATGTGTCCGCCGACATGCAGGCCGTGGCGCGCCGCCAGCGCTGGCAGGATTGGCTGTTTCATCGCGGCACGCAGTTGTTCTCGCTGCTCGTGCTGGCGGCCCTGGTGGGGATCATCGTCTCGCTGTTTGTCAACGCCTGGCCGACGCTGCAGAAGTTCGGCCTCAAGTTTCTTTGGACGGTCGAGTGGGACATCGTCAACGAGGAATTTGGCGCCGCCATCGCCATCGTCGGCACGGTGCTGTCGGCCGGCATTGCCTTGCTGCTGGCCGTGCCGCTGGCGTTCGGCATCGCCTTGTTCTTGACCGAGAACTGCCCCGCATGGCTGCGCCGCCCCCTGGGCACCGCCATCGAGCTGCTGGCGGCCGTGCCCTCCATCATCTACGGCATGTTCGGTCTGTTCGTGTTCGCGCCGGTGTTTGCCGATTACATCCAGGCGCCAGTGCAGAACGTGCTGGGCGGCATGCCGTTGGTCGGCTGGATGTTTGGCGGCGCGGTCAACGGCATGGGCATTCTGGCGGCCGGCATCGTGCTGGCCTTCATGATCCTGCCCTACATCGCCGCGGTGATGCGCGACGTGTTCGAGATCGTGCCGCCCATCCTGCGCGAGTCGGCCTACGGCCTGGGCTGCACCACTTGGGAGGTGGTGCGCAGGGTGGTGCTGCCCTACACGCAAAAAGGCGTCATCGGCGGCATCATGCTCGGCCTGGGGCGCGCGCTGGGCGAGACCATGGCGGTCACCTTTGTCATCGGCAACGCCAACCGCATGCCGACATCGCTGTTTTCGCCCGGCACCTCGATCGCCTCGGTGCTGGCCAACGAGTTTGGTGAGGCGGCTGATTTGCACCTGTCCACCTTGTTCGCGCTGGGCTTTTTGCTGTTCGTCATCACCTTCGTGGTGCTGGCGCTGGCCAAGATCATGGTCATCCGCGCCGAGCGCGCCAAGGGAACTTGAGGCCCGCGCCCCCGCGCGAAATGTCACGCATGCAAGCCAACAACGCCCTGTACAAGAAGCGCCGCGCGGCCAACGCCGTGGGCCTGACCTTCTCGATGGCCGCCATGGTGCTGGGCCTGGTCGTGCTGCTGTGGATCCTGTTCGTGCTGCTGTCCAAGGGCTTGGCGGCGGTCGATCTGAACATGTTCATTCAGGACACGCCGGCGCCAGGGTCCGAAGGCGGTGGTCTGCGCAACGCCATCGTCGGCAGCCTGATGATGCTGGGGCTGACGGTGCTGGTCTCCACGCCGATCGGTATCCTGGCCGGCATCTACCTGGCCGAATACGGTGACGAGAGCAAAACAGCCGAGCTGACCCGCTTCGTCACCGACATCATGCTGTCGGCGCCGTCCATCGTGCTGGGCTTGTTCGTCTACGCCATTCTGGTGGCGCCGATGGGGCATTTCTCGGGCTTTGCCGGCTCGCTGGCGCTGTCGCTGATCGCTGTGCCCGTGGTGGTGCGCACCACCGAGAACATGCTGCGCCTGGTGCCCGGCAGCCTGCGCGAAGCCGCGGCCGCGCTGGGTGCGCCGCGCTGGAAGGTCTCGCTCATGATCACCTTGCGCGCCGCGCGCAGCGGCGTCATGACCGGTCTGCTGCTGGCCATTGCCCGCGTCAGCGGCGAAACGGCGCCGCTGCTCTTCACCGCCCTCAACAACCAGTTCTTCAGCACCAACATGGACCAGCCGATGGCCAACCTGCCGGTGGTGATCTTCCAGTTCGCCATGAGCCCCTACGACAACTGGATTCGTCTGGCCTGGGGCGGCGCGCTGCTCATCACCCTCACGGTGCTGCTCATCAACATCGTCGCGCGCGTGTTCTTCCGCGACCGGGCGGCGGGCCGCTGACCGCCCTTTAGACCATCGACCTACCTCATCATGGAAGTGCTCACCCCCCGTCCCCAAGCCGCACCGCGGGCCTCCGCTCAGACGCCGGCGCAGCCGCTCCGCAATGCGCTGGAGATCCGCGATCTCGATTTCTTCTACGCCAATGGCTTTCAGGGCCTGAACAAGATCAACCTGACCATCCCGGAGCGCAAGGTCACGGCTTTTATTGGCCCGTCGGGTTGCGGCAAATCGACGCTGCTGCGCACCCTGAACCGCATGTACAGCCTGTACCCCGGCCAGCGCGCGGTGGGCGAAATCCTGCTGCACGGCAAGAACATCCTCGACCCCAGTGTCGACGTGAACCTGCTGCGCGCCAGCGTGGGCATGGTGTTCCAGAAGCCGACACCGTTTCCGATGACGATTTACGAGAACATCGCCTTCGGCGTGCGCTTGTACGAAAAGCTCAACAAGGCCGACATGGACGAGCGCGTCGAGTGGGCGCTGGCCAAGGCGGCGCTGTGGGGCGAGGTGAAGGACAAGCTGGGGCAGAGCGGGCTGTCGCTTTCGGGCGGCCAGCAGCAGCGCCTGTGCATCGCGCGCAGCGTCGCGGTGAAGCCCTCCGTGCTGCTGCTGGACGAGCCGACCTCGGCGCTCGACCCCATCTCCACCGGCAAGGTGGAGGAGCTGGTGCACGAGCTCAAGCGCGACTACACCATTGCCATCGTCACGCACAACATGCAGCAGGCGGCGCGCGTGAGCGACTACACCGCCTACATGTACCTGGGTGAGCTGATCGAGTTTGGTGCCACCGAAGAGCTGTTCTTCAAGCCCAAGCGCAAGGAGACCGAGGACTACATCACGGGCCGCTTCGGCTAGGGTGCAAAAGGAAACCCGCATGTACGACAAACACCTGTCCACCCAGTTCGACCACGAGCTCAACCGCATCTCCTCCAACGTGCTGGAGCTGGGGGGCCTGGTGGAGATGCAGATTCGCCAGGCCATGTACGCGCTGTCCGAGTTCAGCAGCGAGGTGGCCGACCAGATCGAGCAGGACGAGCTGCGCGTGAACGCGCTGGAACTGGACATCGACCGCGAGCTCTCCAGCATCATCGCGCGCCGCCAGCCCACCGCCATCGACCTGCGCCTGCTGCTGGCCATCTCCAAGACCACCGCCAACCTGGAGCGGGTGGGCGACGAGGCGGCCAAAATAGCGCGCATGGTCAAGCGCATCATCGCCTCGGGCAAGGCGCGCGCGCTGCCCGCCGGCGAACTGCGCCGGGCCGCCGAGCTGGCGGCCGAGCAGCTGCGCCGCGCGCTGGACGCCTTCG
>JAIUOM010000091.1 GCA_020161215.1 Pseudomonadota bacterium
GGCGCGGGCGCCGGGGGCCACGTGGTGGTGGTCGGGGGCGGCTACGGCGGGGCCACCGCCGCCAAGTACATCCGCATGTGGTCGGAAGGGCGCATCAACGTCACCCTGGTCGAGCCCAACGAGGCCTTCATCTCCTGCCCCATCTCCAACCTGGTGCTGGGCGGCAGCAAGCAGATGGCCGACATCACCACGCCCTACGACAACCTGGCCAAGCGCCACGGCGTCAAGATCGTCAAAGACCGCGCCACCGCCATCGACGCCGACAAGCGTCAGGTGCGCCTGGCCAGCGGCGCCACGCTGAGCTACGACCGTCTGGTGCTCTCGCCCGGCGTCGACTTCATGTGGGACGCGCTGCCCGGCATGAACAAACCCGGCGCGCAAGAAAAAGTGCTGCACGCCTGGAAGGCCGGCCCGCAGACCGTGGCGCTGCGCAAGCAACTGCAGGACATGCCCAACGGCGGCACCTACGTGCTGACCATTCCGCTGGCGCCTTACCGCTGCCCGCCGGGCCCCTACGAGCGGGCCTGCCAGGTGGCGCACTACTTCAGCCAGGCCAAACCCAGGAGCAAGGTACTGGTGCTGGACGCCAACGACGACGTCACCTCCAAGGGCCCGCTGTTCAAAAAGGCCTGGGCCGACCGCTACAAGGGCATCGTTGAGTACCGGCCCAAGCACACCCTGATCGACGTCGATGCCGCCACCGGCACGCTCAAATTCGACTTCAACGACGACGTGAAGGCCCAGGTGCTCAACGTCGTGCCGCCGCAGCGCGCCGGCGACATCGCCCACAACGCGGGCCTGACCACCGCCAACAAGCGCTGGTGCGAGGTGGATTGGCTCACGCACGAGTCCAAGGCCGCCAAGAACGTGCACATCCTGGGCGACGCGCTGCAGATCGCGCCGACCATGCCCAAGTCGGGCCACATGGCCAACCAGCACGGCAAGACCGCCGCCGCCGCCATCGTGGCCCTGCTGACCGGGCGTGCGCCGAACGCCCTGCCGATCTACAACAACACCTGCTACAGCTTCGTCAGCGACACCGACGTGGTGCACGTGGCCAGCGTGCACCGCTACGACGCCGCGCAAAAGACCATGCTGCCGGTGCAGGGCGCCGGCGGCGTGTCGGTGGCCGCCAGCGAGCTGGAAGGCCGCTACGCCATGGCCTGGGCACGCAACATCTGGGCCGATACATTGGGCTGACCCCCAGGCTCCACGCGCTGCGCGCTGTTGCGCCTCCCCCTTCCAGGGGGCGCCGCCAGCGGCCCGGCAAAGCCGGTTCCGCGCCGGCCGCTGGCTTTCCCGCTCCTCACGGCAGCTTTGTGCGCATGCCACTTTTCTATCTGGACAGATTGCCATGAGGTATATGCTTCTCAGCGTGGTGGCTGCGTGCCTGGGCGCCGTCTCCGTGACGGCCGAGGCGCAAGCCGATGACGCCCGGGCCAAGAAGATCGTCGGCGGCTCCTGCTTTCTGTGCCACGGCGCCGACGGCGAATCCGGCAGCGAGGCCTTTCCGCGCCTGGCCGGCCAAAACGCCGAGTACATCGCCCGCCAGCTGGCCGACTTCAAGAGCGGCCGGCGCAAGAGCAGCGCCATGGCCAGCATGGTCGCCAACCTCAGCCCCCAGGATATGGCGGCCCTGGGCCAGTACTTCGCCAGCCGCCCGCCCCACAAAGAGCCCGCCAGCGACCCCCAACTGGCCGCCGCCGGCCAAAAGCTCTACGCCCAGGGCGACGAGTCGCGCGGCGTGCACGCCTGCGCCGGCTGCCACGGCACCGACGGCGCCGGCAACGCCCAACTGCCCCGCCTGGCCGGCCAGCACGCCGCCTACCTGGAAAACCAGCTCAAACAGTTTCACACCCGCGAGCGCACCAACGACAACGCCGTCATGCACAACATCGTCGTCAAGATGACGCCGCAGGAGATGGCGGCGGTGTCGGAATACCTCAGTGGGCAATAGCTACTAAATTTATAGCTATATCGGCAATGTTGACGCCGACATTTGGCAAAAAAGACCTCAAATTGCTGTTGGAGGCGTGATCAACGCTTGATGGGTGGTCGGCTGCATCGGCTCATCCAGGGTGCGCACCATCAGTCCGCCCCAGCCGACACGCCAGCCAGCCGCCGCGCCACGCCGCCCCTGTGAGAAGCCATGCCATCTGAAATCCGCCTCGTTGGAGTTGTTCATGTTCAAGGACGTGGGGTTGGGTAGCAGCTTGTAATTCCCGGCCTCGGGCTGGGCTCAGACCCTTGTGAAGCTCAGCTTCCGACCCACATTCGACACACAGGACGCCAGCCTGCCGGCGAGCGACCGTTGGCGCGCAGCGTGGCTGGATGGCCGCGGCATCGGGTGGATGTCGGCCCGAACGAGCAGCTACAGTCCATGGTAGTTGCCCGTTCAAGCAAGCCTTCCCGCGCCGAGTGACCCCCATCGCTGCCAGCCGCTGCATGGACTCCAGCGGCCGTGGCCTGCTCGCACTGGTTGGCTAGTGCCGAGCCCACTCGCCCCATCACGGTGCATTCAGGATGCTGTACTGCATAGGCCAACGGGCACAATCCATAGCGACCCGCCACCCGCATTGCCTTCGGCTCATCGCCAACGCACGGCCTTCTCCTATGCCTTCATCCAAGTCCACCTACGATCTGCCATCCGGAGCCCAGAGCCTCGTCGTCAAAGAAGAGCACATCGAATACGGCTTCATTGGCAAGCTTCAGCGCCTGAAGTACGCATACCGTGACGACATCCGCGACCGCACCGCACTGGAGAAGAACTTTCGCGAGAAGTTCGAAGCCCTGAACCGGGTAAAGCTGACCGACGCCGAGTTCGCCCGGCTCTTGGATGAAATCGTCACCCCGGATGTCTTTGCCGCAGCAAAAACCCTGCGCAATATCAATGACTTCACCCGCGACGACGGCACGCCGCTGAACTACACGCTGGTGAACATCAAAGACTGGTGCAAAAACCACTTCGAGGTCATCCACCAGCTCCGCATCAACACCGATAACAGCCACCACCGGTACGACGTCATTCTGCTCATCAACGGCGTGCCCTGTGTGCAGATCGAGCTGAAAACCCTGGGCGTCAATCCACGCCGGGCCATGGAGCAGATCGTCGAATACAAGCAAGACCCCGGCAACGGCTACACCAAGACGCTGCTCTGCTTCATGCAGCTGTTCATTGTCAGCAACCGCGACCGCACTTACTACTTCGCCAACAACAACGCCCGGCACTTCGCCTTCAACGCCGACGAGCGCTTTCTGCCCATCTATGAGTTTGCAAGCGAAGATAACCGCAAGATCACCCAGCTTGACGAGTTTGCCGAGCACTTCCTGAAAAAGTGCGACTTGGGCCGCACCATCAGCCGCTACATGGTGCTGCTGGCCGGTGAGCAGAAGCTCATGGTCATGCGGCCCTACCAGGTCTATGCCGTCAAGCACATCGTCCAGTGCATCGACCAAGACAACGGCAACGGCTACATCTGGCACACCACCGGCAGTGGCAAAACGCTCACCTCCTTCAAGGCCTCGACCCTGTTGAAGGAAAACGACCACATCCACAAGTGTGTGTTCGTGGTGGACCGCAAAGACCTCGACCGCCAGACGCGGGAGGAATTCAACAAGTTCCAGGAAGGCAGCGTCGAAGAAAACACCAACACCGGCGCGCTGGTGCGCCGCCTGCTGTCTGAGGACTACGCCGACAAGGTCATCGTGACCACCATCCAAAAACTCGGTCTGGCGCTGGATGAAAGCAGTAAGCGCAACCAGCAGCGGGCCAAGAAGGGTCAAGCCACCTACAAAGAACAGCTCGAAGCGCTGCAGGACAAGCGCATCGTCTTCATCTTCGACGAATGCCATCGCTCGCAGTTTGGCGACAACCACAAGGCCATCAAAGCGTTCTTCCCCAAGGCCCAGCTCTTCGGTTTCACCGGCACGCCCATCTTCAAAGACAACGCGACGGTGGCCAGAATTGCATCCAAACCGGATGCCAAAGAGGCGGAGAAGACGCTCGTCACGACCAATGACCTGTTCCAAAAGCAGCTCCACGCCTACACCATCACCCACGCCATTGAGGACGGCAACGTCCTGCGCTTCCACGTCGATTACTTCAAGCCAAAAGAGGAAAAAGGCAAGAGCCTGCCCAAGCCCGGCGAGGCCATTGCCAAAAAGGCTGTTATCGAAGCCATTCTTTCCAAGCACGATGCCGCCACCGGCGGGCGCCGCTTCAATGCCATCCTCGCCACCGCGTCCATCAACGACGCCATTGAGTACCACGCGCTGTTCAAAGCCATGCAGGCAGACAAACAGGCTGCCGACCCCGATTTCAAACCGCTGAACATCGCCTGCGTGTTCTCGCCACCCGCAGAGGGCGACCCGGATGTCAAGCAGATCCAGGAAGACCTGCCGCAGGAGCAGGCCGACAACCAAGAAGACCCCGAGGGCAAGAAGGCCGCCCTCAAGGCCATCCTGGCCGACTACAACGCCCGCTACGGCACCAACCACCGCTTGAGCGAGTTCGACCTGTACTACCAGGATGTGCAAAAGCGCATCAAAGACCAGCAGTGGCCCAATGCCGACTTGCCCGCAGCGCAAAAAATCGACATCACCATCGTGGTGGACATGCTGCTCACCGGCTTTGATTCCAAGTTTTTGAACACGCTGTACGTCGATAAAAACCTCAAGCACCACGGTTTGATTCAGGCCTTCTCGCGCACCAACCGCGTGCTCAACGGCACCAAGCCCTACGGCAACATCCTCGACTTTCGTCAGCAGCAAGATGCAGTCGATGCCGCCATTGCGCTTTTCTCAGGCGAGAAAGCCGGCGAGCAGGCGCGCGAAATCTGGCTGGTGGACAAGGCCCCGGTGGTCATCCAAAAGCTGGAGACTGCCGTGCAAAAGCTGGGCGATTTCATGACCTCCCAGGGCCTGGCCTGCACGCCGTCTGCTGTGGCCAACCTGAAGGGCGACGCGGCCCGCGCCGCCTTCATCACCCACTTCAAGGAAGTGCAGCGCCTTAAAACCCAGCTGGACCAATACACCGACCTCAGCGACGACCACAAAGCCAGCATCGAGCAGGTGCTGCCCAATGAAAACCTGCGCGGCTTCAAAGGCCAGTACCTCGAAACCGCCAGACAGCTCAGAGACCTGCAGGGCAAGGCCGGCGGCCAAGACGGCAGCACCGACGACCCGGTGGACCAGCTCGACTTCGAGTTCGTCCTCTTTGCGTCTTCCGTCATCGACTACGACTACATCATGGGCCTCATCGCCAAGTACTCGGCTGGAGAGATGGGCAAAGCGCCGGGCAAGGCCAAGATGAGCCGCGAGGAACTCATTGGCCTCATCAGCGCCGATGCCAAGTTCATGAACGAGCGCGATGGCATTGCCGAGTACATCGGCACGCTCAAGGCCGGCGAAGGCCTCAGTGAGGCCGCCATCCGCGACGGCTACACCCGCTTCAAGGCCGAGAAAAACGCCAAAGAACTCGCCGACATCGCCGCCAGGCACGGCATTGCCACCGCAGCCCTGCAAACTTTTGTGGATGGCATCCTCGACCGCATGATCTTTGACGGCGAGCAGCTCAGCGACCTCATGGCTCCGCTTGATCTGGGCTGGAAAGCCCGCAGCCAGGCCGAACTTGCGCTGATGAAAGACTTGCACCCTCTGCTGACCCAACGCGCCGGGGGGCGCGACATTTCAGGGCTGAGTGCGTATGAGCAGTAAGAACAAAGTTTCTGCAACAAGGGAGGTGGCAAGGCCCGCGCTGGTGCCGAAATTGCGGTTCCCGGCGTTTCTGGGGGCGGAGGGGTGGGCTGAAACGCCTCTCAAGGTCGCAGCGAAAATCAACCCGACAAATGACGGGCTGCCGGAGTCCTTCGTCTATATCGACCTTGAGTCGGTTGATGCTGGAGAACTTAAAGCGAAAACGCGCATTTCCAGAATTGGTGCGCCAAGCCGTGCGCAGAGGCTCATTGAACCCGGCGACATTATTTACCAAGTTGTTCGTCCCTACCAAAGAAACAACCTGTTTTGTGAGTTTGATGACGATGAGGATTATGTCGCATCTACAGGCTACGCCCAGCTAAGGGCCAAGGGTAGCAATCGATTTTTGTATCAGAGCATTCATGTCGATTCATTTGTCTCCAGGGTTATAGAGAAATGCACTGGATCAAACTACCCAGCGATTAATTCGTCGGATTTGGCCGAAATTGAGTTGCCACTGCCACCCACACTTGCCGAACAGCGAAAAATCGCCGACTGCCTGAGTTCGGTGGATGAGCTGATGGCGGCGCAAGCGCGAAAAGTTGATGCCCTCAAGACCCATAAAAAAGGGCTGATGCAGCAGCTTTTCCCCCGCGAAGGCGAAACCCAACCCCGCCTCCGCTTCCCCGAGTTCCAAAACGCTAGGGAATGGGCTAAGAGAACAGTCGGTGACATTTCTGAAGTGCTGATGTGCAAAAGAATTTTTGCCGAAGAAACAAATCCAAATTCAGGCATTCCTTTCTACAAAATTGGGACCCTCGGATGCGTTGCTGATGCCTTTATTTCCAAGGAAAAATTCGAAAACTACAAGTCGCGATACAACTATCCAAGAAAAGGCGAAGTCTTGATTACCTGTAGCGGGACAGTTGGAAAATGTCTGCCTTTCGACGGTACGGACGCGTACTTCCAAGACTCGAACATTGTTTGGCTGGACAACCCAACAGTCGAAGTGAGTAACGAATTCCTGCTCATGCTTCTGTCGAACGTGAATTGGGGCAGGTTGAACTCGACAACGATCACTCGGATCTACGGTCCAGACTTGCGAGGATTGGCGATCAAGTATCCCCAGGATAAGGCCGAACAACAACGCATCGCCTCGTGCCTGAGCAGCCTCGATGCCCTGATCACCGCTGAAACCCAAAAGCTCGAATCCCTCAAGACCCACAAAAAAGGGCTGATGCAGCAGCTTTTCCCATCCCAGGAAGAGGCGGCGGCATGAACGAGCTGATTCTCTACACCACCGAAGACGGGCGCAGCCAGATCAAGCTGCGGGCGCAGGAGCAAACCGTCTGGCTGACGCAGTTGGAGATGGCGGAGCTGTTCGATGCCACCAAGCAGAACATCTCCCTGCACCTGAAGAACATCTTTGAGGACGGGGAGCTGGACGCGGATTCAGTTGTCAAGGAATCCTTGACAACTGCCGCCGATGGCAAGCGCTACCAGACGCTGCTTTACAAGCTCGACGCCATCCTGGCCGTGGGCTACCGGGTGCGCTCGCCGCGCGGCGTGCAGTTTCGCCGCTGGGCTTCGACCATCTTGAAGGAGTACCTGGCCAAGGGCTTCGTGATGGACGACGAGCGGCTGAAGAACCCGGACGGCCGCCCGGATTACTTCGACGAGATGCTGGCACGCATCCGGGACATTCGGGCCTCGGAAAAGCGCTTTTATCAGAAGGTGCGCGACCTCTTTGCGCTCTCCAGCGACTACGACAAGACCGACAAGGCCACGCAGGTGTTCTTTGCCACCGTGCAGAACCTGCTGATCTTTGCCGTGACGCAAAAGACGGCCGCCGAACTGATCACCGCCCGGGCGAACCTGGCCAATCCGCACTTCGGCCTGCTGGCCTGGAAAGGCGACAAAGTGCGCAAGGCGGACATCGTGGTGGCCAAGAACTACCTGACCGAGGACGAGGTCGACACCCTGAACCGCCTGGTGGTCATCTTTCTGGAAACCGCCGAATTGCGGGCCAAGGGCAAGCAAGAGACGCGCATGGCGTTCTGGAAGCAGAACGTGGATCAGATCATCACGTCCAACGGCTTCGCGCTGCTCACCCACGCCGGCACCATCAGCCATGAGCAGATGGAAGCGCGCACGGCGGAGCTTTACCTTCAGTTCGACCAGGATCGCAAAAGGCAAGAAGCGCTGCAAGCCGACCAACAAGACGAAGCCGAGCTGACAGCGCTGGAAACCAGGATCAAACGACGTCCAAAAAATGACTGAAGAAAAGCAAAAACAACTGGGCAAGACTCTGTGGGCCATTGCCGACCAACTGCGCGGGGCGATGGATGCGGACGACTTCCGCGACTACATGCTGTCCTTTCTCTTCCTGCGCTATTTGTCTGACAACTACGAGACGGCGGCGAAGAGGGAACTGGGCAAGGATTACCCCGATGTGGGCGACGACCCCCGCAAGGTGCCGCTGGCGCTCTGGTATGCGAACAACGAGAGCGATGTGCCCATGTTCGAAAAGCAGATGCGCCGCAAGGTGCATTACGTGATTCAGCCCGCGCACCTGTGGAACAGCATCGCCAACCTGGCGCGCACCCAGAACGCGGAGCTGCTGAACACGCTGCAAGCGGGCTTCAAGTACATCGAGACGGAGTCCTTCGAGAGCACCTTCCAGGGCCTGTTCTCGGAAATCGATCTGAGTTCGCCCAAGCTGGGCAAAACCTACCCCGACCGCAACGCCAAGCTCTGCACCATCATCCAGAAAATCGCTGAAGGGCTGGCGGAGTTCTCGACAGCCATCGACGCGCTGGGCGATGCCTATGAATACCTGATCGGGCAGTTTGCCGCCGGCTCGGGCAAGAAAGCGGGCGAGTTCTATACCCCGCAGCAGATTTCCGACATCCTCTCTGCCATCGTCACGCTGGACAGCCAGGAGCCGAAAACCGGCACCAGGCAGCGGCTGGACAGCGTGCTGGACTTTGCCTGTGGCTCGGGTTCGCTGCTGCTCAATGTGCGCAAGCGGGTGAACAAGGCCGGCGGCACCATCGGCAAAATTTTTGGCCAGGAAAAGAACATCACCACCTACAACCTGGCGCGGATGAACATGCTGCTGCACGGGGTCAAGGACACCGAGTTCGAGATCTACCACGGCGACACCTTGCAAAACGAGTGGGACATGATGCGCGAGCAGAACCCGGCCAAGAAGCCGAGTTTTGACGCCATCGTGGCCAACCCGCCCTTCAGTTACCGCTGGGAGCCGACCGACGCGCTGGCCGACGACGTGCGCTTTAAAAGCCACGGCCTTGCACCCAAGTCGGCTGCCGACTTTGCCTTTTTGCTGCACGGCTTTCATTACCTGAAAGACGAAGGGGTGATGGCCATCATTCTGCCGCACGGCGTGCTGTTTCGGGGCGGGGCGGAAGAGCGCATCCGCACCAAGCTGCTGAAGGACGGGCACATCGACACGGTGATCGGCCTACCCGCCAACCTGTTCTATTCGACCGGCATCCCCGTCTGCATTCTGGTGCTGAAGAAGTGCAAAAAGCCGGACGACGTGCTGTTCATCAACGCCGCCGAGCACTTCGTCAAAGGCAAGCGCCAGAACCAGCTGACCGACGAGCACATCGCCAAGATCATCAAGACCTACCAGTTCCGCGACGAAGAGGCACGCTACTCACGCAGGGTGGAAATGGCCGAGATCGAGAAGAACGATTTCAACCTGAACATCTCGCGCTACATCAGCACGGCGGTGGGTGAGGCCGCGATTGATCTGGATGAGACGCACCAAGAGCTGGTGGGGATTGAACAGGCGATTTCGGTGGCGAAGGACAAGCACAACGCTTTTCTGCGAGAGCTGGGGTTGGAGCCGTTGCCATAGTCACTCACGCTGGCTGGTCCGCGCAGGCAGCGGCCGCAGCTTGCGCGAAGAAGGTCGTGGCGTCTGGGTCGCCATTGATGCGATCGGGTTTGGCGTGCCCGAACGGCTCGGCTCACCAAAACACTATCAATTCAATAGCTTCTCACGCTATATCCACCAGCGCCAGCGCCCCAAAACACTTGCAAACGTTGCAGGCTGATCGGAGGGCGTGCTATCAAGGTGCCACGGGCTGCACCACTGGCGCCTGCTGCGTCGCCGGCTGCAGCGTCTGCACCGGCTCCGCCAGCCAGCGCTCCATCAACCCCGCGCCGGCCCACATGCCGGCCAGGGTGATCCAGGCCGTCAGGGCAAAGATCACGCCGCCGGTCATGCCGGCGCCGACGGCGCAGCCGCCGGCGAGCATGCTGCCAAAGCCCATGGCCATGGCGCCGGCGATGTAGCGGGCCATGCTGCGGCCATCCTTGAAGCCTTCGACCTTCAGCTCGCGGCCCAGCAGCGCGCCCAAAAATGAGCCGGCAAACACGCCGGGCAGCAGGCCGGCGTCAAAGTCCCAAGGCGCGTCGGGTTGGGCCAGCACGCGCATCAGCCAGTCGGCCGAGGGGCCGCTGAAGGTGACGCCTTGCACGGACACGACGTCAAAGCTGGCTTGCGACACGGCCCAACTGAACCACCAGGCCAGCGCCACGGCGGCGCCGGTGCCCATGCCGCCGACCCACATCCAAAACCGGTTGCCGCTGCGCAGCGAGAAGACCACGGCCACGGCCAGCCACAGCAGGCCAAACACCAGGCCGTCGACATGGCCGGCGCCGGCCAGGGCCAGCAGGTCGCGCGCGGCGCCGCCGTCCACCGTCCACCAGCTGGAGATGGCCAGGCGCAGCGGCGCCAGGCTGCCGGCCAGCGCGGCCTGGGCGGTGACGGCAAACACCAGGCCCGAGAGCAGGGCGCGCAGGTTGCCGTTGGCCGACAGCACCAGCAGCCGGCTGGCGCAGCCGCGCGTCATGACCATGCCGACGCCAAACAGCAGCCCGCCCAGCAGCGCGCCCGACAGGCTGCCGCGGTTGGCCAACTGGCGCGCGCCGCTCACGTCCAGCCAGCCGAGCAGGATCAGGCCCTGCACCATGACCAGCGCGGTGGCAAAGGCCAGCAGCCAGACGGAGAGCTTTTCGCCGAACTTGCCGTGCCAGAACTCGATGGTGGCCGCGCGCAGGCAAAAGCGCGAGCGCTGCGCAAAAAAGCCGAACAGGCCGCCGATGCCCAGGCCGCCCAGCGCCAGCACGGTGGCGGTGCCCCAGCTGTCCACCCAGCTTGCCAGTTCGGTTGCCATGTTCAATAATTAATTCAGCAATGACTTATGGATATTAAAGGCGCATCATGCGAACCGTGATTGATCGGCGTCAATTTCTCTCGCGCTGCGCCTGCGCGCCCTGCGCGCCCTGGGCGGTGGGCGGGCTGGGCGGCGCCTGGGTGCGCTACGCCGAGGCCGCCGAGGGGCCGGCGCCGGAGATGACGCCACGCCAGGTGGCGCCCAACTGCTGGTACGTGGAGGGGTTGTCGGCCTTGGGCTCGCCGGCGAACCAGAACTTCATCTCCAACGCCGGCTTCGTCGTCACCTCGGCCGGTGTGGTGGTGATCGACGCGCTGGGCTCGCCGGCGCTGGCCGAGCGCCTGCTGGCCGAGATCGCCAAGATCACGCCGCAGAAGGTCACGCATGTGATCCTGACCCATTACCACGCCGACCACGTGTACGGCCTGCAGACGTTCGAGCAGGCCGGCGCGCGCATCCTGGCGCACCAGGCCGGGCGCGAGTACCTGTTCGCCGACACCGCGCGGCTGCGCCTGGAGGCCTCGCGCAGCGAACTGGCGCCCTGGATCAACGCCCAGACCCGGCTGGTGCCGGCCACCGAATGGGTCAACGGCCCGCGCGAGCTGACGGTGGGCGACACCCGCTTCGTGCTGCAACCGGTGGGGCCGGCGCACACGCCGGAAGACCTGGCCGTGTACCTGCCCGCGGCCAAGGTGCTGTACGCGGGCGACCTGGTGTTCCGCAGCCGCATCCCGTTTGTGGGGCAGGCCGACAGCCGCAACTGGATCGCCTCGCTCGACAGGCTGCTGGCCTTCGACGCCAGCGTGGTCGTGCCCGGCCACGGCGGCGCCTCGACCGAGGCGCGCAAGGACATGCAGCTCACGCGCGACTACCTGGCCTACCTGCGCAAGGCCATGGGCGCCGCCGCCAAGGACATGACGCCTTTCGACGAGGCCTACCAGGCCACCGATTGGTCGCAGTTTGAACACCTGCCGCTGTTTGGCGCCGCCAACCGCATGAACGCCTACAACACCTACCTGCTGATGGAGCACGAAACGCCGTGACGCCCTTGTCGCCGCCGTCCCGACGCCAGGCCTTGCAGACGCTGGGTGGCCTGCTGGCCGCCGGCGCCCCGGCCGTGGCCGCCGAGCCACCGCGCACGCTGCCGCCGTCCACCTCGCTGCGCGCCGAAATCGCGGCGGCGCTGGCCGTGCGTCAGCCGCTGGTGGTGATGGTCAGCCTGCACGGCTGCCCTTGGTGCAAGCTGGTGCGTGAGCACTACCTGGCGCCCATGCACGCCGAGGAAGGCCTGCCCGTGGTGCAGGTGGACATGCGCAGCACGCGCGCCACCCAAACGCCCGACGGGCAGGCCAGCACGCACGACGCGCTGATCCGCGCCTGGGGCGTGAAGGTGGCCCCCACGCTGCTGTTTCTGGGCCCGGGCGGGCGCGAGGTGGCCGAGCGCCTGCCCGGCGGCTCGCCGGATTTCTACGCCGGCTACCTCGACCAACGCCTGGAGCGGGCGCGCCGAGCCCTGGCGCCGCCCACCGGGGGTTGAGGTTGGGTTTTGAAAGAAAATGGCCGGATGCCGGCATGTACAAATACTTTTATGCTATTAATATAATAGCAAAGATACGCTCGGGAGAGACGCATGACGCCCTGGAAGACCGTGACATGTCTGGCCGCCACCTTGCTTCTGGCCGGGGGTGCCAGTGCGCAGCAGGTGCCTGAGATCTTCAAGGGGGCCGACCTGAAGCTGGGCGAGAAGCTCATCGCCGACAACAAGTGCAACCAGTGCCACGCCCAGAAATGGACCGACGACGGCAAGGCCATCTACCGGCCGACAGGGCGCATCAACAGCCCCGGCCTGCTGCGCGGCATGGTGGAGCAGTGCAACACCGAGATGAACCTGAGCCTGTTTCCCGAGGAAGTGACGGCGATTGCCGCCGTGCTGAACCGCGACCACTACCGCTTCGGCCCCTGAGCCGTGCCGAGCCGGGGGCGCCCATCCCCGAGAAAACCCTGTGGCGAATGCCCAGGAATATCTTTAATATAAGTCATTGCGCATATACAAAACTTAAAGTCCATGAGCAACGAACAGGCTCCCCTTCTTGCCGGAGGCGACGGTCACGGCCGCGTGCGCCGGGCGCCCGAGAGTTTTCTGAACCCAGGTGGCATCCGCACCGTGTTTGCCGAAGGCAAGCGCGGCCGGCGCGATTTCATCCGCAGCGCCTTCGCGGCGGCCATGGCCGGCGGCACGGGTGGCGCGGCGCTGGCGCAGGCCAACCCGGTGCCGGCCGAAGGGGGCGATCCGAACGTGCTGACGCTGCCGCCCTGGTCGACCACGCTGGGCAAGGCGGTGGCCACCGACGGCTACGGCCTGCCGTCCAAGTACGAAGCCAACGTGCAACGCCGCCCCAGCCCGGGGCTGACGCAGACCGCACAGGCCTCGGTGTCCTTCGCGCCGCTGCAGTCGCTGTTTGGCACCGTCACGCCCAGCGGTCTGCACTTTGAGCGGCACCACCAGGGCTGGGTGGACATCGATCCGTCCAAGCACCGCTTCATGATCAACGGCCTGGTCAAGACGCCGCGCCTGTTCACCATGGACGAGCTGATGCGCCTGCCCAGCGTCAGCCGCTTTCACTTCATCGAGTGCGGCGCCAACACCGGCATGGAGTGGGGCAATGTGGCCGTGCCCACGGTGCAGTACTCGCACGGCATGCTGTCGTGCAGCCAATTCACCGGCGTGCCGCTGATCACCCTGCTGGAGATGGCCGGCGCCGACCTGAAAGCCGGCAAGTTCGTGCTGGCCGAGGGCGCCGACGGCTCCAGCATGACGCGCACCATCCCCATGAGCCTGGTCACCAGCGGCCAGGTGCTGGTGGCCTACGGCCAGAACGGCGAAATGCTGCGCCCCGAAAACGGCTACCCGCTGCGCCTGGTGGTGCCGGGCGTGCAGGGCGTCTCGTGGGTCAAGTACCTGCGCCGCGTCGAGGTGGGCGACCAGCCCTGGGCCACCAAGGACGAGGCGGTGCACTACATCGACCTGATGCCGGACGGCCAGCACCGCCAGTACAGCAGCATCCAGGAGTGCAAGAGCGTGGTCACAACGCCCTCGGGCGGCCAGGTGCTGCTGGACAAGGGCTTCTACAATATCAACGGCCTGGCCTGGTCGGGCCGGGGCAAGGTCAAGCGCGTGGACGTGTCGGTGGACGGCGGCCGCAACTGGAAGACGGCGCGCCTGCAGGAGCCGGTGATGGACAAGTGCCTGACGCGCTTTTCACTCGACTGGGTGTGGGACGGCAAGCCGGCCATCCTCCAGAGCCGCGCCACCGACGAAACCGGCTACGTGCAGCCCAGCTACCAGCAACTGCGCGCGGTGCGCGGCACGCGCTCGATTTACCACAACAATTCCATTCAGTCCTGGTTGGTGCAGGAAAACGGCGAGGTGAAAAATGTTCAACTCTCGTGATGTACTTGCTGCACTATTGATAGCTGGTTCGGCTTTGTCCGCGCTGGCCCAGGACAAATTTCCCGGTATTGGCCGGGCCGCCACGCCGAAGGAGGTGGCGGCCTGGGACATCGACGTGCGGCCCGACTTCAAGGGCCTGCCGGCCGGCAGCGGCTCGGTCAACCAGGGGCAGGACTTGTGGGAAGCCAAGTGCGCCAGCTGCCACGGCGTGTTCGGCGAGGCCAACAGCACCTTCACGCCGCTGGTCGGCGGCACCACCAAGGACGACATCCAGACCGGCCACGTCGCCAGCCTGATGCGCCCCGACTACCCGGGCCGCACCACGCTGATGAAGGTGGCCACCGTGTCCACGCTGTGGGACTACATCCACCGCGCCATGCCCTGGAACGAGCCCAAGTCGCTGAAAGCCGACGAGGTCTACGCCGTCACCGCCTACCTGCTGAACCTGGCCGACGTGGTGCCGGCCGATTTCACCCTGTCCGACAAGAACATCGCCGAGGTGCAACAGAAAATGCCCAACCGCAACGGCATGACCTTGCGGCACGCGCTGTGGCCCGGCAAGGAGCTGGGCGGCGTGCCCAAGCCCGACGTGACGGTGCTCGCCTGCATGAACAACTGCGCCCCCGAGCGCAAGCTGGCCTCGCTGCTGCCCGAGCACGCGCGCGACGCGCACGGCAACCTGCGCGAGCAGAACCGCACCGTGGGGCCGCAGCGCGGTGCCGACACCAGCAAGCCCGAGGGCCCGCTGGGCGCCGCCGCTGGCCCGGTGACGGTGGTGGCCGCCGCCCACGCCAGCGCCAGCCCGAACGCCGCCGCCATTGGCCTCACACAGACGCACGGCTGCACCGCCTGCCATGCCATGGACAGCAAGCTGGTCGGGCCCAGCTTCGCCGACATCGCCAAAAAGCAGGGCGGCAAGGCCGATTACCTGGCCGGCAAGATCAAGGCCGGGGGCACCGGCGCCTGGGGCGACATTCCCATGCCGCCGCAGTCCCTGCCGGACGCCGACCTGAAGGCCGTGGCCGCCTGGATCGCCGCTGGCGCGGCCCGGTAAAGGCGCACCGGCACGGCGCATTCCCAGATCGTGCGGCCCGAGGGAATTCACTCAGGCCGATATGATGTTCCCCGTATTAGCATCGACTTAACTAACAGGAGAAAAGCCCATGCAGACACGCAGGCATACCCTCAAGCAAAGCGCCCTCGTCGCCGGCCTGCTGGCTGGCACCGGCTTGTTTCCGCAGTACGCGCTGGCCTTCAACAAGGCCGCGTTCGACGCCAAGAGCCTGAACGACGCCCTCAAGGCCCTGGGCGCCGCTGGCGCGCCGGCCGAAAGCGCCTCGGTCACGCTCACCGCCCCCGATATCGCCGAGAACGGCGCCGTGGTGCCGCTGGCCGTGGCCAGCTCCCTGCCCAATGTCAAGCAACTGGTGCTGTTGGTTGAAAAGAACCCCAATGCGCTGGTTTCGGTGTTCAACGTCAGCCCCGAGGTGGAGCCCAGCTTCGCCACCCGCTCCAAGATGGGCCAGACCTCCGACGTGTACGCCGTGGCCATCACCACCGACGGCAAGGCGCATTACGCCAAGAAGGAAGTCAAGGTCACCTTGGGTGGTTGTGGCGGGTGATGACTTCCCCCCTATGGCGCTGCGCGCCTTCCCCCAGGGGACGACGCCAGTGGGCGGGCCAAGCTCTTCCACGGCGTCCGCTGATTTGGCCTGCTCCGCGGCCGTCGGTGTCGATGGAGCAGTGAGAATTTTTGAATTGAATTGTTGAGGAGTAAGAACATGGCAGATCCGATGCGAATTCGCGCCCAGGCCGCTGGCGACAAGGCCACGGTGCGCGTGCTCATGAGCCACGAAATGGAGTCCGGTCAGCGCAAGGACGCGTCCGGCAAGCTGGTGCCGGCCTGGCACATCTCGGACGTGACGGCCAGCCTGAACGGCAAGCCGGTGTTCTCGTGCGAATGGGGCCCGGCGGTGTCGAAGAACCCGTTTTTGCAGTTCAACGTCAAGGGCGCCAAGGCTGGCGACAAGGTCAGCGTGACCTGGAAAGACAACAAGGGCGATACCCGCACCGACGAAGCCACGGTGTCCTGATCCCGCAGTGCTGACCCACAGGGCGGGCGTGAACTGAAATTGCACGCCCGCCTTTTCTTTCGCCCCAAGAACGAGGAGATGGCAGGATGCCAATAAAAAAGCTTTCGTTTACTGCCATCGCGGTCGGCGTGATGGCCTTGTCCGGCGCCGCGCTGGCGCAGGAGAAAACCTCGATCCAGGCCATCGAGGAATACCGGGAGATGCTGCAAGACGGCAACCCCGCCGAGCTGTTCGAGGCCAAGGGTGAAGAGCTGTGGAAAAAGCCGCGCGGCCCCAAGAACGCATCGCTCGAAAAGTGCGATCTGGGCAAGGGCCCCGGCGTGGTGAAGGGCGCCTTCGTCGAGTTGCCGCGCTACTTCAAGGACACGGGCAAGGTGCAAGACTTGGAGTCGCGCCTGGTCACCTGCATGAGCACGCTGCAAGGCATCGACCCCAAGGAAGTCGTCAATGGCCAGTGGGGCCGCGGCGAGCGCGCCAACACCACGGCGCTGGCGACCTGGATCGGTGCGCAGTCCAAGGGCATGGCCTTCAACCTGCCGCAATCCAACCCGCAAGAGCGCACCATGTATGAAGTGGGTAAGCGCCTGTTCTTCCAGCGCGGCGGCGCGCACGACTTTGCCTGTGCGTCGTGCCACGGCGAAGAAGGCAAGCGCATCCGCCTGCAAGACCTGCCGCTGCTGACTAAGGCGCCCGGCGACGGCGTCGGCTTTGCCGCCTGGCCGGCCTACCGCGTATCGAACGGGCAGATGTGGAGCATGCAGCACCGCCTGAACGACTGCTACCGCCAGCAGCGCTTTCCCGAGCCCGACTTCGCC
>JAIUOM010000092.1 GCA_020161215.1 Pseudomonadota bacterium
AGGCCTGCCGCCCGGCCACGGCCCAGCCGCGCAGATGCGGCATCTTGAACACCGGCAACGCCTGTTCGCCGCGGCCGTAGCCCGGCAGGATGCGCTCGACCTTGGGCTCGGTGGCCCACAGGTCGATCTTGGCCAGGCCGTCCTCGCCGAACAGGCCGGCGATGTAGTGGCGGCCGTCGGGCGTGACCAGCGCGTCGTAGGGCTGCTTGCCGATGTGTTCGAACTTGGTGAGCACTGGCTTGGTGGGATCGGCCAGGTCGGCGATCCAGATCTGACCGGCGTCGAACAGCGAATAGATGAAGCGGTTGCGCGGAATGTCGGCCAGACCGACCACGCGCGAGGGCTTGCCATCGACCACGGCCGGAATGTCGGCCACCAAGGCCAGCGTTTTGGCGTCAAACACCTTGATGCCGCCGGGCTGGTAGTTCTGCGCCACGACCAGGCTGCCGTCGGTGGAGATGGCGCCGCCAATGCTGTTGCTGGCTTGCGCCACGCGCGCCTCGATGCGGCCGGTGAGCAGGTTGACCATGGTCAGCGCGCCGTCGCGTCCGAACACGTAGGCCTGCGCGCCGTCGCGTGCGTAGACCACCGAGGCGTGCGACAAATCGCCCAGCCCCTCGATGGTGCCCAGGCGCTGACGGGCGCTGGTGTCGACCACGCCCAGGCTGCCCGATTCGCGCTCGATCACCAGGCCCAGATCGCCGCTGCCGCGGCCGGCCGGCACCAGCAGGGCCGGGGCCGAGGTGGTGGGTACGGCCGCGCAGCCGAGCAGGGCGGCGGTGCCCAGGAGCAGGGGCGCCAGCAGGTGGCGCAGGGAACGTGTCATGGCCGCGCCCTTTGTTCCAGCGGAAAGCCGATTTGCAGTTGCTGGGCGATCCAGGTGGCGTCGGTTTCGCTGAGCATGGTTTTCCAACCGGGCATGGGTGTGCCGGGGCGGCCGTGGTAAATGGTGGCCACCAGACTGTTGGTGGGGATGTCGGCCATGGTTTGCCGGGTGAGGGCCGGGCCCAGGCCGCCGGTGAGCTGGATGCCGTGGCAGGAGCCGCAGTCCTGCCGCACCATGCGGATCAGTTGCGCCTGGCGCTGCGCGTCGGGCTCGGCGGCTGGCGCCAGCGCCTGGGCGGCGCTGGCCGTGATCGTCAACAACAGCGCCGGTGCGGCAAGCCAGGCGGACAGGGGCATCAGCTCTTGAGAATGAAGTCGATCGCCGCCTTCAGGTCGGCGTCGCTGATCTTATCCGGGCCGTTCGGGGCCATCGGAATCGGGCCGAACACGCCCGAACCGCCCTTGCGCACCTTCTCGGCCAGCTTGGCGGGGGCATCGGCCTGGCCCTTGTACTTGGCCGCGATGTCCTTGAAAGCCGGGCCAACCAGTTTCTTGTCCTTGGTATGGCAGGCCATGCAGCCGGCCTTGTTCATCGCCGCTTCCGGGTTGGCCAGCGCTGGCGTGGCGACAAAGGCGCCGGCGATCAGCGCGGCGAGGAGGGCAGTTTTTTTCATTTTGAAAGTCTCGGCGGGTACTTTTTTTAGGTGCGCGTCGATGAATTCAGCGCGCAGGTGGTTTCGAACAACTCTCGGCGGAAGCACTTACCACGGCGTCGTGATCTCGAATGGCCGCGGAGCAGGCCAAGCCAGTGGACGCCGTGGAAGGGCTTGGCCCGCCCACTGGCGCCGTCCCCCCCCCCTGGGGGAAGCCGCGCCAGCGGCACAGGGGGGTCAGTAAACGTCGTGCTGCGTGTTGTAGACGTTGAACTTACCCGTCGGCGTGATCAGCTTCGGATCCTTGATGGCGGTTTTGCAAGTGCGGGTCTTGTCGTCCACCACCACGATGGCCGATTCCTTGTTCTTGGCGCTCCACACCGAGAACCACACTTCGTCGCCCTTCTGGTTGTACTCCGGCTGCACCACGCGCTTGGCACCGTCGTCCTTGAGGTTGGCACAGGCGGCGATGTCGATGATCTGCGCCGGCTTGGACAGGTCACGGATGTCGAACACGGCCACGCTCTGGCTGATCTTGGCGTCGGGGTTCAGCGTGGTGTCCACCCACAGGTTGTTGGACTTGGGGTGCGTCTTGATGAACAGCGAACCACCACCCTGGCCCTTGAGCGACTGCACCACTTTCCAGGCGTTGGCCTTGTTCTTCTCCGGGTCGGTCCCGATGATGGCGATGCTCTCGTCACCCAGGCCCGAGCTGGCCCAGACCGGACCGAACTTCGGATGCTTGAAGTTGGCGCCACGACCCGGGTGCGGGATCTTGCCCACGTCGACCAGTGCGGCCAGCTTGCTGGTCTTGGTGTCCACCACGGCGATCTTGTTGGAGGCGTTGGCGGCCGTCAGGAAGTAGCGCCGCGTGGCGTCGAAGCCACCGTCGTGCAGGAACTTGGCGGCGTCGATCTGCGTCGTCTTCAGGTTGACCAGATCGGTGTAGTCCACCATCCAGATCTTGCCGGTTTCCTTGGCGTTGACCAGGAACTCGGGCTTCTGGTGGCTGGCCACGATGGCGGCCACGCGCGGCTCGGGGTGGTACTCGTTGTCCACCGTCATGCCACGGGTCGACACCACCTTGCGGGGCTTCAGCGTGTCGCCGTCCATCAGCACGAACTGGGGCGGCCAGTAGGTGCCGGCCACGGCGATCTTGTCTTCCCAGCCCTTGAACTTGCTGGTTTCGACGCTGCGCGCTTCCAGGCCGATCTTGATCTCGGCCACGTTGTCGGGCTTTTCCATCCACAGATCGATCAGGTTCAAGCGCGCATCGCGGCCGATCACGTACAGGTAGCGCCCGGAGGCCGAGGTGCGCGAGATGTGCACCGCGTAGCCGGTCTTGACGATGTTGATGATCTGCTTGGTGTCGCCGTCGATCAACGCCACCTCGCCCGCGTCACGCAGGGTGACGGAGAAGATGTTGTTGATGTTGTAGTTGTTCATCTTCTTCTTCGGCCGCTGGGCGACCGGCACGTACTCCTTACGCGACTTCTCCATGTCGGCCAGCGAGAACTCGGGCGGTGTGGGAGGGTCGTGCTGGATGTAGCGGGCCATCAGGTCGACGGTGGCCTCGTCGAAGTCGCCCGAGGTCAGCCAGTTGGGCATGCCGGCCGGCGAGCCGTAGCCGATGAAGACCTTCAGGTAATCGGTGCCCTTGGGCACCGTGAGGTCGGGCGTCAGCGGTTTGCCGGTGGCGCCCTTGCGCAGCACGCCGTGGCAACCGGCGCAGCGCTCGAAATAGATCTGGCGGGCGCGGTCGAACTCGGCCTGCGTCATCGGCGGGGCCTTGGGGTTGGTCGACTGGTGCATCGACTCGGTGGCCAGGGGCGATGCGGCACCCTGGTACTTGGCCTCGGCCGAGCCGGTGCTGGTGGTGGGCGCGCCGGGCTTGGCCGGTTCACCCCCGGCCTGGGCCAGGGCAGCGGCTGAGCCGAACAGCATGGCCGTGGTCAGTACCGCGGTCAGCGGAGAGAGTGTGAACTTCCTCGTGAATATTTTCATCGTGTTTTCCATGTCACCGGAGCGGCCTGAAGAGAGGGGGGTGCCGGTCGATGGCCGCGTCAATCTTCCCGGGCAACGCTCATCTTGCGGCCCGGTGCGCGGAGCGTCCTTGACTTGGTTCAAGACGGTCATCGGCCTGACCGAAAACCCGTGAGTGGGCGTGGTTTTACCGGAGGCCGGCGCCAGATCAGCCTAGAAAGCTATGGATTAGATAGCTTTCTGACGACAGCCTGACGTTCAGGGCTGCGGCGCTGCACCGATCAGGTGCATCAGGTGCGTGAGCGCGCCGTCGATTTCGGCCCGCGACAGCTGGGGCACGTGCGCGCCGCGCGCGATGGCGTAGAAGGACACCCCGGCCACCAGCAAGGTGAGCAGTGAAGCGCCCAGAAAGCGCCAGGAAGGAGACAGGGGGGCCATGATGCGCCGTGCGCCGTGACAAGAGAAAACCAAGGGATAACCCTGATCTTCGCTGAAACGCCAGAGAAAATCTGTAAGCCCTTGTCAAAACTTCTATCCAGTAGGGGAACCAGGTGCTGGCGCGCGTCGGCCAGAGGCACGGCGCGCGGGCGTGGCCGGCTCGGGTGCCAGGGCCACGGGCAGGCGCACTTCGGCCTTGACCTCCTTGAGCACAATGGACGAGCGCATGTGCGTCACCCCCGGCAGCTTGAACAAGGTGCCGTGCAGGAAGCGCTCGTACTCGGCGATGCCGGGCACCATGACGGTGAGGATGTAGTCGGCCTGCCCGGTGGTGGACAGGCAGCGCACGATCTCGGGCGTGGCGGCCACCGCGGCTTCGAACTGGCGTACCAAATCCTCGGTGTGCTGGCTCAGGTTGGCCTCGACCACCACCAGCAGATCGAGCCCGACCCGGGCCCGATCGACCAGCGCCGTGTAGCCGCGGATGACGCCGGCCGATTCCATGTCCTTGATTCGCTTCCAGCACGGCGTGCTGGACAGTCCGACCCGCTCGGCGATCTGCTGCACCGTTTGCCGGGCATCGCGTTGCAGCTCCTGCAGTATGCGCAGGCTGACCGAATCGAGTTGAATATTCTCTTGCATATCGCATTTTAAGAATAATCTTCTTGATACGTGGGTTGATGAGGTGAAGATAAGAACCCTTTCCGGCGTCCTTGTCTCTAAGCTTGGGTCACCATGCAAAAGAACGGCCAGGAGACAACCATGCCCACGCCCGATACCGTCGCCAGCCCCGCCCTGGCGCGCCCCGACTACCAGCTGTCGGACAACCTGTGGGCCCGGCACGGCCAGGTGTTTTTGACCGGCACCCAGGCGCTGGTGCGCCTGATGCTGATGCAGCGCCAGCGCGATGAAGCCGCCGGGCTCCAGACCCAGGGCTTTGTCAGTGGCTACCGCGGTTCGCCCCTGGGCATGGTCGATCAGGCGATCTGGAAGGCCGGTCAGCCCTGGCTGGACACCGGCTTGCGTTTTGTGCCCGCCATCAACGAAGAACTGGGCGCCACCCAGGTGCTGGGCACCCAGCGGGTCGAGAGCGATCCCGAGAAAACCTGCGAGGCCGTGTTTGCCATGTGGTACGGCAAGGGCCCGGGTGTGGACCGCGCGGGCGACGCCATCAAGCACGGCAATGCCTACGGCTCGTCGCCCCAGGGCGGCGTGCTGGTGGTGGCGGGGGACGACCACGGTTGCGTGTCGTCGTCGATGCCGCACCAGAGCGACCAGTTGCTGCAGGCCTACCACATGCCCATCGTCTCGCCCGCCAACGTGGCCGAGTACCTGGAGTTCGGCCTGTACGGCTGGCAGCTGTCGCGCTACAGCGGCAACTGGGTCGGCATGACGGCGCTGTCCGAGGTGGTGGAAAGCGGCGCCACGGTCGATCTGGACGAGATCAACGCCCGCGTGGCCGACTGGCAGGGCGCCGACACGGTGCGCGCCGCCACCGGCCACCAGCCGCCTGAACAGGGGCTGCATTACCGTTGGCCGGATTTGCCTTCGCTACAGATTGAGGAGCGGCTTGGGCATAAACTGCAAGCCGTGGCGGCCTTTTCCGCCGTCAATTCCATCGACCGCCAGGTGATTGAGTCGCCCTCGGCCACGGTCGGCATCGTCACCTGCGGCAAGGCGCATTACGACCTGATGGAGGTGCTGCGCCGGCTCGAGATCACGCCCGACATGCTGGCCGAGGCGGGTGTGCGGCTTTACAAGGTGGGGTTGTCCTTCCCCATCGAGACCGGCCGCATGCAGGACTTCGCCAACGGGCTGAAAGAAATCCTGGTGATTGAAGAGAAGGGCGGCGTGGTCGAGACCCAGCTGCGCGAGCTGTTCTACAACGCCCCGGCCGCGGCGCGCCCGGCCATCCTGGGCAAGCGCGACGCGGCCGGCCAGCCGCTGGTGTCGGCCCTGGGCGAGCTGCGCCCCTCGCGCCTGATTGAGTTGACGGCCGACTGGCTGATCCGCCACTTTCCACGGCAGTTCAGCGACCGGCGCGAACATGTGCGGGACTTCACCCTGCCCGAGCTGCTCAGCAACGATTCGGACAGCGTCAAGCGCCTGCCGTATTTTTGCGCTGGTTGCCCGCACAACACCTCGACCAAGGTACCCGAAGGCTCCAGCGCACGCGCCGGCATCGGCTGCCACTTCATGGTCAACTGGATGGACCGCGACACGGCCGGCCTGATCCAGATGGGCGGGGAGGGCGTGGACTGGGTCTCGCAGGCCATGTTCACGCGCAAGCCCCATGTGTTTCAGAACCTGGGCGATGGCACCTACTACCACTCGGGCTATCTGGCGATCCGGCAGGCCGTGGCGGCCAAGGCGCGCATCACCTACAAGATCTTGTTCAACGACGCCGTGGCCATGACCGGCGGCCAGCCGGTGGACGGCATTATCAGCGTGGACGCCATCGCCCGCCAGGTCGAGAGCGAGGGCGTCAAGCAGGTGGTGGTGCTGTCCGACGACATCGGCAAGTACCACGCGATCAAGGGCCAGTTTCCTGCTGGCACCGAGTTTCACGACCGCGCCGAGCTGGACCGCGTGCAGCGCCGGCTGCGCGAGGTGGAGGGCGTGACGGTGCTGATCTACGAGCAGACCTGCGCGGCCGAAAAGCGCCGCCGCCGCAAGCAGGGCAAGCTGGAGGATCCGGATCGACGCCTGTTCATCCACGAAGCCGTGTGCGAAGGCTGCGGCGACTGCGGCGTGCAGAGCAACTGCGTGGCCGTGCTGCCGCATGAAACCGCGTTGGGTCGCAAGCGCAAGATCGACCAGACCGCCTGCAACAAGGACTATTCCTGCGCCAAGGGCTTTTGCCCGAGCTTCGTCAGCGTGCGCGGCGGCAAGCCGCGCAAGAAGGCCGGGGCGCTGTCCGCCGGCCGGGTGGGCGAGGGTGGGCAAAGTGCCTTTGGCCGACTGGTCGCTGGCCTGTCGGCGCCCGCGCCGCACAGCTGGACAGGCCCCTACGACCTGCTGGTGACGGGGGTGGGCGGCACCGGCGTGGTCACGGTGGGCGCCGTCATCGCCATGGCCGCGCACCTGGAGGGCAAGAGCGCCAGCGTGCTCGACTTCATGGGTTTCGCGCAAAAAGGCGGCTCGGTGCTGAGCTTCGTGCGCCTGGCCGATGTGCCCGAGCGCCTGAACCAGGTGCGCATCGACACCCAGCAGGCCGACGCCATCCTGGCCTGCGACACCGTGGTGGCGGCCCAGCCTGAAGCCTTGGGTACCGTGCGCCATGGCCGCACCCGCATCCTGGCCAACCTGCACGAGACGCCGGTGGCCGAATCGCTGAAGAACCCCGACGCCAGCCTGAAGACCGAGCTGCTGCTGGCCAAGCTGCGCTTTGCCGCCGGCGACGAGCGTGTGGAAACCTTCGACGCCCAGAGTCTGGCCGAGGATTTCCTGGGCGACACCGTGACGGCCAACATCCTGGCCCTGGGCTACGCCTGGCAGCGTGGCCTGGTGCCCGTGAGCCTGACGGCGCTGGAACGCGCGATCGAGCTGAACGGCGTGGCCGTGGCCGCCAACCGCATGGCCTTTTCGCTCGGCCGGCTGGCCGCCGCCGACCCCGGTGCCTGCAAGGCCCTGCTGCAGCAGGGGCACGCCACGCCGCACCACGACGGCTCGCTGAACGCCCTGATCGCCCACGACATGAGCGAGCTGACGGCCTACCAGAACGCCGCCTGGGCCGAACGCTACGCCGCGCTGGTGCGCGCCGTGCATGCGCGCGAGCAAGCCGCGGCGCCCGACAGCGAACGCCTGACCCGCGCCGTGGCCGCCAGCCTGCGCAAGCTGATGAGCTACAAGGACGAGTACGAGGTGGCGCGTTTGTACACCAACGGCGCCTTCCAGGCCGCCCTGGCGCAGCAGTTCGAGGGCGATCTGCAACTGCAGTTTCATATGGCGCCGCCCCTGATCGCGCGCGGCCGGAACGGCGAGCCGCCGCGCAAGATCGTGCTGGGCGCCTGGCTGCTACCGGCGATGCGCCTGCTGGCCAAGGGCAAGCGCCTGCGTGGCGGCCCGCTGGACCCGTTCGGCCGCACCGCTGAGCGCCGCATGGAGCGCGAGCTGATCGCGCAGTACGAGGGCCGGATACGGGAGCTTTTGCCCCAGTTGAGCGCCGGCAATCTGGCGCTGGCGACCGAGCTCGCCGCCGTGCCCCTGACCATGCGCGGTTTTGGTCATGTCAAGCAGGCCAATGTGGTGCTGGCCCGCGTGCGCGAGGCCGAGCTGCTGCACCGTTTCGACGCCGAGCGCTACCCGGCGCCGGCGCGCCCGCCCCAGGCCGGCCAGCTGCGCGGTATCGCCGTGGTGGCGGCGCATTGATGTGCAATGCCCCGAAACGCCGGCGGTGTTTCGGGCCACACCATCACCAGCGAAATCGCCTAAATTGCTCTAAAAATAATAGCTTTTGAGGAAGAATTCACGCCGGTAAACGCCTCAAAACCCTTGAAATCCCTCAGCTGGGGCTGGTCAGCTTCAGCCCCAGGATGCCGGCCACGATCAGTCCCACGCAAATCAGGCGCCCGGCGTTGGCTGGGTCCTTGAACAGCACGATGCCCAAAATCACCGTGCCCACGGCGCCGATGCCGGTCCAGACCGCATAGGCCGTGCCCACCGGCAGATCGCGCATGGCCAGGCCCAGCAGGCCCACGCTGGCGGCCATGGCGGCCAAGGTGCCGACGCTGGGCCACAGGCGCGTGAAACCCTCGGTGTACTTCAGGCCAATGGCCCAGCCCACCTCGAGCAGGCCGGCGATGAACAGAATGAACCAAGACATGGAAGGGGCTCCAGAATAGGGTTGAGGGGAAAGGGTCGGCTCAGTTCAGCCGACGCCCGGCCAGCGGCGGTGCAGCCACAGCCAGGCCACCAGACCCACCGCCAGGAAGGCGAAGGAGGTCAGCGCCAGCCCCATGGCCGAGTGCATGACCAGGGGCGCCACCACGCCCGCCACCACGCCGTTGGCGGCCGAGCCGATCACCGCCTGCAGCGACGAGGCCATGCCGCGTCGCGCGGGGTTGATGTCCAGCACCAGCAGGGTCACCACCGGCACCATCAGGGCCCAGCCGAAGGAAAACACCGCGATCGGGATCAGCGACCACCAGGCGCTGGGCGTGAACAGCGCGTTGGCCAGGATGTTCAGCACCGACACCCCCAGCATGATGCGAAAGCCCTGCATGATCTGGTTCTTGGGACGCACCCGGCCGGCCTTGCGCCCGGACAGCCACGAACCGGCCATGATGCCGCCAATGGTCAGCAGAAAGAACCAGAAGAACTGCGTGGGCCGAAGCCGAAGCACGTCGCCCAGGAAGGCCGGGGCCGACAGCACGTACAGGAACATGCCGTTGAAGGGCACGCCCGAGGCCAGGGCCAGCAGCAGAAAGCGTGGGTCGGCCACCAGCTCGCGGTAGCCGCGCATCAGGTGTTTGACCTGGAACGGCTGGCGGTCTTGCTGATGCAGGGTTTCGGGCAGCAAGCGCCAGTTGGCCAGCCACAGCAGCACGCCCACGGCGACCAGGAACCAGAAGATCGAGTGCCAATCCAGGTACTCGGCCAGCAGCCCGCCGACGATGGGCGCCACGGCCGGCGCCACGCCAAAGAAGATGGTGATCTGGCTCATCACCTTCTGCGCGTCGGCGGGCGGAAACATGTCGCGCACCACCGCGCGCGACACCACGATGCCGGCCCCGGTGGACAGGCCTTGCAGCGCGCGAAAGAAGATCAGCTGACCCGGCGTTTGCGCCAGCGCGCAGCCCAGCGAGGCCAGCACGAACACCGCCAACCCCGTCAGAATCACCGGCCGCCGCCCGAAACTGTCGGACAGCGCGCCATGAAACAGGTTCATGAAGGCAAAGCCGAATAGGTAGGCCGACAGCGTCTGCTGCATCTGCACCGGCGAGGCGTCGAGCGACCGGGCGATGGCCGAGAAGGCCGGAATGTACGTATCGATGGAAAACGGCCCCAGCATGCCGAGCATGGCCAGCAGCACGGCCAGCGCCCAGCGCGGCGCTTTCCAGAGATCGGTGGCATTGGGGTTCATGGACAGCGTGCGGGCAAAAGAAAAACGGAGGGGCAGAAAATAGCGGATTCCTGGGAAACTCCGGCGGCAGGGGGCTTTGAAAGACGTGGTAAGGATCTGGCGCAAGCCCTGCGAAAGCACCCAGTTGAGTGTCTCTGTTTTGCAACAACGGCCGCGGGCACACCGGTGACAGTCAAGAAAAAAGGCCCCGCAGGGCCTTTTCTCTTACCGCTGAAAGGAACTCAGAGGCGATTACTTCGAGCCGCCTTCACCGGTCTGCACCTGACCGCCTTTGTTCGCGGCACGGGCCTTGTCACGGGCTTGGGCGCGAGACATGCTGGACTTGGTGGCCTTGGGATCCGGCTCGGCAACGGCGTTGCCATGGGCCACGGCGTCGCTCTTGTTGGCGGCCTTGGCCTTGGCGCGGCCTTCGGCGCGGGTCATGGTGGACTTGGCTGCCTTGGGCTGAGGAGCGTTCACTTCGCCGTGGCCAATGGCGCCGGCCTGGTTGGCGGCCTTGGCTTCGGCCTTCACTTCCTGGCGGGTTTCGGTTTGAGCGTTCGCGGCCAAAGAGAAGCCAGCGACGACGGCGAGCAGGGCGAGTTTGAGTTTCATGTCCGGATTCCTCGGTATTAAAAGAGATGCGAGAGGATAGTTTACCTGTGCCGAAAAAGAACAACAGGTGGTCCCTCAACGAGGGAATGTAGCATGTGGTTTACAGGCCGTCCACGAAATACGTAAGCGAGTTATAACGAGTCAATAAAGCTGCGCAGCTTGTCCGAGCGGCTCGGATGCTTGAGCTTGCGCAGCGCCTTGGCTTCGATCTGGCGGATGCGCTCGCGGGTGACGTCGAACTGCTTGCCGACTTCTTCCAGCGTGTGGTCGGTGGACATTTCGATGCCGAAACGCATGCGCAGCACCTTGGCCTCGCGCGGGGTCAGCGAGTCGAGGATGTCTTTCACCACATCGCGCAGGCCGGCCTGCATGGCCGCCTCGATGGGCGCGGTGTTGTTCTGGTCCTCGATGAAATCGCCCAGGTGCGAATCGTCGTCGTCGCCGATCGGCGTCTCCATGGAGATCGGCTCCTTGGCGATCTTCATGATCTTGCGGATCTTGTCCTCGGGCATCTCCATCTTCTCGGCCAGGATGCCGGCGTCGGGCTCGAAGCCGAACTCCTGCAGATGCTGGCGCGAGATGCGGTTCATCTTGTTGATGGTTTCGATCATGTGCACCGGGATGCGGATGGTGCGTGCCTGGTCGGCGATCGAGCGCGTGATGGCCTGGCGGATCCACCACGTGGCGTAGGTCGAGAACTTGTAGCCGCGGCGGTATTCGAACTTGTCCACCGCCTTCATCAGGCCGATGTTGCCTTCCTGGATCAAATCCAGGAACTGCAGGCCGCGGTTGGTGTATTTCTTGGCGATGGAGATCACCAGGCGCAGGTTGGCCTCGATCATCTCCTTCTTGGCGTCGCGCGAGGCGGCCTCGCCCTCGTTCATGCGCTTGTTGATGCCCTTGAGCTCATCCAGCGGCACCACCACCTGGGATTGCAGATCGATCAGCTTTTGCTGCAGATCCTGCACCGGCGGGATGTTGCGCTCCATGATGGTGCTCCAGGGCTTGCCGGCGGCGGCCTGCTTCTCGACCCATTTCAGGTTGAGCACGTTGGAGGCGACCTTGTTGCCGGCCTTGTCGCGCCCGGAGAAGTCGGCGATGAACAGCTCTTGCGGGTAACCGCATTTGTCCACGATGATGCGGCGCAGCTCGCGCTCGTACTTGCGCACGTCGTCCACCTGGCCGCGCAGCAGATCGCACAGCTTTTCGATGGTCTTGGCGGTGAAACGGATGGTCATCAGCCGATCCGACAGCGCCTGCTGCGCCTTGACGTAGCTGGGCGAGCCCCAGCCCTCCTTGTCGTAGATCTTGTGCACCTTCTCGAACAGCGAGGCGATTTCCTCGAAGCGGTCCAGCGCCTGGTTCTTCAGCGCCTCCAGCAGTCGGGTCATGGACTTGGAGCCGCCCTTGCCGTCGTCGTCGTCGTCCTCGTCGTACTCGTCGAAATCTTCCTCGGCCACGTAGTCGTCGTTCTCGTCGGCGTCGGAAAAGCCATCGACGATGGTGTTGATGACGACCTTGCCCTCGCGGATTTCGGCGGCCATGCGCAGGATCTCGGCGATCGTGGCCGGGCTGGCGCTGATGGCTTCCATCATGGCCATCAGGCCGCCTTCGATACGCTTGGCGATTTCGATCTCGCCCTCGCGCGTGAGCAGCTCCACCGTGCCCATTTCACGCATGTACATGCGCACGGGGTCGGTGGTGCGGCCGAACTCGGAGTCGACGGTGGACAGAGCGGCCTCGGCCTCTTCCTCGGCCTCTTCCTCGGTGGCGGTGCTGGTGCCCTGGTTGGTCAGCAGCAGGGTTTCGGCGTCCGGCGTTTGTTCGTAGACGGCCACGCCCAGGTCGTTCAGCATGGAGACCACGGCCTCCAGTGTCTCGATATCGACCAGCTTGTCGGGCAGGTGGTCGTTGATCTCGCCGTGCGTCAGGTAGCCGCGCGTCTTGCCCAGCTTGAGCAGGGCTTTCAGGTTGGCGCGGCGGGTGTTCATCTCCTCCTCGGAGAGCACGCCTTCGTCCAGGCCGAATTCCTTCATCAAGGCCCGTTCCTTGGCCTTGCTGATCTTCATGCGCAGGGGCTTGACCTTCTCGACCGTGGCGGGGTCCACGGTAGCGACCTCGGCTTCCGGCTCACCTTCGAGGTCGGATTCGATCTCGGCCATGTCCGCATCGTCTTCCTTGCCCGGGCGCCCGCGCTTGGCCGGCGCGGATTTTTCGGCCGCGGCGGCGCCCTTGGCCGGGCGGCCCGGCTTCTTGGCGGCGGCGGTGTCCCTGGCGGCCGCCTTCTTGGCCGGCGCGGCCTTGGCCGCCGCCTTGACTGGTTTCTTCTGCAGCTCTTCCTCGGCCGTCTTCACGGAGGAGGGGGTGGGCGCCTTGGCGGCGGGCTTGGCGGGGGACTTCGAACTGTTGGGCATGCGGAAACCTCAAGGCAATGACACGGCTTGAACTGGCGACACCCGAGGGGCGGCCAAAGTCCGGACATGTCGGCAAGGACGGAAAAGCGATTTCAAGCGGTACGCCGACGGCAAAAACCCGTCACCGCGCACGCTGTCAGGGGCAAGATGGGGGGCGAACATTTGGAGTGCAGTCCTTGCGGGAAGGTGGCCAACCCCTGTGGTGGGGAAAACGCGCTGGTCGCAGGCGCGCTGGCCGGGCCGGAGGTGCTGCTGTCGCTCTTGCCGGTGAACAACCATTAATTATACATTTTTCGGCGAATTTCAAGGGCTGCCGAACCACGGGCTGCCGAGCGAAAGGCGGTCAGGGCGAGTCGCCGGCGCGGCGTTTCAAGTGTGCCAGCCGGGCCATCAGGGTCTGGTAGCGCGCCAGATCGTGCTCGGCCAGGGCAGCGTCCATCTGGCGCTTGAGCTGGCTTTCCAGTTCGGTGCGCAAGATAGCGCGCAGCTCCGCCGGGTCGGCCACGATGTCCGGGTGCAACTGGGCCATTTGCTCGACGGCGAAAGGCTCCTCGGCATGCCCGCGCAAGGCCTCGCGCAGGGCGCTCCAGGGCTGTGGGCCGTGGTCCAGCGACTGACCGGCCAGCCAGGTGAACAGCGGGCCGTGCGGCGCGGGCAGGTCGCACAGCAGCGCGTGCTCGTCCTGGCTCAGGCGCTCCCAGGTCTCGGGTTCGCTCAGCGCGATCTGCAGCGCGCGGCTGGCGCGGCTGGCCGGTGGCGTGCGCGTGCGCCGCGCCCCCATGGGGCTGGAGAATTTCGGTGTTTTGGCGGCTTGGCCGGCGCCAGATCTTCCTGAGTAGCTCTCTTTTTTATAGTTTCCAGCGGGGCGTCGGCGCAGGCCCCACAGATCTTCCAGCTCGTGCGGACCGATCTGCACCTGGCCGGCAATCTCGCCCAGCAGCTGCTGCGCCAGGGCCCCGGTGGGCAGCAGGCGCCATAAGGGCTGGGCGTTGGCGGCAAGGTGCGAACGGCCCTCGGCGGTGCTTAGGTCGCACTCTTCGGCGGCGGCATCGAGCAGAAAGCGCGACAGCGGCACGGCGGCCTTGACGGCGGCGCCAAAGGCCTCGGTGCCTTCGGCGCGGATAAAGCTGTCCGGGTCGTGCTCGGTGGGCAGAAACAAGAACTTGACGCTGCGCACGTCGGTGGCAAAGGGCAGGGCGGCCTCCAGCGCCTTGCGGGCGGCGCGGCGGCCGGCCGAGTCGCCGTCAAAGCTGAACACCACGCTGTCGGTAAAGCGAAACAGCTTTTGCACGTGCTCGGGCGTGCAGGCCGTGCCCAGCGTGGCCACGGCGTTGCCAAAACCCAGCTGGGCCAGGGCGACGACGTCCATGTAGCCCTCGGTCACCAGGGCGTAGCCGTGCTCGCGCAGCGCGTGGCGGGCCTCGAACAGGCCGTACAGCTCGCGCCCCTTGTGGAACACCGGGGTTTCGGGCGAGTTCAGGTACTTGGGCTTTTCGTCGCCCAGCACGCGCCCGCCAAAGCCAATCACCTCGCCCTTGACGCCGCGGATCGGGAACATGATGCGGTCGCGAAAACGGTCGTAACGCTTGTCGGCGTCGTCCTCGCTGGTGATGACCAGGCCGCTTTCGGTCAGCAGCGCGTCGGTGTAGTCGGGGAACACGCCGGCCAGCGTGCGCCAGCTCTCGGGCGCGTAGCCCAGTCCAAAGTCGCGCGCCACCTCGCCCGACAGGCCGCGGCGCCGCAGGTACTCGATGGCGCGTGGCGACTCCTTCAGCTGTTTGCGGTAGGCCTCGCCGGCACGCGCCAGCACGTCGGACAGGGTGGCGCGCTGCTCGGCCTCCTCGGCGGCGCGGGCGCGCTCGGCCGGGCTGCGCTCGTCCTCGGGCACCTGCAGACCGTAGGACTGGGCCAGATCGTGCACCACCTCGACGAAGCCGGCGCCGGTGTGGTCCATCAAAAAGCCGATGGCGTTGCCGTTCTTGCCGCAGCCGAAGCAGTGGTAGAACTGCTTGGACGGGCTGACGGTGAAAGAGGGCGACTTCTCGGCGTGAAACGGGCATAGGCCCGAGAAATTGGCGCCAGTTTTCTTCAACTGCACGTAACGGCCGACGATCTCGACCACGTCGGCGCGTGCCAGAAGCTCCTGGATGAAATGCTGCGGAATGGCCACGCGCCGATTGTGACGGATGCGCCCCAATCAGCCGCATGTCAGCCGCGGGCACTTCAATAGAATCAATCGACACCCTTGCAGGAGACACCACGCATGGTCAGCATCTACGACACCGACCTGCCGCGCACCGAGGCCAACTTTGCGCCCATGACGCCGCTGGCCTTCCTCCAGCGCACGGCCGAGGTCTACCCCGACCGTCTGGCCATCGTCCACGGCGACCTGCGCCAGAGCTGGGCCGACACCTACGCGCGCTGCCGCCAGCTGGCCAGCAGCCTGCAAAAGGCCGGTATCGGCAAGAACGACACCGTGGCCGTGATGCTGCCCAACACCCCGCCCATGGTGGAGGCGCATTTCGGCATCCCCATGGTCGGCGCGGTGCTCAACGCCCTCAACACGCGGCTGGACCCGGAGGCGGTGGCCTTCATGCTGGACCACGGCGAGGCCAAGGCCGTGATCGTCGACCCCGAGTTCGCCCCCGTCATGAAAAAGGCGCTGACGCTGCGCCAGTCCAAGATGCCGCTGCTGATCATCGACGTTGAAGACGTGCTGTTCGGCCCGGGCGAGCCGCTGGGCAGCACCACCTACGAAGCCTTTCTGGCCCAGGGCGACGCGCAGTTTGCTTGGGCCTACCCGCAGGACGAGTGGGATGCCATTGCGCTGAACTACACCAGCGGCACCACCGGCAACCCCAAGGGCGTGGTCTACCACCACCGCGGCGCCACCACCAACGCCATCAGCAACGTGCTGGAGTGGGACATGCCCAAGCACGCCGTCTATCTGTGGACGCTGCCCATGTTCCACTGCAATGGCTGGTGCTTTCCGTGGACGGTGGCGGCGCGCGCGGCCGTCAACGTGTGCCTGCGCCGGGTCGAGGCCAAGGCGATTTTTGACGCCATCCGCCAGCACGGCGTCACGCACTACTGCGGCGCGCCCATCGTGCACGGCCTGCTGGTCAATGCGCCCGACGAGCTGAAGGCGGGCGTGCCGGCCGGCGTCAAGGCCATGGTGGCCGGCGCCGCGCCGCCCGCGTCGATGATCGAAGGCATGGAGAAGATGGGGTTCGACCTGACCCACGTCTACGGCCTGACCGAGGTGTATGGCCCCGCCACCGTGTGCGCCAAGCATGACCTGTGGGACGCGCTGGACATTGGCGAGCGCGCCCGTCTGAACGCGCGCCAGGGCGTGCGCTACCACCTGCAGCGCGACGCCCGCGTGCTCAACCCCGAGACCATGCAGCCCGTGCCCGAAGACGGCGAGACCATGGGCGAGATCATGTTCCGCGGCAACATCGCCATGAAGGGCTACCTGAAGAACCCCAAGGCCACCGACGAGGCCTTTGCCGGCGGCTGGTTCCACTCGGGAGACCTGGCCGTGCAATACCCCGACGGTTACATCAAGATCAAGGACCGCAGCAAGGACATCATCATCTCGGGCGGCGAGAACATCTCGTCCATCGAGGTCGAAGACGTGCTCTACCGCCACCCCGCCGTGCTGGCCGCCGCCGTGGTGGCCAAGCCCGACCCCAAGTGGGGCGAGACACCGTGCGCGTTTTTAGAGCTGAAAGCCGGCGCCGAGGTGACCGAGGCCGACATCGTCGCCCACTGCAAGCAGCACCTGGCCGGCTTCAAGGTGCCGCGCGCCATTGTCTTTGGCGAGCTGCCCAAGACCAGCACCGGCAAGATCCAGAAATTCGAGCTGCGCAAGCAGGCGGGGTCGGCGGTGGCGATTGACGTGTGAAGCAAGGTGGCGTTCAGCCAACTGTCTCCATCCGTTCGCGTTGAGCGGGTCGAAACGCATCGCCCGGCTTCGATCCGCTCAGTCTGAACCGGTTTGATCGATCCAAGGTCCTGCTGTTTCAGCCGAAACTGCCAGTTGTCAGAAAAATCAATCGCTATCGTTTAAATAGCTGACAGCGATTTGTTAACGCCGGCCTAATGGGTATTTCATCGGCGGTTTCCACAATGAAGTGCACGTAGAAGCGGAAGGCTCAGACGAGGCGAGCGAAGATCACCTGTTTGACCTGCCAGT
>JAIUOM010000093.1 GCA_020161215.1 Pseudomonadota bacterium
CGGCCATGTCGTCCATCACGTCGTACAGCACCCTCTCACCCCGCGTGGCCGTGCACAACTCCAAAGCCAGGCCGCTGGGCCGGCCGATCACCAGCCAGGTACCAGGCTCCCGGAGCAGCGCGTGCAGCCGTGCGCGCAAGGCGCGCTGTTGCCAGGCGATTACCGCCGCGCCACCGGGCAGGGGTTCGACCGGCAAGCCAGGGGCGGCCAGCACCTGCAACCACGGCGCGTCGTGCCAGACTGGGGCCAACTCGGCTCGTGCCGCGCGCGCACTGGGCAGCCAGCGGCGCAGGTCGCCCGGACGGGGTAGTCGTACCGGGTACGGTTGCACCCAGACCATCTCGCAACCCAGGCGTTGCCGCGCCCAGTAGGCGAAATGGTGGGGCCGTTGCGCTGGGCTGTTCAGCGGCACCGGGGCCAGGTAGATCAGGCGCTTGAGGCCAGGTGAGTTCATGCGTGCGTTCGAAAACCTACAATTTAGCGATGCTTGATCGACCTTCCCAGCCGCCAGACTACCCCGCCGGAGCCGTGCATTTTCAGCCCGGCCAGCGCCTGCTGTGTTTGGCGCCGCACCCCGACGATGAAATCCTAGGTTGCGGCGGCTTGCTGGCCCTGGCAGCGCGGGCCGGAGTGCACGTGCATACCGTGGTGGTTACCGACGGGGCTCAGGGCGTGGCAGAGACCGATGCGCAGGGTGCACAAGTGCGTCGCGGCGAGTCCTGCCAGGCCGCCGAGCGGCTGGGCCTGCCAGCGCCAGAATTCTGGCACTGGCAGGATCGTCAGGTGCGCTATTGTCCGCCGGTCATCGAGCGCCTGGCCGAGCTGTTGCGCCAGCACCGTCCCGACTGGCTGCTGCTGCCCGCGCTCAGCGAGCCGCACCCGGACCACCAGGCCCTGGGTTTGGCCGGCATGGCCGCGGTCGGACGCCTGGAGCTGGAGGGTACGGTGCTGTTCTACGAGGTCGGCGCACCGGGCACGCCGAATACCCTGGTCGATATTTCCACGGTGGCCGAGGCGAAATGGCACGCCTTGGCGGCCTTTGTCTCGCAGGAGCAGCGCCACCCCTACCTGCGTCTGGCCCAGGCCATGGCCAGCTTGCGCGCCTTGGGCATGGGGCCGCGGGTGCAGGCCGCCGAGGCGTTCTGGCAGATGCCAGCGGCCGCCTTGCGGGAGCACGGCGCGACGCCCGGACTGGGCCATTGGCCCTTGCAGCGCGAGGCCTGGGGCGGTGCCACCGAGCCCGTCCAACTGCCATTGGTCAGCGTCATCATCCGCAGCCTGGACCGCCCGGCGCTGGCCGAGGCGATCGCCAGCGTGGCCGCGCAAAGCTACCCCAACCTTGAAGTCGTGGTGGTCAACGCGACGCAGCGCCCGCATCCCATGCCGGAATACCCGACGGATCGGTTGCGGCTGCGGGTCGTCGCGGCCGAGGGCCCCGGCCTGGGCCGCGCCCAGGCCGCCAATGAGGGTCTGCAGGCCGCCGCTGGCGAGCTGGCGCTGTTTCTCGACGACGACGACCTGCTGCTGCCGGAGCATGTGCAACAGCTGGTGCAAGCCCTGGACGAACACCCCGACGCCGCGGCCGCCTATGGCGGCGTGCGTGTGGAGAACGCGAACGGAGAGTGGATCCGCGACTACGACTCGCCCTGGAGCGCCGCGCGACTGGCCGGCCTGAACTTCCTGCCCATTCACGCGGTGCTGTTTCGACTGCGTGAGGCAAGGGTATCTGGTTGCCGCTTCGACGAAGCCTTGCCGGTGCTGGAAGACTGGGATTTCTGGTGCCAGCTGGCGGCGGCAGGCGATTTCGTGCACCGGCCCGGCATCGGTGCCGTGTACCGTCAGGGCCGAGGCAGCTCTCATCTGGCGGATCCTGAACACGAGAACCACTGGGCACTGTGGCACCGGCGCGTGCTGGAGCGCCACGCCGAACGCTGGGGTCTGCCGCGAATGGTGAAGACGCTGGCTTGGCACGCCGTGGCGCTGGAGCGTGCGCAGGAGGATGCGCAGGAGGATGCGCTGGCCTTGGTCCGCGAGCGCGAGGACCACGCCCGGACCCGGCAGCAGCTGCAGCAATTGCAGGACAGCTTGTTTGAAACCCGACACGAGTTGCTGACCGAGCAGGCGCGTGGCATGACCTTGCTGGCCGAGCGCGACTTGGCGCAGGCCAGCCTGCAATTGTTGCGCCAGTCGCGCCCGGTGCGCTGGGCGCGTGGCGTGCGGACCTTGCTCGGGCGCGAGGGCGAACCATGAGGGGGCCTGAAGGCGCTGTCGAAGTCGGCAATGGGCTGGAAGACGTCGATGCGTTACGTGGCCTGTTTCAGACCGTATTTGGCCACACCATATCCGATGCGCACTGGCGCTGGAAATACCACCAGGGGCCAAAACTCGCCAATGCGCATGCCATTTTGCGCTGCCCGGAAAGCGGACAGCCGCTGGCGCATGCGGGGGCACAGATGGTGGCCGGCACCCAGGCCGGAAGGCCCATCCGGATGGCTCAAGTGTGCGACATCATGGTCCATCCGAGCGTGCGCGGAGATCTCGGGCCGACAAATGTGTACCGTCGAGTCACGACGGCATTGCTGAGGCGCTTGGTGGAGCTTGGGCCAACACAGTGGCCGTTGTTTTGCTACGGATTTCCTGGTCATCGGCCCTTTGCACTGGGAGAGCGAATGGGCTTGTACCGGCGTCTTTATGAGGGCGTCAACTGTGACTCATCATGGGCTGAGCCCAGGCCTGCATGGGCACCTGTCTGGCGATGGCGAATGCGAGAGGTGAGTCGTTTCGATGACGGTCCGGCGCAGCGCGCCATTGGGGCATCCGCGCGGGCGACTCAACTCCCCAGCGCAGCAATTTCTTCTTCGTTGCGTCCGGCCATCGACAAAACAGCCGCCTACCTGCACTGGCGTTATGCGGAGCATCCGGGCCGGCCCTACCGGTTCTGGCTACTTTCACGCCCCCTGGGTGGGCCGACGGGGTGGTTGGTGACTGCCGCTGAACCGCAGCCAACCCTGGTCGACTGCGGTTTGGATACCGTGCCCGGCGGGGTGGCGCTGGGCTTGAGTTTGCTGGCGGGCCTCACTGGCCAGTCTGCTTGGGTGACTTGGCTACCCCACGAGGGCGCTCAGTGCTCGCCGTCCGCCATCGTTCCCACCGAATTGGGCGTCGCAACAGCTTTCCATCGCGACTGGCTACCCCCGCAGTTTCAGCCCGGCGATACCGACGTGTTCTAGGCCCTGTTAAGGCGGATGTCCCCATCTGCGGGCTAGGCGCCGCAGAAAGCTTTCCTTCGGTACGCTCGCCGGACTGTTGCCGGAGGGGCGTGGGCGCGCGATGATCAGTCGGAAGTCGCTGTCTAGTACCCCGAATTCCATCAATAGGCGCTCCAACTCAAAGGCCTCCGCTATGACGGCCCTGTGTGCCTCCTTATCAGGGTCGAAGCGATTGACAATGTCGCCGTACAGCAGCAGATTCAGTAGGGCGCCCCCCAGCGCGATGTCATGAATGGGCTCGAATTGCCGGGTGAGCAGGGCATGTAACTCCCCCGAGCGCACGGCTTCCGAGGGGTCCATGGCAATCATGGCTTCAAGGTCTGGCCTTCCTATCTCGGGAATGGGTTGGCCTTGCTCGTCGAGCCGCAACGCTGCGGGCACCCGATGACGCCAAAACCAGGACCGCGCACGCAACTGCTCCTCGGTCCACTGGAACCGAGTGGGCCCGAAGAAGTCAATCGTGACCAATACGCCATCGGGCTTCAAGCAACGCACCATGGCTGGCAACGCGTGCTCCAGATTTTCGATGTGGTGCAGCGCCGATTTGGCAAATACCACGTCGTAACGGCCACTGCCTAGGTCGGCATGGTTCACGTCGTCGCAATGAAGCTTCATGCGGGCAGCAAGCTCCCCGCCTAAGGCGTGCACGCGTTCCTGTCCGACGCGCACTCGCTCGGGTGACACGTCCAGGCCCGTCACACGACCAAAGACGCCGCGCTCCAGCATCGATTGCTCGAAAGCCCCGTCGCCACAGCACAGACTGAGGACATGGGCGTTGGCCAGTTCAGGAAGGCTGTTTTGAATGAAGTCAAAGAAATCGCACGCAGGGTCTCCGAACGCGTGAGCACACAGGCGTTGAAAGACATACGGGTGATCGGCCCAGTCCGCGAAGCGACCTGGCGTGCGCCGACGCTGCCACTCATCCCAATGACGGGCGGCTGCCTGTGTCATGGCGGTATTCTTTCAGCATGTGATTCATCAACGGGGGTGAGTCTTGGTCGTGAGGCGGGCGCTCAGTTTCCTGCCCCACGCGCGCGCGGGGTCCTCAACGGCGACGTTCAGAAGCCAGCAACTCGCCAGCAGCCCCAGTCCACCGGCCGCGGAGCCCAGTACCGTACCCCACTCACGAACCCAGGCCTGGGTTGGGGCCAACCAAGCGATATGCAGAAGATACAAAGGATAACTCAGCTTGCCGGTCCAGTAAGCGCCTACTCTTGTCCAACTTTTGGGCTTGGGTTGTGGCCATTGCAAGCTGGACAACAGCACCATGGCGAAACAGACCGCGGCAACCAAGCCCAATTGGCCGTGAATCCAACTGGGCCCACTCGGCCTGTTTTCCAACCAGAGGAACAGCCGAGCCAGAAGCAACCAACCTAGAACACCGCCCAGCCCCAAAGCCACCGCCGCACGACGTCCAAGCGGTCGTTGCGCGCGCGTCCACACCCACACACCCAACAAGAACTCCACCAGCAACCCGGGCAGGTGATGCAGGGCAATGTAGGCCGAGTTCTGCACGATCCCATCGGCCTCCGTCACCAGCCACAGTCGGATGAGTATCGCCAGGCCCAGCAGCGCCGCCCAGTAACTTGAACCGACACGAATCAGGCACCATGCGACGATCGGCACAAAGGCGTAAAACGTTACCTCGGAGGGCAAGCTCCAGAACACCGGGTTGTAATAAAAAGTCATTTCCCGCGACTGCATGTGTGCCATCAGAAGATGTTCCGGGACGTACAGCAACGGCTTGCCCGCGTGCCAAGCCAATCCTATGTAGATAAGCAGCGCGACCAGGTACGCAGGGTAAATGCGCAACATTCTGCGCACCACATAGGGCGCCAGGGAGGTCCGGGTTACGCCGAACAGCGCGGGTGCGAACACAAAACCGCTTAGCACGAAGAACAGATCCACACCAGTGAAGGCGAAGCCCATCGGCCCCATCGGCCAACCTAGGGGAGGGCCCCAATGGGCCCACACGACGATCAGCGCCGCCAAACCACGCCAAGCCTCCACCACTGTGATCATCGTTGTATCGGCTCAGCGGTCCTCGCCGCCCGCCAAATCCTCCAGAACGTCGGGCTTCAAGATGTGCCACAGGTCGCCGTCGCGCCGCAGTACCCCTTCGGTAAGCAGCTTCTGCAACACCCGGGTAATCGACTCGCGCGTGGTGTTCAGGCGCCAGGCCATTTCGGCGTGGGTCGGCAGGCGCAGGCTGGCGTCCGATGATGTTTCATGCAACAACCAGGCGCACACCCGCGCGCTCACCGGGTGAATCGCCTGAATTTTCTGCCAGCGCAGCAGATCACATACCTGTTGCGCGTTCAGGCGCGCCACCGCCGCCATCATCTCAGGGTAGGCCAACAGCTCCAGCGCGTCCGGGCGGTCCATGACCGCCACCGTGGTGGCACTGGTTCCTGCCACCCAGGTCAACTCAATCGGACGCTCGGCCAGCAGCAGCGGGTGCCCGAACGATTCATGCAGGCCGGCCTGCGCAAGGCCCACTTCCTTGCCGTCCAGCGTCAGATCCAGCGCCTGCAGGTTGCCTTGCAGCACCACGCCCAGGCCATGAAATGGCCGATCCAAGGGGCGCAGAACCTCGCGCCGACGCATATGCAGCAGCGCCATGCGCGAGGCGGCGAACTGCAAGGCGGCAGGCGAAGCGTGGGAGAAAAATGCGCACGGTGTGAGCGTCATCACCGAAATCGCCACTTCACCCCCATTTTTTCTTCCTGGATCAAGGTCCCTATCCTAAAATCAAACCATATGCAAGGATTGTGCCCGCAACATTGACGATCTTGCGTCGTTGGTGGGCCATATCGGAGGTAGCCATGCGATTCAAATTTTTGGCCTTTGGCGTTGCCACGCTGCTGACTTGTGGCACCGGCACCGCTTCTGCGGCTGCGGTGGCCCGGGTCAGCATGGCCGTGGGCGATGTCACCCTGGTCCGGCCGGGCGGGAACGTCAGCACCTTGGCGCGTGGCGCAGAAGTTTCTGAGCGCGACCGTATTGTCACCGGTCGCGACGGCATGGCGATGCTGGTCTTCATGGACCAGGGCCGCGTGGCCATCCGACCCGAGAGCGAGTTGCTGATCCGCCAATACGTGGACGACGCTTCCGGCCGCGACACCCAACTGCATTTCGAGTTGATGCGCGGCACCGTACGCCAGATCTCCGGTGACGCGGCTCATCGCCAGCCGGACCGCTACCGGCTGAACACCCCTATCGCCGTGATTGGGGTGCGCGGCACGGATTTCCTGGCCAAATCCGATGCCAGCGTGATTCAGACCTATGTTCATGAGGGCGCCATCACCGTGCAGCCCGTGGGGACGGGGATGCCGCTTGCCGCGCCCACCCTCAGTGTTGCCGGTGAGGCCAACCTCATGCAGGCCGCTGGCGATGGCAGCGCTCAGCTGCGCCGGCTGCAAGCCGATGAGGCCGATCGCTTGTTCAGCATTCGGCTCGGGAGTTCGTCCACAGCGGTGGCTCAGTCCACGGGCGCGGCCGGAACTTCCGCTCGACGCGACGGGAGCAGCAGCGGCACTGCGTCGGCTGCGGGCAACTCGCGCAGCGATGCAACCAGCCCGGTACCTGGGGGGGCGTCGTCCGCCACTGCCCAGGACTCGACCACCGTGGCGGTATTGGGCCCCAGCCGCTTGAACGGCTCCGACAACGGCAAGTTGCCCAGCGACGTCGCCATTTCCGGCGTGATTCGCCCGATCGTGCCCACGCCCATTCCCCTACCGAAGGATCTGGTCTGGGGGCGCTTCTCCGATCCCCTGAACTTCCCCTTGACCTTGCCTTTGCCGTTCCAGGAAGCCAGCGCCAATCGGCAGGTCACCATCGGCGAACCGACGGCCTATGCGCTGTGGCGTGCGGGGGGCAGTTTGCTTCCCTCCGTCCGCGGCACCGCCGATTTTGCCCTGGCTGCCGGTGAGAGTTACTACAGCGCAGGGGGAACCCACACCGCCGTGAACTTCAGCGATCCTCGCCTGCAGGTCGATTTTGATCGTGCCCGCTTCTCGACCTCTTTGGGCTTGAGCGGCGTCAACGTGCCAACGGTAACTCTGGGGGCTACCGGTACGGTCGGGGCGGACGGCATGTTCGTCTCGCGTGACGCAAACGGCCGGGTGGCTGGTGCGCTTAACGCGACGGGTACCGAGGCGGGCTATTTGTTCCAGCTGACAGGCGCCAACGGCCAATACAACGGCATCACGCTCTGGAACCGTAAGTGAGTCGCCCCGAGGCCGAGAGCGCCGGACTCGGTCGGTGGCGATGGGCAAACGCCCTTGGCTTGCTGGCCCTTGGTGTGCTGGGCGCTGTGTTGTACAGCGTACCCGCCGTGCGCCAGGTAGATCTGCAATGGCAGGGTGTACTCACACGTGTCGTGTCCGTGCGCAGCGCGCCCGAGAACGTCACCATTATCGACATCGACGAACGCAGCCTGCATGAAATCGGGCCCTGGCCTTGGCCTCGCCCGGTGCTGGCGCAATTGTCCGAGCGCCTGCGCGAACGTGGTGCCCGCCTGCAAGTCTGGGACCTGTTTTTCTCTCAGCCCACCCCGGCCGACACGGCACTGATCGCGCAGCTCGGACACCCAGATGTCGTTATCGGTCAGGTACCAGTGCTTGATCCCCTGGTGCAAGCGCCACCGCGTGAAGGGCGGTGGGTGGTGTCTGATACCGCGCCCGAGCTGTGCAGCGTCACACCCGCGCTGCGCGGCTACTTGGGGGTGGCCGAGAGTTTCCTGCCGGTTCAGGCTGGGCACTTGGCCGCCACTCCCGACGCCGACGGTCAGTTGCGCCGCCTGCCTGCCGTGCTGTGTGCCAGCGCCGACATTCCCGCACCAACCGGCTTGTCCGGCCAGGCTATTTCTCCAGCCAAAGCCCAACGTAGCGCCCAATTGGTGCTGGCCGCCGCCGCCGCGGATGCCGCTGGCCACCCCTGGTTGCGCGAGTCTGGAAACGGTGTGTTCGGGCCAGCGCACTGGTTGCGCCGTGGTGTTTGGGCGTTTCCGGTCGATGCGGATGGGTATATCTCCATTCCTTACCAGCGCCCGCACACCGCCTGGCCCGCCGTCAGCGCCAGCCGGCTGCTCGACCCGGATGCCGAGCTGCCCAGCCTGAAAAATCACGTTGTGCTCATCGGTGGCACTGCGCTCGGCCTGCGCGACGTGGTGAGTACGCCTTTTCATCCCAACGCACCGGGCGTCAGCGTGCACGCCGAACTGCTGGCCGCGGGGCAGTCGGGCGAGCGCTGGCCCGGCCTGGTGCCGCGCGGCGCCCCGCTGTTGGCTGGCATCGCCACCATGCTGGCGGCGCTGCTGCTGGTGCCCCTGGCGCGGCCGGGGCGGCGGCTGGTTGCCGTGCTCACCGGCGTGGTGGTCATCGCCGCCGGGCCACTGATTCTGTCCCTGCTTGCCCGCCTGGCGGCCGGTCTGGTGCTGCCCGTGGCCGGGCCCATCCTGGCTTTGCTGGTCAACGGCCTAGGGCTCATGGCTTGGCAGATTCATCAGCATCGACGCCGAGTGCGCGAACTGTCGCACGATCTGCAAAGCTTTTTGCCGCCCACCTTGGCGCAGCAGGTCGCGGCCCAGGTCCCCAGTGGCCACAGCCTGGGCCAACCCTGCGACGGTGTGCTGGCCGCCGTACGCATCACCGGGTTGCAGCGCTGGGTCAGCCGGGTCGATACCTTGCAGGGCCTGGCCCTTATCCATGCGCTGCATTCCACCGCCGCCAACACCTTGCGCACCCAGGGTGGCCAGCTTGAGCACGCCCAGGGCGAAGTGTTCTACATCAGCTGGCCTGACAATGACGCCCAGTCCGTCCGACGCGCGCTCGACGGCTTGCGGCAGCTGCTCAATACCCTGCTCCCCATTCTCGAGCGCAACGCGCGCGAGGATTCCCCCTTGAGCTTCTACGCCGCCTTTGAAAGCGGCGTCTACCTGCTCGGATTGGTCGGCGGCAACGACGCGCGCCGCTGCGTGCTGCTTGGGCCCGTGGCCAACGACGTCGCTGGCATGCTCACACTTAGTGAGGAGCTGGACAGTCCCATTCTCATCGGTCCCCAGGCCGCGCACCTGCTTGTTACCGAGCTGCATGAACCGTTACAGGGTATGGGCCAGTTCGTATTGCCCGACCAGCGGCACCCCAAGACCTTGTTCCGGGTGCCGTTATGACCAGCACAGGGTCACTAGCGCGGTGGGGCAATACCGCGCGGCGTCCGCGTGACCGTTGTCCACGGGCATGGATTTGGCTGGTGGGCGCTTGTAGCGGCCTGGCGCACGCGGCGGAACCCGCTGCCGCGACACCGGTGGTCGAAGTCGCCCTTGCCCAGTCTTCCGCCGACAAAGCCCTGGCCGCCGCGCGGCGAGAGGCCGACCTGGCCTACACCCAGGCCCTGGAGGCGCTGCACGACAAGCGCTGGCTTGAAGCTGAACTGCTGCTCGAGCGCGCGCTCATGTTTTACCCAGCGCATGCAGAGGCCATGCTGCAGCTGGCGCTGTTGCTGGCCGAGCGCGACCGGCCGGAAAGTGCGCGCGCCTTGATTCAAGCATTGCTCGACGACCCCGAAACCCCCTCCGCGCAGCGCCAGAAGCTACAAGCTCTGCTGCGCGATCCGCGGGACGACATGGCCGCCGCGGAAGCGGCGGCGCGTGCCGCCGTGCCGCGCACGCTGGTCAGCACCTCGGTCGGCTATAGCACCAACCCGCTGGTGGCCTCCAGCGCACGCGAAATGGTGCTTACCCTGCCCCAAGGCAACATCACCGTGCCCCTGCTCAGCCAGGCCCAGCGCGGCACCCTGACCCAGGCCCAGCTCTACCACCGCTGGGACAGTGGGCTGGAGCTGCAGGCTACCGCGCAGTCCTCGGACGTGGACACAGCCACGTCCGCCGGGCGCATTGCCGTGGTCGGGCCTCTGCCTGGTGTACCCGCCGCCAACCGGCTGCTGGCGCCCTTGCGCTGGGGACTGAGCGCCCAGCGCACGCTCGACGGCGCACGGCGGCAGGTAGCGTCGCTGCTGTGGCAGCGCCCATGGCGAGAGGTGCACGAGGGCAACCTGCCCCTGCTGTACAGCCTCAACGCATTTGACGAACCGGTGACTGGGCGCCAGGGTTGGTCCGCGCGCGTGCAGCAATCCCTGCCCAACCTGCTCGAACTGGGCCATCTCGGCTGGGCCGAGTACGAGCACGCCACGCGCGGCGGCCCCTCGGCCTGGCGCGCCGGCTGGCAAGCCCAATGGCAATTCGCGCCCGAATGGCTGTTGCAAGGCTATTTGTATGCCCAGATCGACACCTCGGGCTACAGTGCGTTACTAAAAAACAACGCATACCGACGTTTCCTCACCGCCAACCTCTCCGTGGAACGCCAGATCGTCCCCGATCTGTGGGGCGGCCAGCTCAGTGCGCAGGCTTACTGGACCCAGCGCTGGAGCAACCTGTCCCTGTTCAACTGGAGCGACAAGGGCATTGCGTTTTACTGGCGCCGCCAGTGGCGTTGAAGCCCTGAAGCACCCCCCTGGACGGGAGGCTGCTTCGGCTCTCGCATACCGCCTAGGGCCATGTGGCCTCACTGCCCGTGAGCGCGTCTGCGTGCGCATCTGAAGTTGATCAAACTGATGCATCCTATATGAAATTCATATAAGATACAGATCGTCATTTTTTGGCGTCATGGCGTACCCATTCTGGTGATGGCCGTCACATTCGGCCGTGGTGATCGGGGTCTCAACCCGTAGAATCTCCTCCGCGATCGCAACAATCTCACATGGTGAAGGCTTGCGGTTGTTTCTTAACCCCTAGGAGAACCATTCCATGGCAATGACCGACGCTCAAAAGAAAGACGCGTACCAATTCTTCATCGTAGCCTTTGGTGCCGCCCCTGGCGTCACGTACATGAACCAGCTGAACGATGCGTACAGCGCTGGCATGACGACCAAGCAGATCGTCAACGTGTACACCACCAAGTCGCAGTTCCAGGCCATTTACCCGGCCTTCATGTCGAACACCGACTTCGCCGCCAAGCTGGTCGACAACGTGGTGGGCAGCTCGGCCACCGACGCCGCCAAGACCCAGGCCAAGGCCGACGTCGTGGCCGCGCTCAACGCCGGCTGGACCCGTGGCGACACCATCTATCAAATCTTCACCAACCTGGCCGCCAAGACCGGTGACGCCACCTGGGGTGGCACCGCCGCGATGCTGGCCAACAAGGTCACCGTGTCGCAGTACTTCACCGAGACCAAGCTGGTGAGCACCACCGACCTGGGCGCGCTGCAGGCCCTGGTGGCCAACGTCACCTCCGATCCGGCCAGCGTCGCCGCGGCTCAGGCTGCAGGCAACCAAGGTCAGACCTCCACCCTGACCACCGCGCAAGACGTCTTCACCGGCGGCTCCGGTGAGGACGTGATCCGCGGCGTGGCCGGCGTGCAGGTGGGTGGCCAAGACCAGACCACGCTGAACTCCTCCGACGTGCTCGACGGCGGCGCCGGCAACGACAAGCTGGTGATCAACATGACCGGCGCGGTCTACAACGGCGGCGCCACCATCAAGAACATCGAGACCGTGCAAATCGGTACCGACCTGGCCGGAGCCGTCAACTTCGACTACAACGTCAACAACGGCGCCTACGAAGTCACCGGCACCAACACCGTGGTGTACGACCAGATCACCGTGGGCGAGCAGCTCAACGTCAACAACCTGACCCCGACCGCCAGCGGCACCAACCCCGTGCCCGGCCTGAGCTGGGTCAACGAAGCCGGTTCGCTGGCCGGCATTGCCGCCGTGACCTACCGCGCCGCCACCGTGGCCGGTGCCACCAACCAGGCTCTGGGCTTGACCAATGTCAGCGCCAACAACGTGAACGCCGCTTCTGGTCAGTTCAACATGGGTGCTGGCGTCGAGACGCTGACCATCACCTCTGCCGGCGCGGGCGCCAACACGCTGAACAACTCGGCCAACCAGTCCGGCACCGGTGGTCCTTCCGACCTGGTTTCCGGCACCGGCGCCGCTGGCACCGCGCTGGCTTCCGTCGTCGCCCTGGGCGCCGCCGGCCTGGGCAAGGCCGCCACTGTCGTCACGCAAGCCGCTGACGCCAACTATGGCCTGACCAACCGCGCCGTGGGCGTGGACACCGGCCTGTCGGACGCCCGCAGCTCGGCCTCCAACCTGCTGTCGCTGGCCGACACCGTCACCAGCTACGACGCCTCGGCCGCCACCGGTGACCAGGCGGTGCGCTTCACTGCCAAGGCCGCGATCAACACCCCGACCAACGTCACCTACAAGGGCGGTACGGCCAAGGATTACGTCGAATTCGAATTGGGCAACGTCAATGCCAGCGGCGGCACGGGCGACGACACCTTCGCCTTCGTCAACGCCAACTCGGCCAACAGCAGCTTCGGCGAGGGCGACAGCGTGGTCGGTGGCGCGGGTACCGACACCCTGCAACTGGGCGTGAACGGCGTGGGCAACTACGTGGTGTCCGAGACCGAGTTGCGCAACAAGACCGGTGTTGACGTCATCGACCTGCGTGGCAACAACACCAGCCTGACGCTGTCGCAAGACTTCGTGAACGCTGCCGACACCGCCGGCACCATCACGATCATCACCAACAAGATCGTGCAGACCAGCGACACCAACGCGGCCAACGACACCGTGGTGGCCACCAACAACGGCCGCGAGAACGCCTCCACCAACACCGTCAACCTGAGCATGCTCGGCTCCGGCCAGAGCGTGAGCTACCAAGGGGGTTCCGGCTCTGATCGCCTGATCATGAACGACGCCACCTTCAACGTGCTGAAGACGCTGGACGGCGGCGCCCTCGAAGGCCAGGTCATTGCTGCCGGCGCCACTCGCTACGACACCATCACCCTGGTGACCAACGGCGAGCGCGTGGTGGTTGACGCCCAGGATCTGAGCAACGTGCGCAACTTCGAAGGCTTCGTGCTGACGAAGAATGCCATGGCCGCCATCTACGACCTGAGCCTGACCCGCGCCTTCCTGACGGCCAACACCCTGGCCGCCAACGACGCGACCAACACGCCTGCGTTCAACGACACGGCCTTCACCCTGGCCACGGCCAACGCCGCCAACAACCGCGCCCTGGGCGCTGGCGACGTGGTGAACATCAACGTGGCCGACCTGCTCAACGCCGCCAACGCCGGACTGGCTGCCGGCGTGGCCCCGCGCCAGATCAACGTGCAGTCTTTGATTGCCGCTGGCGTGACGGTCAACTTCATCGGCAACGGTGGCGCAGCAGTTACGCTGGCCACGCTGACCGGCCTGGGCCTGGTCGACGCCACGATGGACAACATCAACAGCGTGATCGCCTCGGCCGCCTTCCCGGGTGCCGCACCGCTGGCCTTCACTGGCACGGTCGCCGACGAAGTCATGACGCTGACGGCTGCCACCGACAGCGTTGACATGGGCGGTGGCGCCGACACGATCAACGTGCCGGGCGCCATGGCTGCCACGGGCAACCTGAACGGTGGCGCGGGTGTCGACATCCTGAACGTGGGTGCGGGTGCCAACATCTCCGGCGCCACGGTGACGAACGTCGAGACCCTGACGCTCAACGGCGCGGCCACGATGACTGTTGCTCAGTACAACGCCTTCACCACCACCAATGCGGCTGGCCTTGCCGATGTCGTGACCCTGTCCGATGCGGGCACCATCACCGCCCGTGCCGGCGTGGAGACTTACAACTTCACCAACGCGGGGACCGACACGCTGAACAGCACCTTCGCCATCCTGGCCGCTGCTCCTGCCATCAACCTGGGCACCCTGGCTGGTATCACCGACACCTTGACGGTGACGGATGCCGTGACCGCCGCGATAACTCTCGGCGCGGCCCAAGGGGCTGAGGTGGTGAACCTGAACGGTGGCGTTGCCGCCGCGGTCGTCACCGTGAGCAACGCTGCCGGTACGGTCGTCAACCTGACGGGCGCTGCAGGTCAAGTGGGTGGCGTAGTGACGCTCGGTACCGGCGGTCAGACGGTGAACGTCACCAACGCCGCCGTGAGCACGGGCACCTATACCCTGACGGGCAATACCGGTGCCGACAACTTCAACCTGAGCGGTGCGGCCACGGGCAGCGGCGCGGTGACGATCAATGACTCGGTCCCTGCTACGGCATCCCTGGTTACCGCGATCGACACCGTGACCGGCTTCCGTGCCGGGGTCGACAAGTTCAAGGTCGGCGCTGCAGGCGCTCAGCTCACCTTGTCCACCATGACTGCTCCTGTCGACACCGTTGGTTTGGCCGCCGCGCTCAGCACGGCCGTGACCAATGCGGTTACCCCGGCACTGGGTGGCAATGCCGCCAACTACAACGCCGCCGGTGATGCGCTGATCGTTACCATTGCCTCGGGCACCGCGGCAGGCACCTACCTGGTGGCCAACGCCGGCGCGACCAACGGCGCTTTCACCGCGGCTGAAGACGTGGTGATCAAGCTGGTGGGCACGGTGGGCGTGATCACCGCTACCGACATCATCGTCTAAGCGATATACCTGCCTAAGCGCTCCGCCTGAAAGCGGGGCGCGAAGGATCGGTTTTAAAGACCCGCCTCTTTCGAGAGGTGGGTTTTTTTATGTCCGCCCCGAAACCAGCGAGATCCGCAGGTGAAAATTTGGCTTTTCAGGCCATTGGCCGGCGTCCATATTATCTTGTTTGCTATTAAAAAGTGAGTATTTGAGGTGTTTGAAGATGCGGGGTGCGCGCCGGAGCCGGCGCCCGGCTACACTTCGCCGGTGAAGTTGTTGTTCATCCACCACAATTTTCCTGGCCAGTTCAAGCACTTGGCGCCGGCCTTGGCGGCACGAGGGCATGAGGTGCGCGCCGTGGCGCTGAACCTGCCGCCGCAGCGGCGCGCGGCGCTGGCGCGGCAGGGGGTTCAGGCCCTGGCCTATCAGCCGCAGCGCGCCAGCACGCCGCAACTGCATCCCTGGGTGGCGGATCTGGAGACCAAGGTGATCCGTGGCCAAGCCTGCGCCGACGCCTTGCGCGGGCTGCGCGCCCAGGGCTGGACGCCGGACGCGGTGGTGGCGCACCCGAGCTGGGGTGAAAGCCTGTTTTTGCGCCAGGTGTGGCCGCAGGTGCCGCTGGGCCTGTATTGCGAGTTTTTTTACCACGCGCAGGGCATGGACGTGGGCTTCGATCCGGAATTCGCCAGCGCCAACGCCGAGGAGGAGGCCAGCCGCATCCGGCTGAAGAACCTGCACTACCTGCTGCAGTTCGAGGACTGCCAGGCCGGTCTGGCGCCCACGCACTGGCAGGCGGCCAGTTTTCCGGGCGCTTTCAGGGAACGCATCACCGTGGTGCACGATGGCATCGACACCGATGCCCTGGCGCCCCGCCCCGGGGTGCGCATCGCCCTGGCGTCGGGGTTGACGCTGACGCGGGCCGACGAGGTGGTGACGTTCGTCAACCGCCAGTTGGAGCCGTACCGGGGCTACCACATGTTCATGCGGGCCTTGCCGGCGCTGCTGCGCGCACGCCCGCGCGCGCAGGTGCTGATCGTGGGCGGACAGGGGGCCGCTTATGGCCCGCCCGCACCGCCAGGCACGAGCTGGAAGCAACGCTTCGTGGACGAAGTGCGGCCCGGCTTGACGGCCCAGGAATGGGCGCGGGTGCATTTTCTGGGCAGCCTGCCCTACGCGCATTTCGTGGCCCTGCTGCAGGTGTCCACGGCGCACGTGTACCTGACGTACCCTTTCGTGCTCAGCTGGAGCCTGCTGGAAGCCATGAGCGTGGGCTGTGCCATCGTGGCCAGCGACACCGCGCCGGTGCGCGAGGCGGTCACCGACGGCCAGACCGGGGTGCTGGTGGATTTTTTCGACCCCGCGGCGCTGGCGGCCCAGGTGGCCCGGCTGCTGGAAGACCCGGCCGAGCGCGCGCGCCTGGGCGCCAACGCCAGGGCCTGGGCGTGCCAGCACTACGACTTGCAGCGTGTGTGCCTGCCCAGGCAACTGGACTGGGTGTCGGCCCTGGCCGAGGGCGGTGGCGCGGGCGCTGCCTGAGGCGGCCGGACAAGGTGTGAGCCGCCCGCACCAACCCCGCGACGGTGCCGGGGGCGGCTTTTCTTGCCGCCGCGCCAATAAGGTTAAGCTAGGGCCTGTTCCCGCTGTGGCTCGAAGGTGTGTTGCGTTCAAGAAGGCCAGCGCCAAGGCGGGCCACGCCGGGGTTGGCCTTTCCGAGCGGCTGCGCAGCTCCGGGCC
>JAIUOM010000094.1 GCA_020161215.1 Pseudomonadota bacterium
GGCCGGCGCGCGCGACACGCAGTTGGCGCGCATCATCCACGCGGTGGAGCAGGCGCAGAGCGAACGCGCGCCCACGCAGGCCTTCATCGACCGCTTTGCCGCGCGCTACACGCCGGCGGTGTTCGCCCTGGCCCTGGCCGTGGCCGGGCTGGGGCCGTGGCTGGCCGGCTGGAGCTGGGGCGAGGCGGTCTACAAGGCCCTGGTGCTGCTGGTCATCGCCTGCCCCTGCGCGCTGGTCATCGCCACGCCGGTGGCCCTGGTCAGCGCCCTGGCCCAGGCCGCGCGGCGCGGGCTGCTGGTCAAGGGCGGGGTCTATCTGGAGGGCGCCCGGCGCCTGCGCGCCGTGGCGCTGGACAAGACCGGTACCCTGACCGAGGGCCGTCCGGCCCTGGTCGCGCGCGAGCTGCTGGACGAGGCCGCCGCCGACCTGGCCTGGCCGGCCGCCGCCGCGTTGGCCGGGCACAGCGACCACCCGGTGTCGCGCGCCATCGCCCAGGGGCTGGCGGCCCAGGGCGTGGCGCCGGCGCCGCTGACCGACTTCAGCGACCAGCCCGGCGAAGGCGTGCAGGGCCTGCTGGCGGGCGGCCACCGCCTGCGCCTGGTCAGCCACCAGGCCGTGGCGCGCCTGGGGCTGGACAGCGCGGCCCTGCGCCAGCGCCTGGCCGTGCACCAGGCCGAGGGGCGCAGCGTGTCCCTGCTGGTGTCGGCGCAGGCCGTGCTGGCCCTGTTCGCCGTGGCCGACACGCTGAAGGACCACGCCGCCGAGGCGGTGCGCGCGCTGCATGGGCTGGGCCTGCGCACCGTCATGCTGTCCGGCGACCACCCGGCCGCGGCCGAGGCGGTGGCGCGCGCCGCCGGGGTGGCCGAGGCGCAAGGCCAACTGCTGCCCGGCGACAAGCAGGCGCGCGTGGCCGAGCTGCGCCAGCGCCTGGGGCCCACGGCCATGGTCGGCGACGGCATCAACGACGCCCCGGCCCTGGCGGCGGCCGACATCGGCATCGCCATGGGCGCGGCCGGCACCGACGTGGCCATGGAGGCGGCCGACGTGGTGGTGATGAACGACGATCTGCGCCGCCTGCCGACGCTGATCCGCCTGTCGCGCCGCACGCACGGCGTGCTGTGGCAGAACATCGCCATCGCGCTGGGCATCAAGGCGGTGGTGTTGCTGCTGGCCCTGGCCGGCGGCGCGACGATGTGGATGGCGGTGTTCGCCGACATGGGCGCCAGCCTGATCGTGGTGCTCAATGGCTTGCGGCTATTGCGTCCGATGCGCGATGAAAACTCCTGAAATCATAGCTGATCAGGTTGCATGGACGCCGGCTGACGGTTGATTTTGATGAAATTTCAGGATGACCATCGGTGCGTGCCGAAAGGGCTGCTCCTGCCGCCGGGGGTATGGTCGATCAGCGCGTTTTTCGGTGGGGTTTTACTGCTTTATGGCTAGCTTGAAACCCTGAATGGGTGCCGCTTGCGCCCGATATCCTTGCCCCTGCACCGCTGGGGTGAATCCCGTATGGTCAAGCGCTGGACCCCAGGGTACCCTGGGTCGTTTGGCGTGATATTGGAAAGGAACACCATGCGGATCAACAAGACACTGGCGCTGGGTATGGGCGCTGGCCTGCTGGCGGCGGGCGTGGCGGCCACGGCGGCCGGCCCGAAATTCATCAACGTACTGACCGGCGGGCAGAGCGGCGTGTACTACCCCGTCGGCGTGGCCTTGTCTCAAATCTTCGGCAAGGCGATCCCCGATTCGCGCGCCACCGCGCAGGTCACCAAGGCCTCGGCCGAGAACCTGAACCTGCTGCAGGCCGGGCGTGGCGAGCTGGCCATGTCGCTGGGCGACGCGGTGGCCGACGCCTGGGCCGGCAACCCCGATGCCGGCTTCAAGACCCCGCTGAAAAACCTGCGCGGCTTCTCCGCCACCTACAACAACTACGTGCAGATCGTGGCCAGCGAGGAGTCGGGCATCAAGACCCTGGCCGACCTGAAGGGCAAGCGCGTGTCGGTGGGCGCGGCCAAATCGGGCACCGAGCTGAACGCGCGCGCCATCTTCAAGGCCGCGGGCCTCAGCTACGGCGATCTGTCGAAGACCGAGTACCTGCCGTTTGGCGAATCGGTCGAACTCATCAAGAACCGCCAGCTCGACGCCACGCTGCAGTCGGCCGGCTTGGGCGTGGCCTCGATCCGCGACCTGGCCAGCTCGGTGAAGATCCGCGTGGTGGCGATTCCCAAGGAGGTGGTGGCCAAGGTCGGCAGCCCGGCCTACGTGCCCTCGGTGATTCCGGCCAACACCTACACCGGCCAGACCGCGGACGTGGCGACGGTGGCCATCCCGAACTTCCTGGTCACCCAGTCGAAGGTGCCGGATGAACTGGTCTACCAGATGGTCAAGGCCATGTACGGCAACCTGGACACGCTGTACGCCGCGCACAACGCCACCAAGTCGATCAAGGTCGACAACGCCATCACCGGCATGCCGGTGCCGCTGCACCCGGGGGCCGAGCGCTACTACCGCGAGGTGGGCCTGATCAAGAAGTAAGCCGGACCCGAGCCGACCGCTCACTTTTTTTCCCGACACCGGCGCAGCGCGCCGGTTTTTGCGTGCGCCCGCGCCGGAGAGCCCATGACCGACACCACCGATCACCCCACGCCGCCGGCCGACCCCGTGCTCAGCGCCACCCCCACCGCCGCGCTGCCCGTGCCGACGCACGACAAGCTGCCCTGGCGCACGGCGGTGTTCTGGGTGGCCTTGCTGTTCTCGGGCTTTCAGATCGTCACGGCGGCGTTCAGCCCGTTGTCCAGCCAGGTGGTGCGCTCGATGCACGTCGGTTTCGTGCTGCTGATGATTTTTCTGAGCATTCCGGCCTTTGGCAAGACCGGGCGGGTGTTCCGGCCGCTGGCCTGGGCGCTGGGCCTGGTCGGCCTGGCCACCGGCATCTACCAGTGGGTGTACGAGGCCGACCTGACCTTGCGCGCCGGTGAGCTGACGCAGGCCGACTGGGTGGTCGGCATCGTGCTGCTGGTGCTGGTGTTCGAGGCCGCGCGCCGCACCATGGGCTGGGCGCTGCCGCTGATTTGCGCCATGTTCCTGGCCTACGGCCTGTGGGGCCAGTACCTGCCGGGGCCGCTGCAGCACCGCGGCTACGGCGCCGACCAGATCGTCGGCACCTTGTCGTTTGGCACCGAGGGCATCTACGGCACGCCGACCTACGTGTCGTCGAGCTACATCTTCCTGTTCATTCTGTTTGGCGCGTTTTTGGAGCAGGCCGGCATGATCCGCCTGTTCAACGACTTCGCCATGGGCACCGTGGGCCACACGCGCGGCGGGCCGGCCAAGGTGGCGGTGGTCACCTCGGGGCTGATGGGCACCATCAACGGCTCGGGTGTGGCCAACGTGGTCACCACCGGGCAGTTCACCATTCCGCTGATGAAGCGCTTTGGCTACTCCAGCGGCTTTGCCGGCGGGGTGGAAGCCACCGCCAGCATGGGCGGGCAGATCATGCCGCCGGTGATGGGGGCGGTGGCCTTCATCATGGCCGAGACCATCAACGTGCCCTACATCGAGGTCTGCAAGGCGGCGCTGGTTCCGGCCCTGCTGTACTTCGCCACCGCCTTCTGGATGGTGCACCTGGAGGCCGGGCGCAAGCACCTGCTGGGCCTGCCCAAGGACGAATGCCCGAACCCCTGGACGGCGATGCGGCGCCAGTGGTATTTGCTGATTCCGCTGATCGGGCTGGTGGGGCTGTTGTTCTCGGGCTACACGCCGCTGTTTTCCGGCACCGTGGGGCTGGCCCTGACGGCCATCCTGATCTTTGCCGCGGCCTGCATGCAGGGTATCCGCGGCATGGCGCTGCGCGGGCTGTTCTGGGTGCTGCTGGGGCTGGCCACGGCGGGCTTTTTCGAGTTCGGCGTGGGCGCCTTCTTTGTCGTCATCATGGCCCTGGTGGCGCTGACCTACGCGCTGCGCACCGGCCAGGACGCGCGCCGCCTGGCCGTGCAGGCGCTGGTCGACGGCGCCCGCCACGCGCTGCCGGTGGCCATTGCCTGCGCGCTGGTCGGCGTGATCATCGGCATCATCAACCTGACCGGGGTGGCGGCCGAGATGGGCGGGCAGATCATCGCCCTGGGCGAAAAGAGCCTGATGCTGGCCCTGGTGCTGACCATGCTGACCTGCCTGGTGCTGGGCATGGGCATCCCGACCATCCCCAACTACATCATCACCAGCTCGCTGGCCGCGCCGATCTTGCTGGAGCTGGGCGTGCCGCTGATCGTCTCGCACATGTTCGTGTTCTATTTCGGCATCATGGCCGACCTGACGCCGCCGGTGGCGTTGGCGGCGTTCGCCGCCGCGCCGATCGCGCGTGAAACCGGCCTGAAGATCAGCATGAACGCCATCCGCGTGGCGATTGCCGGTTTCATCATGCCGTACATGGCGGTCTACTCACCCGCGCTCATGCTGCAGGGCGACAGCTGGGGCGCCACCGTCTACGTGGTGCTGAAGGCGCTGATCGCCATCGGGCTGTGGGGCGCCGCGGCCATCGGCTACCTGGTTTCGCCGCTGAACTGGGCCGAGCGCCTGTTCGCGGTGGCCGCCGCCTGCTTCCTGGTGGTGGCGCTCCCGGCCACCGACGAGATCGGCTTTGCCGCCAGCGCCGCCTTCGTGCTGTGGCACCTGTGGCGCACGCGCCGCCTGCGCGGCCTGGCCGCGCCCCACGGCGCTCCGGGCACGTGAGTGCCACGGGCAGCGTGCTGGGCGTGTGCCTGGCGCTGGCGGCCGCCGTGCCGCCCGGGGCTGAAAGCCGCCCGCCCGCCGACGCGGCGTTCGTGCCCCAGCGCGCGTTCACCCTGGCCTGGACGCATTCGATCGAAAAGACCCGCTGGGAAGAGGACTACCGCGTGGCGCGCGCCGCCGACGGCAGCCCGCTGCTGCGCCTGGTCCGCGCGCGCATCCGCGGCACCGGCGCCGGCATGGAGCCGCCCGACGGCGCGGTGCTGCGGCGCGGCTGGTACGAGTACGTGCCGGCCCACCAGCCCCAGGGCCCGCTGCGGCTGACGCGCTCGCCCTACACGGCCGATTACGACTGGTGCGCGCGCGGGCGCTGCCGGCCGCTGGGTGCGTGGCTGCCTTCAGACGGGGGCATCACCCTGCTGTGGCCTTGCCAAAAACATCAAAATTGATAGCTGATCTGGCAATACCGACGCCGACCAATGGCGTATTTCGATCGAATTTCTGACGCCAAGGCAGGGTCAGACCCGCCCGAACGCCCAGCCGCTGGCCGCGGCGCTGCCCTCGACCTGATCGAGCAGCCGCAGCAGCGGCGTCAGCTCGCGGTAGCGGCTGGCGGTGGCGCGGATGTAGCCGATGAAGCGCGGCGCGTCGGCCAGGTACTTGGGCTTGCCGTCGCGCAGCGTCAGGCGCGCGAAGATGCCGGCCACCTTCAGGTGCCGCTGCAGGCCCATCCACTCGACGGCACGCCAGAAGCTGCCGAAATCGCTGGCCCAGTCCTCGTAATCCATCAACCCGGCCTTCTTGGCGCGCTCCCAGTAGCGGATGGTGACGTCGAGCACGAACTCCTCGTCCCAGCTCAGGAAGGCGTCGCGCATCAGGCTGGCGATGTCGTAGGTGAGCGGGCCGTGGACCGCGTCCTGAAAGTCGAGCACGCCCAGTGGCGCCCGCGGGCCGGTGGGGGCTCCCTCGGGGGGCACCATCAAATTCCGGGGCATGAAGTCGCGGTGCACGTACACGCTGGGCGCGGCCAGGTTGCGCGCCACGATCAGCTCGAAGGTCTTGGCCAGGGTGTCGGCCAGCGCGCCCTCCACGGCCACGCCACGGTGCCGGGCCAGGTACCACTCCGGAAACAGTTGCAGCTCGCGGCGCAGCAGGGCCGCGTCGTAGGGCGGCAGCACGCCGGGGCGCGAGGCCTGCTGCCAGGCCAGCAGCTGGTCCAGCGCCGCCTCGTAGAACGGGCGGGCGGCGTCGGGTTGATCGGGGGCGACGACCTCGATCATGGTCTGGCTGCCCAGATCGGTCAGCAGCATGAAGCCGTGCGGCTGGTCCCAGTCCAGCACCCGCGGCACCTGCAGGCCGGCGGCCTGCATCAGCGCGGCCACCTGCACGAAGGCGGCGCAATTTTCGTGCGCGGGCGGCGCGTCCATGACGATGCGGGAGGCGCCGTCCTCGGTGTCGATGCGCAGGTAGCGCCGGAAGCTGGCGTCGGCCGAGGCCAGCCGCACGCTGGCCGGCAGCAGCCGCTCGGCCGGGGCCACGCGGGCCAGCCAGGCCTGAAACAGCGCGGCCCGGGCCGGGTCCGTCCACACTGGCAAAGTGAGGGAATGGGGCAGGGTGACTGGGCTCATGGATAATCGATTCTAGGGCGAGCCACGTGCGCCGCCGTGCCGGCGCACGGCTGCTGCGCGAGCCCGCCGACCCGACATTCCCGCTGTGCCGCATTCCCGTCTGACCGCTTTCCTGTCGTTTTCCCCTTCCGCCGTGCCGCGCTCGTCCCGGCTGCGGCCCGTGGTGCTGGCCGTGCTGGGCCTGCTCACGGGCGGCGCCGCGCTGGCCCAGGCCGGTGGCGCCCCGCTCAAGCTGCGCCCCACGCCGATGCTGTCCGAGGTGCCGCCCGACCCGGCCCAGTCGGCCGCGGTGATGTACGGCGACCACGTCGAGGGCCGTGCCGATCTGGAAACCCTGGTCGAAGGCCGCGGCGAACTGCGCCGCCCCGGCCTGGTGGTGCGCGGCGAACAGCTGTTCTACGACCAGGCCACCGACATCGCCAGCTCGATCCAGCGCGTGGACGTGAACGCCCGCGGCGACCGCTATTCCGGCGCCGAGGGGCAGCTGCAGTTGGACGCCTTCGAGGGCTTTTTCCTGCGCCCGACCTACCAGTTCCTGGCCAACGGCGCCTACGGTTCGGCCGACCGGGTCAACTTCCTGGACCGCGACCGCGCGGTGGTGCTGCGCGGCACCTACACCACCTGCCGCCGCGACGATCCGGACTGGCGCCCGGACTGGATGCTGCATGCCGACCGCCTGGAGATCGACCAGGAGGAGGGCGTGGGCCACGCCACCAACGGGCTGCTGGAGTTCCAGGGCGTGCCGATCCTGCCGATACCCACCACCGTCAGCTTTCCCATCGACGAGCGCCGCAAGTCCGGCTGGCTGCCGCCCACCATCGGGCTGGACAACAAGAGCGGGCTGAACCTGTCGGTGCCGTACTACTGGAACATCGCGCCGAACCGCGACGCCACCATCACGCCCATCCTGCTGACGCGCAGGGGCGCCCATCTGGCGGGTGAGTTCCGCTACCTGGAAAGCGGCTACCAGGGCCGCGTCAACGCCAACTGGATGTCCAACGACAGACTGCGCGACCGCGAACGCTGGGGCTTTTTCGCGCGCCACAACGGCACGCACGACACCGGTCTGGACGGCATTGGCGGCATCGGCGTGGGGCTGAACCTGAACCGGGTCAGCGACAACGACTACTGGCGCGACTTTCGTGGCCGTGGCCTGTCGCTGACCACGCGACTGCTGGCCAACGACGCCACCGTGAGCTGGGGCCGCGGCGACTTCGCCTTCAGCGCCCGGACCCTGAAATGGCAGACCCTGCAGGACGTCACCGCCCCCATCGTGCCGCCCTACGACCGCCTGCCGCAGCTGGTCGGGCGCTGGGGGCGGGTCAACGACCGCGGCTTCGACTATTCCATCGACGGCGACTACACGCGCTTTCGCGGCGACCGGGCCTGGACCAACCAGCCCGACGCCGACCGCAGCTTCCTGCACGCCCAGCTGTCGCGGCCCTTCCTGCGGCCCTGGGGTTTCCTGACCCCCAAGGTGCAGCTGGACGCCACCCACTACCAGTTCAGCCAGGGCGGTCTGGTCGACGGCTCGGACAACGCCAGCCGCGTGGTGCCCACCCTGAGCCTGGACAGCGGCCTGGTGTTCGAGCGCGAGGCCAGCTACTTCGGCCGCGGTTTCCGCCAGACGCTGGAGCCGCGCCTGATGTACGTCTACACGCCGTACCGCAGCCAGAACCGGCTGCCTAACTACGATTCCGGCCTGTACGACTTCAACTTCGCCACCATCTGGGCCGAGAACTCGTTTGCCGGGCACGACCGCATCGTCGACAACAACCTGGTCACGGCCGGCCTGACCACGCGCCTGCTGGATCCGGAAACCGGCGCCGAGGCCGTGCGCCTGGGCGTGGCCCAGCGCTACCGCTTTTCGCCGCAGGACGTGGTCCTGCCCGGGGGCACCCCGACCGGGCGCGGGCTGTCCGACGTGATGCTGGGCGCGTCGCTGAACTGGGACACGCGCTGGTCCTTCGACACCGTGGTGCAGTACAACCCGGACACCCGGCGTTCGACCCGCACCACCATCCACGCGCGCTACTCGCCGCAGGCCTTTCACACCGTCAGCGTGGCCTACCGCCACCAGCGCGACCTGAAGAGCGAATCGGTCGACGTGGGCTGGCAATGGCCGCTGGCCGACCTGCTGGGTGGCCGCGAGGAACTCGGGCGCCGACCCTCGGCCACCAGCGGCAGCTGCAACGGCCGCTGGTACGGCGTCGGCCGTCTGAACTACGACCTGAAGGCCAGCCGTTTGGTCGACACCATCGTCGGCCTCGAGTACGACGCCGGCTGTTGGGTCGGGCGGGTGGTTTACGAGCAGCTGCAAAGCACGCTCACCTCGGCCAACAAGCGCATCATGTTCCAGATCGAGCTGATCGGCCTGTCGCGCATTGGCTCCAACCCGCTGCAGATCCTGCGCAACAACGTGCCGCGCTACCAGCTTCTGCACCAGGACGAGACCCCTCCGAGCCGGTTCACCACCTATGAATGACATCTTTTTCCGTTTCCTGGCGCTGCCTACCCTGACGCCGCTGCTGTGCGCCGTGCTGGCCCTGCCGGCGCAAGCCCAGCTGGGTCTGGGCGACGCCCGCAAGCCTTCGGCCGCCAACGGCTTGCGCCTGCCGTCGGCTTCGCCCCGGCCGGCCACCGTCGCGCCGGCCTCGGCGTCGGACGTGACGCGCCAGGCCGACTACATCGTGGCCGTGGTCAACACCGAGCCGGTCACCAACCACGAGGTGCGCGCGCGCGTGGGCCGCGCCCTGCGCCAGCTGGCCGAGCGCGGCCAGCCGATGCCGCCGGCCGAGGCGCTGCGCAAGGAGATGCTCGAGCGCCTGATCTCCGAGCGCGCCCAGCTGCAGTACGCGCGAGAGACCGGCCTGAAGGTTGATGCCGGCGCGCTGGCCCAGGCCGAACTGGCCATCGCGCGCCAGAACGACATGACCAGCGTCGACGAGCTGCACCGGCGCGTCGAGCAGGAAGGCATCCCGCTGAAGGATTTCCGCGACGACGTGCGCAACCAGGTGCTGCTGGCGCGCCTGCGCGAACGCGAGATCGAGACCCGTGTCAAGGTCAGCGATGCCGAGGTCGATGCCTTCATCCGCGAGCAGACCGGCGCGCGCGTGGGCAGCCCCGAGCTGAACCTGGCGATGATCCTGATCCTGCTGCCCGAGGGCACTGGCGAGACGGAAACCACCCGCCTGCGCGAGCGCGCCGAGGAGGTGGCGCGCCGGGCCCGCGCCGGCCAGGATTTCGCCGAGCTGGCGCGCGATTTTTCCGACGCCAACAACCGCGGCCGCGACGGCGGCGTGCTGGGGCTGCGGCCGCTCGACCGTTACCCCGAGATTTTCGTGCAGGCCACGCAGCGCTCGCGCGTCGGCGACGTGGTCGGCCCGGTGCGCTCGGGCGCCGGCTGGCACGTGCTGAAGGTGCTGGAGCGCAAGCAGGTGACCGACCTGCCCGAGGTGCGCATCCCGCAAACCCGGGTCAGCCACATTCTGCTGCGCATCGGCCAAACGCAGACCGAGCAGGTGGCGCGCGAGCGCGCCGCCGACATGCGGCGCCGGATCCGTGCCGGGCAGGCCAAGTTCGAGGACCTGGCACGCCAGTATTCGCAGGACGACAGCGCCGCCGATGGTGGTGAAATGGGCTGGGCCAGCCCGGGCCAGTTCGTGCCCGAGTTCGAGCAGGCCATGAACAACCTGGACCCAGGTCAGATCAGCGAGCCCATCACCAGCCGCTTCGGCGTGCACCTGATCCGGGTGGAAGGGCGCCGCGAGCAAGTGCTCACCGCCGCCGAGCAGCGCCAGCTGGCGCGCAACATGCTGCGCGAGCGCAAGGCGCAGGAAGAATTCGACACCTGGGCGCAGGAGGTGCGCGGGCGGGCCTATGTCGAATACCGCGATGCGCCGAAATGACGCCCCCCCTGAGGCGCTGACGCGCCTTCCCCCCAGGGGGACGACGCCAGTGGGCGGGCCAAGCCCTTCCACGGCGTCTGTTGACTTAGCCTGCTCCGCGGCGAGCGGACTTCGGGGCGCTGAGCGCATTTGATGAAACACATCGCGCGCAAGCGGTTCGGGCAGCATTTTCTTACCGACCCGGCGATCATTGATGGGATCGTGCGGGCGATTGACCCGCGACCCGGGCAGGCGATGGTCGAGATCGGGCCGGGCCTGGCGGCGCTGACGCAGCCGCTGGTCGAACGCCTGGGGCGGCTGACGGTGATCGAGCTGGACCGCGACCTGGCGGCGCGTCTGCGCCAGCGCCCGCAGCTGCAGGTGATCGAATCCGATGTACTGAAAGTGGACTTCGCCAGCATCCAGATTGCCACGCCAGCTATCAAATTAAGAGTGTGCGGAAACCTGCCGTACAACATCTCCACGCCGATCTTGTTCCACCTGCTGCCCTTCGCCGGGCGGGTCGAGGACCAGCACTTCATGCTGCAGAAAGAGGTCATCGACCGCATGGTCGCCGCGCCTTCCACGGCCGACTACGGCCGCCTGTCGGTGATGCTGCAGTGGCGCTACGCCATGGAGAACGTGCTGTTCGTGCCGCCCACCGCCTTCGATCCGCCGCCGCGCGTGGACAGCGCCGTGGTGCGCATGGTCCCGCACGCCGAATTCGCCCCGCTCGACATCCGCGCCTTCTCCGAACTGGTGCAGACCGCCTTCAGCCAGCGCCGCAAACTGCTGCGCCACAGTCTGGGCAAATGGCTGCAGGCGCGCGGCTTTGCCGGCCACTTCGACACCCAGCGCCGCGCCGAGGAGGTGCCGGTGGCCGAGTACATCGCCCTGGCCACCGAGCTGCAGGGCTGAGCGATCAGCCGCCACCTCTGGTGGGATCAAATGGCCGCGGAGCAGGCCAAGCCAGAAGCCGCTGCGCCCGGCCGCTCCGAAGCGGCCGGCTTGTCCCCCGCCCGCAGAGAGCGGGGGAAGCGCCGTTAGGCGCTTAGGGGGTCGTCAATTCAACGCCATCGACAGCTTGCGCCGGTAACTCGACAGCAGCGCCGCCTGCGGGTCTTCCTGCTTGGCGGCCTTGCCGGTCAGCTCGATGCCGCCGGCGCTCTTGCCGTCGGCACCGGCGCCGGCGCGCTGGGGCGGCGGGGTCAGCAGCTCCAGGATGGCGACGTAGGTCTTGCGCGCGGCCTCGTCGTTCCACTGGCGGTCGCGCATGATGATTTCCAGCAACTCGTCCATGGCGCCGGTCCACTGGCCCTCGGCCATCAGCACCTGGGCCTTGGCGAAGCGGGTGTCGAAATCGCGCTTGTTGGTGGCGATCTGCTCGTCGAACTGCGGGATCGGCCAGTTGCCGCGGTCGTCCTTCTCGACGAACTCCATGGCGTCGAGCCAACGGCGCAGGGCGTCGAAGCGCAAGGCGCGTGGCTCGCGGCGCAGGGGCTCCTCCAGCGTGGCGGCGGCTTCCTCGAAGGCGCCGGTGGCGATCAGCAGGCGCGCGTAGTCGGCGCGCGCGTCGTCGTTGGCCGGGTCTTGCGCCAGCGCGTCGGCCAGCTTCTGCAGCGCGGCCTCGGTGTCGCCGGACTCCAGCAGCGCCTCGGCCTCGTCGACCTCGGCCTCGGCGGCCAGCTCGCCCTGGCTGGGCACGTGCTTGTCCAGAAATTCGCGCAACTGGCCTTCGGGCAGCGCGCCCATGAAGCCGTCCACCGGCTGGCCGCCCTTGAGCAGGATGCAGGTCGGGATGCTGCGGACCCCGAAGGCGGCGGCCAGCTGCTGCTCCTGGTCGGAGTCGATCTTGACCAGCTTGAAGCGGCCCGCGTACTCGGTCTCCAGCTTTTCCAGGATCGGCCCCAGCGTCTTGCACGGGCCGCACCAGGGCGCCCAGAAGTCGACCAGCACGGGGGTTTGCATCGAGGCGGCGATGACCTCGGCTTCGAAGTTTTGAATGGTGACGTCAATCATCGGGATGAGATGCGGGCAAAATCGCGGAAATCCAGCAGCCATTGTGCAATAGCGACATGAACAGTCCCCGTGTGGGCGTGGTGATGGGCTCCAGCAGCGACTGGGACACCCTGCAACACGCTGTCCAAATCCTCCAGCAGTTCGAGATCGCCCACGAGGCGCGGGTGGTCTCCGCGCACCGCATGCCGGACGACATGTTCGCCTACGCCGAGGCCGCCGCCGGCCGGGGCCTGAAGGCCATCATCGCCGGCGCGGGCGGCGCCGCGCACCTGCCGGGCATGCTGGCGGCCAAGACCGTGGTGCCGGTGCTGGGCGTGCCGGTGGCTTCCCGGCACCTGCAGGGCGTCGATTCGCTGCACAGCATCGTGCAGATGCCCAAGGGCATTCCGGTGGCCACCTTCGCCATCGGCGCCGCCGGCGCCGCCAATGCCGCGCTGTTCGCCGTGGCCCTGCTGGCCAACGAGGAACCCGCGCTGCGTCAGCGGCTGGAGGCCTTCCGCGCCGAACAGACCGCCGCCGCCCGCGCCATGGCGCTGCCGCCCCCGGGCTGACGCCGCCGCGCACGGCCGTTCCAAAACGGCCGACCCGCCTTATTTGGGGAGGCGCCGCAGGCGCTTCCGGGGGATCACAAGATTTTTCGCACCCGGCTCCCCATGCCGCGCAGGCGCTCGACCGGTTCGTTGGCGAACACCAGGCGCAGGTACTGCGCGCCATGCACTTCGCCCCAGCCGGTCATCGCGGTGGCGGCAATACCGGCCCCGCGGAACAGCAAGGCCGACAGCTCGGCGCCGCTGTGCCCCAGCCGGCCGGCATCGATCAGCAGCGACCAGCCGCCGCCCGGGCGCACCACCGGCAGCCCGTCCAGCTCGGTCAGGATCACATCGCGCCGCGCCTGCCAGGTGGCGCAGGCCTGGGCCACGTCGGCGTCGCCGGCCTCCAGCGCCACGGCCGCCGCCTGCTGGCCGATGCCCACCGGCACCACCACGTTGCCCATGCACACCAGGGCCAGATCGGGCAGCAGCGCCTCGGGCGCCACGATCCAGCCCACGCGCCAGCCGATCAGGCGCAGCTCCTTGGACGCCGAGCCGACCGTGATGGTGCGCTCCTTCATGCCGGGCAGCCCGGCCGGGTCGATCAGCGGCCGGCCGTCGAACAGCAGGCGCTGCATGGCGGTGTCGTGGATCAGCCAAAGCCCGTGCCGCTGCACCAGCTCGGCCACCGCCAGCCAGTCGTCGCGGCCAAGCGTGCCGCCACTGGGCATGGAGGGGCTCATCAGCAGCAGGGCGCGGGTGCGCGGGCCGACGGCGCGCGCCAGCGCGTCGCGGTCCAGCACCCAGTCGGCGCCCTCGCGCACGAAGGGCACCAGGCGCGGCACGCCGCCGGCCAGCCGCACGCGGTTGATCAGGCCGACGTAGGTCGGGTCGGTAAGGATCACCTCGTCGCCCGGCTCGACCAGGGTCAGCAGCACGTTCAGGATGCCCGACAAGCCCCCCGCCGTGATCAGCACCTGGCGCTCGGTATAGGGGTTACCCGACAGGCGCGCGGCGTGCGCCGCCACGGCGCGGCGCAGCCGTGTCTGGCCGACGAAGGGCAGGTAGCTGTTGCTGTCGTCGGCCAGCACCGCCGCGCGCGTGGCGGCCAGGGCGGCGGCGCAGGGGCGCAGGTCGGTGTCCAGGTTTTCCAGGCGCAGGATGTCGGCGCCGGGGGCGGCGTCGGCCAGCTCGCCCATGTGGTCGACGCCGATACCGGTCATGCCGGCCAATCGGGAGGGTCGCATGCAAAAAATCTCCGTGAGATGAGGTCGAGGCCATCATCGGCGCTTGAGGGCACCAGGACAAGCGCGGCGGGGACAGCGCAAAAAACAGGACAATCGGGGCCGCGGCCGCTGGCCCGGTGACAAGGCACCGGCGCGGCCCGCCGAATTTGCTGCCCATGACCGTCGTCCACACTCCTATCTTTCCCGTGCTGCCCGGCACCACCGTGAACGGCCGCCCGGCCACGCTTGGCGTGCTGGGCGGCGGCCAGCTCGGGCGCATGTTCGTGCACGCCGCGCAGGCGCTGGGCTACGACACCGTGGTGCTGGACCCGGACCCGGCCAGCCCGGCCGGGCGCGTCAGCCACCACTTCATCCAGGCCGACTACCGCGACACGGATGCGCTGCGCGAGCTGGCCGCGCGGGCCTTGGCCATCACCACCGAGTTCGAGAACGTGCCGGCCGAGTCGCTGGCCGAGCTGGCGCGCGCGCGCCCGGTGGCGCCTGCCGCCGAGGCCGTGGCCATCGCCCAGGACCGGGTGCGCGAGAAGGCGCATTTCAGCCGCTGCGCCGCGCAAGGCAGCGGCGTGGCTCCGGCGCCCCATGCCGTGATCGCCTCCGAGGCCGACCTGGCCGCCGTGCCCGACACGCTGCTGCCCGGCATCCTGAAGACCGCGCGCCTGGGCTACGACGGCAAGGGCCAGGCGCGCGTGGCCACGCGCGCCGAGCTGGCCGCCGCCTGGCGCCAGATGGGCCGGCTCGAGTGCGTGCTGGAGCAGCGGCTGCCGCTGGCCTACGAATGCTCGGTCATCGTGGCGCGCGGGCGCGACGGCCAGGTGGTCAGCCTGCCGGTGCAGCGCAACCTGCACCGCGACGGGATTCTGGCCGTGACCGAGGTTTTTGAAGGAAATGTGCCATATGCCAGCGCCAAACAAGCCCAAGCAGCTACTATTTCAATAGCTAACGAGTTGGGTTACGTGGGCGTGCTGTGCGTTGAGTTCTTCGTGCTGGAGGATGGCCGCCTGGTCGTCAACGAGATGGCGCCACGCCCGCACAACAGCGGCCACTACACGGTGGACGCCTGCGATGCCTCGCAGTTCGATTTGCAGGTCCGCGCGCTGGCCGGTTTGCCGCTGGCGCCGCCGCGCCAGCACAGCGCCGCCGTGATGCTGAACCTGCTGGGCGACCTGTGGTTCGATCCCGCCGGCGCGCCGCGCGCGCTGCCCTGGGCTCAGGTGCTGGCCCTGCCCGGCGCGCACCTGCACCTGTACGGCAAGACCGAGGCCCGGCGTGGCCGCAAGATGGGCCACCTGACCTTCACCGGCGCCGATGCCGCCGGCGTGCGCGCCAACGCCTTGCGGGCGGCCGAGGCCCTGGGTATGGCGCCGTTCTAGAAGTGCCACAACCCCCTATGTCGCTTCGCGCCTTCCCCCTTCTCTCGGCTGCGCCGGGAAGGGGGACAACGCCCGCGCGGCGGGGCGGCCCTTGCGCGGCGTCCGCTGGCCTGGGCCGCGCCCGTTTCATCCGCCGTGGGCGCTGGGCTCGTGGCAGGGACCGCTGACATGGTGCTGGACGGATCGAACCCCGAGCACATCGTCCGCGCTGCCGAGGCGCTGGCGGCGGGCCAATTGCTGGGGCTGCCGACGGAAACGGTGTACGGTCTGGCGGCCGACGCCAGCCAGGACGCGGCGGTGCGCGCCATCTTCAGCACCAAGGGCCGGCCGGCCGACCACCCGCTGATCGTGCACGTGGCCCGCGCCGACGCCGTGCCGGCTTTTGCCAGCCAAGTGCCGGCCTTCGCCCAGCGCCTGATCGACGCCTTCTGGCCCGGTCCCCTGACCCTGATCCTGCCGCGCCGCCCGGGCGTGGCCGAGGCGGCGGCCGGCGGCCACCCGACCATCGGCCTGCGCTGCCCGGCGCACCCGGTGGCGCACGCGCTGCTGCTGGCCGCCGCCGAGCGCGGCGTGACAGGGTTGGCCGCGCCCAGCGCGAACCGCTTTGGCCGCGTCAGCCCGACCACGGCGGCACATGTGGCGGCCGAGTTCGGCGAGCCCTTGCTGGTGCTGGACGGTGGCCCCTGCGCGGTGGGCATCGAATCGAGCATCGTCGACGCCACGCGTGCCCTCACCGACCGCCTCTGATTCATGCCCCGACGTCGACACGAACGTGTGCGTCGGAAAGAACCACTGCATGAGCCTGCCGCCAGCGTGTCCGAACGGAGCGTCGAGTGACTGCCCCTCCCCCGTGGCGAAGCCGTCCAGGGACACGGCGAGGTTGTGTACTCGGAGTCTGCTCATACGGCCATGATCCCCGACCCACCGGGCACTCGGCTACCCGAGCAGGAGTAGCGTAGACGGGTGCCACTCGATCATCTTCGCGCCGCCTCTGCGACGC
>JAIUOM010000095.1 GCA_020161215.1 Pseudomonadota bacterium
TCGGTGTCGTGCAGGGCCTGCTGCAGGTCCTGCGCCGCCTGGCGGGCGTCGTGCAGGCTGCGCTTGAGTTCGTCGGCCACGCGCAAGGCGTGCCGGGCGTGCTCCAGCAGGATGCTGCCCGGTACCGTCAGCGCCAGCCCGCGCGGATCGCGGTCGAACAAGGTGACGCCCAGTTCACCCTCCAGCTTGCGGATGGCGGTGGACAGCGGCGGCTGTGCCATGTGCAGCCGTTCGGCGGCGCGGTTGAAGTTCAGGGTTTCAGCGAGAACGGTGAATTGCCGCAGTTGACGCAAGTCCATGATCGGGCATTGTAGAAACACGGCCGCCCGACACCCGTAGGTTCAGGATCTGAGTGCATTTGCCCATATGCCGGCGCCCCGCAATGGTTGTTTGCTATCCATAAAGAAGCGTGGCGCATGCCGATGTGGATCGGCATGCGCCACGGGCGCTGGGGTGTGGGCCAGCGGGTCCGTCAGGCCGTGGCCGCCTCGGGTTCCGGCTGGGTCGTCGGCGCCGGCGTGCGGATCAGGTAGTCGAACGCGCTCAGCGCCGCAGTCGACCCGGCACCCGCCGCCACCACGATCTGCTTGTAGGGCACGGTGGTGCAGTCGCCGGCGGCAAACACGCCGGGGACGTTGGTGGCGCCTTTGGCGTCGATGACGATCTCGCCGAACTTGGTGCGCTCCACGGTGTCGCCCAGCCATTCGGTGTTGGGCACCAGGCCGATCTGCACGAACACGCCGTCGAGCGGAACCTGCGTCTCGGTACCGGCGGCGCGGCACTTGAAGTCCAGGCCACTGACCTTGCCGCTGTCGCCACGGATTTCGGTGGTCTGCTTGTTGGTGTACACCGTCACGTTGGGCAGGCTGTGCAGCTTGTCGACCAGCACGGCGTCGGCCTTCAGCTCGGGCATGAACTCGACCACGTGCACGTGCTTGACCAGGCCGGCCAGGTCAATCGCCGCCTCGACGCCGGAGTTGCCGCCGCCGATGACCGCCACGTCCTTGCCTTTGAACAAGGGGCCGTCGCAGTGCGGGCAGTAGGCCACGCCCTTGGTCTTGTACTCCTGCTCGCCGGGCACGTTGACGTTGCGCCAGCGCGCGCCGGTGGAGAGGATGACGGTGCGGCTTTTCAGCTTGCCGCCGTTGTCCAGCTGCACGGTGATCAGACCACCTTTCTCGGCCGCAGGCACGATGCCGGTGACGCGCTGGGTGTTCATGATGTCCACCTCGTAGTTGCGTACGTGGGCTTCGAGTGCGGCAGCGTACTTGGGGCCGTCGGTCTCGGGCACGCCGGGGTAGTTGGCGATTTCCATGGTGTCGTTGACCTGGCCGCCAAAGCGCTCGGCCACCACGCCGGTGCGAATGCCCTTGCGCGAGGCGTAGATGGCCGCGGCCGCGCCGGCAGGGCCTCCGCCGACGATCAGCACCTCGTAGGGGGCCTTGGCAGACAGGCGCTCGGCGTCGCGCTTGGCGGCGCCGGTGTCGACCTTTTGCACGATCTCTTCCAGGCTCATGCGGCCGTTGGCAAAGAACTTGCCGTTCAGGAACACGGTGGGCACGCCCATGATCTCGCGTTCTTCAATTTCCTTCTGGTACATGCCGCCGTCGATGACGGTGGTGCGTACGCGCGGGTTGCGAATCGCCATGAGCGACAGCGCCTGCACCACATCAGGACAGTTGTGGCACGACAGGCTCATGTAGATCTCGAAGTTGAGGTCGACGTCCAGCGCATCGACCTGCTCCAGCGTGCTCTCTTCGATCTTGGGCGGGTGGCCGCCGGTCCACAGCAGGGCCAGGATGAGCGAGGTGAACTCGTGCCCCATGGGGATGGCGGCAAAGCGCAGCTGGGTGTCGGCGCCCTTGCGCTGCAGGGTGAACGAGGGCTTGCGGGCGTCGTTGCCGTCGGTGCGCAGGGTGATCACGTCGCTGCGCAGGCTGGCGATCAGCTCCAGCAGCTCGCGCATTTCGCGGGCGTTGTCGCTGTCGTCCAAAGAAGCCACCATCTCGAACGGCTCCTTGACGCGCTCGAGGTAGGCGGAAAGTTGCTGCTTGATGTCGTCGTCCAACATGGTGATTGCTCCTGTATTTGTAGCGTGAAATCATTTATCCACGCCGACATATGCCTAAAAAATCTTGCAAATGGTCGTAAAAAAGCCGGTCGGCAGGGCGCACGCGCACCCTGTCACCGTCCGGCGATTTTGGCGGCGCAACGCCCCGGTTCTCAGTCGAGGCATCCGTGGACGAGCTGGGCCCGGCCACCAGATGCGCTCCTTGAGGGGAGGCGAGCGCAGCTCGCTTCGGGGTGGTTAGATTTTCCCCACGAGGTCGATGGAGGGCTTGAGCGTCTTGTCGCCGTCTTTCCACTTGGCGGGGCAGACCTCGCCCGGGTGAGCGGCGGTGTACTGGGCGGCTTTCAGCTTGCGCACGGTCTCTTTCACGTCACGAGCGATCTCGTTGGAATGCACTTCCATGGTCTTGATCGTGCCGCTGGGGTCGATCACGAAGGTGCCGCGCAGGGCCAGGCCTTCTTCAGGGATGTGCACGCCGAACAGGTTGGTCAGCTGGTGCGTGGGGTCGCCCACCAGGAAGAACTTGGCCTTGCCCACGGCGTCGGACGTCTCGTGCCACACCTTGTGCGAGAAGTGGGTGTCGGTGGTGACGATGTAGACCTCGGCACCGGCCTTCTGGAAGTCGCCGTAGTTGTCGGCCGCGTCCTCGATCTCGGTCGGGCAGTTGAAAGTGAAGGCGGCGGGCATGAAGATCACGACCGACCAGGTCTTGCCGTTGGAGAGGTTCTTCTCGGTCACTTCCTCGAACTTGCCGTTGTGGAAGGCCTGGGTCTTGAAGGGCTGGACCTTGGTGTTGATCAGGGACATGCGGGTTTTCTCCTTGGGTTGATGAAACAGTGTGGAATGGGTGAATTATAGATAAACACTATTGAATTCGTAATTCATTTTGTCTAATCTATGTTTAGTCAGGGGCTATGGCGGTGCCGGTACCTGCCTTGCGGCTTGGCCCGGACCTGTCTCGCGGCGGGCGCGCCGCGTGGCACCACATTTCAGCTTACACCAGAAGCCGCGCGACGGGCAGGGCGGCACTGCCGCTGAACCGAGGTCAGGCCCGTCGGGCGCGCTTGGCGTCGAGACCGTCGGGCCGTGGGGCGGCGGCGTCCGGGCCGGCTTCGCCGGTCTGCGTGTCGTGCGACAGAGCCAGCTGCGGGGCCTTGGGGTCGAGCATGGTCACGCTGCCCTGGTAGTGGGCGCCCGGGTCCACCTGCAGGCTCTGGGTCTCGATATTGCCCAGAATGCGTGCGCTGGCTTGCAGGTGCAGGCGCTGGGCGAACACATTGCCTTCCAACTGACCGAGCACCAGCAGGTCGGCGGCGTGCACGTCGCCCTGAATCACGCCACTGGCGCCGATGATGGCCTGCCCTTCCACGCGCAGACTGCCCTGGATGCGGCCATCCACCTTGATCGAGTTGCGGGTTTTCAGGTCGCCTTCGACGCTGGCGCTTTCCGCGATCACGGTGTCGATCTGCTTGCCGGCGGTGCCGACCGACAGGGATTTGTCCTTGCTGCTGGAACCAAACATGGTCAGCGGGCCGATAAGGGGGTGTTCAGGGCCAGGAACTGTTCGGGATCGACCCGGTTGCCCTGCGTCAGCACCTCGTAGTGCAGGTGCGGGCCGGTGGAGCGGCCGGAAGAGCCCAGGCGCCCCACCGTGTCGCCGGCGCTCAGCGTCTGGCCGGCGCGCACGTCGATGCGCGAGAGGTGGCCGTACAGGGTGGTGTAGCCGTGCGCATGGCCGACTTCGACCACGCGACCATAGCCGCCACGCCAGCCGGCGAAGCTGACGGTGCCCTGGGCGGTGACTTGCACCGGTTCACCCATCGTGCCTTTGAAGTCCAGGCCACCGTGGTGTTCGCTGCCACGGCCGGTGAAGGGGTTGGAGCGACCGCCAAAGCCGGAAGACAGCGGGCCTTCGTGCGGCAGGCCGAGGGGAATGCTTTGTACCGCTTCCAACAGGTTTTCGGTATCCCGGGCAAAACTGCCCGTGAAGGGCAGCGGACGCGAGGCCCGCACGGCCGGACCTCCTGCGGCCGGATTGGGCTGGCCGGGCGCCGGTTCGATCGACACCGGCTTGACGTCCACGCCGCGCGCGCGCAGGTAGGCCTGCAGGTCGACGATCATCTGCTCGGATTTTTTCAGGGCGGCCAGCTTGGCGTTGATCTCGGTGGAGGTCAGGGTGCGCAGATTCGCCACCTGCTCGCGCAGCTGGTCGATTTCGGCGCCTCTGGCCGAGGTGTCGGCCAGGTAGCGCTGGCCCAGCACGGTCAAGGCCACGGCCAGACCACCGCTGACGAACGCCAAGCCCCACAAAACCGGCTTGAACCGGGTCAGCATGCGTGGGTCGATGTGGAGGGTACGGGTCTGATCGGCGGAGACGATGAGAACAGTGGATCGGGTCATGCGGTCATCCGATGCGGGAGGGAGCGCGCCGTTGGCGGGCTGACGGATGCAAGCCCCTGGCAATGGGGCATGGGGGGCTTGCCGCGAAACCTTGCATTTTAGGTCGTGCCGGCGCCGCGTCTATCCCCAGGGCGACGCCGCCGGGGCACCGCCGAAATCGCGCCCACCATCCGGGACGGTGGCGCGCGATCGGTCGGCGGCGCCTGCACGGGTCTCAGTGCTGGCTTGGCGCGGACTGGCCCGGCTCGGCCGGGGTCAGCTCGAAAGCCAGTTGAACGGCGCTCAGGTCCTTGCGGGTTTCGACCAGCACCAGGGGACCGTCGTCCAGCGCGGGCAGCGGCGGGCGCTCGCGCGGGACACGCGCGGCCCGCGGTTCGGCCGCGATGGCCGCGCGCACGGCCGCGACCTTGTCGGCGTCGGAGTTGACCCACTGCAGACCAGCACCGTCGGCCAGGCGAGCCAGCTCGTCGGTGGGCAGCGCAAACGGCGTGACCTGGGGCATGCCGAGGGTGGGCGCCGCCGCGTTGGCGGGCATTTCCTCGGCCCGTGCCGGGGCACGGTCGGTCACCACGACGGCGGTCGTGGCGACGGCTTCGGTCACTTCCTCGACCATGGCTTGCCGCACTGGCGCCGGTGCCGGTGTCGGTGCGGGCGCCGGGGCCTCGGTGGGTGCCTCTGGGCTGGGGGCGCTGTCCGCTCCACGGCTGAAGTACGAGCGTGGGGCGGCTGTGCCCGCCGACGCGACGTCAGCGGTCGGCGCCGGTGCCGGCTCGGCGCTGAACTCGGCGTCGCTGTGGGTCTCGGTGTCCGAGGGGGCACGGCGCGATTCGCCTTGGCGCTCGCGGCGGTCGCGACCGTAGCGGTCGCGCGAGCGGCGTTCGCGGCGCTCGTCGGTGGGGGCACCCTCGGCGCCGGTGGCCAGTTGGGCACCGGGTACCTGGGTGACGTCCAGGGCGGCCTCGTTCAGCGGGGTGTCGAGGGTGTCCGGACGGGTCTCGTCCCGTGGCGCGCCTTCGGGGCGGTTGCCACCCCGTTCGCCACCGCGTTCGCGCCGACCATCACCGCGACCGCGACGGCCTTCGCCGCGCTCACCACGTTCACCGCGTTCACTGCGCTCGCCACGCGGGGACCGGCTGGCACCCTCGTCGGCCTGGGCGGTCGGCGCGGCGGTGGTGTCGGTGGCATCGGCCATGGGGTCACGGCGCTCGCGCTGGCGTTCGCCACGCTCACCGCCTCGGCCACCTCGGCCGCCGCGCGATTCGCCGTCGCGTTGCGCATCGCGGCCGCCCTCGCCACGTCCTTCGCCACGGCCCTCGCCACGGCCTTCGCCACGCGCGCCGCCGCCACCGCGGCCGCCACGGCCGCCACGGCGCTGGCCGTCGCGGCCCTCACGTTTGGCTTCGGCCGGGGCTTGCGGTGCCGAGGCCGGCGTGGGTGCCGGCTCGGGCGTGGCGGTGGGCGCCGTGCCGAACAGGTTTTTCAGCCAGCCGAGCATGCCGCCCGAAGCGGCCGGTGCGGCGGTCGAGATCGGGGCGCTGACGGGCGGTGCGACCACCGGTGCGGCGGCCACGGGCTCGGGTTTGGGCTCCGGCACCGGCAGGGGCACGTCGCGCAGCACGCCCTTGATGACGGGTTGCTGGCGGTTGGTGGGCTCCTGGCTGCGCCGGGTGACGGTGGTCGGGTCCTCGTAGTCCTCGGCCAGCTTGTAGCTGGAATCCAGGCTGTCCAGACGCGGGTCGTCGTGCTTCAGGCGCTCCAGCTTGTAGTGCGGGGTTTCCAGCGTCTTGTTGGGCACCATCGTCACGTTGACGCGCTGCTTGAGCTCGATCTTGGCGATCTCGGGGCGCTTTTCGTTCAGCAGGAAGCTGGCCACTTCCACCGGCACCTGCACGTTGACGGCGGCGGTGTTGTCCTTCATGGACTCTTCTTGAATGATGCGCAGGATCTGCAGCGCGCTGCTTTCCGTGTCGCGCACGTGGCCGGAGCCGCCGCAGCGCGGGCAGGGGATGGAGGCGCCTTCCGAGAGGGCGGGCTTCAGGCGCTGGCGGCTCATCTCCAGCAAGCCAAACTTGCTGATGGAGCCGAACTGCACGCGGGCGCGGTCCTGGCGCAGGGCTTCGCGCAGGCGGTTTTCCACCTCGCGGCGGTTCTTGGCTTCCTCCATGTCGATGAAATCGATCACGATCAGGCCGCCCAGATCGCGCAGGCGCATCTGGCGGGCCACCTCGTCGGCGGCCTCCAGGTTGGTGCGGGTGGCGGTCTCCTCGATGTCGCCGCCCTTGATGGCGCGCGCCGAGTTGACGTCGATGGCGACCAGGGCTTCGGCGTGGTCGATGACGATGGCGCCGCCCGAGGGCAGGGTGACGGTGCGGCTGTAGGCACTTTCGATCTGGTGCTCGATCTGGAAGCGCGAGAACAGCGGGGCGTTGTCGCGATACCGTTTCACGCGCTGGGCGTGCTCCGGCATCACGTGGCTCATGAACTGATGCGCCTGCTCGAAGATGTCATCGGTGTCGATCAGGATGTCGCCGATGTCGTTGTTGAAGTAGTCGCGGATGGCGCGGATCACCAGGTTGCTTTCCTGGTAGATCAGGAAGGCGCCCTTGCCGGCCGTGGAAGCGTCGTCGATGGCGTCCCACAGCTTGAGCAGGTAGTTCAAGTCCCACTGCAGCTCGGGCGCGGTGCGGCCAATGCCGGCGGTGCGCGCGATGATGGACATGCCCTTGGGGTAGTCGAGCTGGTCCATCGCCTCCTTCAGCTCGGCGCGGTCCTCGCCCTCGATGCGGCGGCTGACGCCACCGCCGCGCGGGTTGTTGGGCATCAGCACCACGTAGCGGCCGGCCAGGCTGACGAAGGTGGTCAGGGCCGCGCCCTTGTTGCCGCGTTCCTCTTTCTCGACCTGGACCAGCAGCTCCTGGCCGTCCTTGATCACGTCGTGGATCTTGGCCTGGCTGACCGAGACGCCCTCGGCGAAGTACTGGCGCGAGATTTCCTTGAACGGCAAAAAGCCGTGGCGGTCCTCGCCGTAGTCGACGAAGCAGGCTTCCAGCGACGGCTCGACGCGCGTCACCACCGCCTTGTAGATGTTGCCCTTGCGCTGTTCGCGCCCTTCGATCTCGATCTCGTAATCGAGCAGTTTCTGTCCGTCCACGATGGCCAGGCGGCGTTCTTCGGCCTGGGTGGCGTTGATGAGCATCCGTTTCATGATGCGTCGTTCCTTCTCGTCAAAAGCAGTCAACAGCCCCAAAAAAGGGCCACCGATGCCGAGGACGGCGCGCTGAAACGGATGGAATTGCCGGTAGCGCCTGACTGGAGCGAGAGAAGCAGCGGGGTGCGCGTCTTCAGGCCGCCGAACACGAAGGTTCAGCGGCCGAGGTCAGGCGGGGGCGCGTGGATGGGGGCGAGTGCTTGAAAACCCCAGGATGCTATAAAAATAGCAGCTGTCCTGGGTTTCTGGGCGCCGGTTGCGACTGATTTTCGTGAGCAATGCAGCAGCGGCAGCCGGAGCCAGCGCCAGAGCATCGTGACCAGGGTCATCAGCAACACGGGAGAGAGTCTCGCTTCGATCCGGTCGGCAGGCGCCCAGTTGGAGCGGCCTGCCGGCCTTTGGGTATTCCGGGTTCAAGTGTTTCATCGCGTCGTCTCGCGTCTGCGCTTTTCTGGCTGGCTGCCGCCCGAATGGGGCAGGGCGCTTTCTTGTGCAGATACGGCATCGACCTTCACTGGCGCGGGCGTCGGGGGCCTGTGGAATAAACTTCTCGCCTTGGCGGAAGCAACTTCCATTTCAAATTCAACCACTTACGGCCGGTTGCCAGTGAGTCGCATTATAAGAGCCAAAGCAGGCCCCCCCGAACACGCGGACAAACCCGAGGTACGCCACTTAAGCGTGGACGAGGAAAGCGCCGGCCAGCGCCTGGACAACTACCTGATCCGGCACCTGAAGGGCGTGCCCAAAACCCATGTCTACCGCATCATCCGCAGCGGCGAGGTGCGGGTGAACAAGGGGCGCGCCAGCGCCGACACGCGGGTCGCGGCGGGCGACGAGGTGCGCGTGCCGCCGCTGCGCCTGCCCAGCGTGCCGGCCGATGCGGCGGCGCGGCCGGCACCGGCGCGCGAATTCCCCATCCTGCTGGAGGACGAGCAACTGATCGCCCTCGACAAACCCGCCGGCGTGGCGGTGCACGGCGGCTCGGGCGTGAGCTTTGGCGTCATCGAGCAGCTGCGCCAGGCCCGGCCGCAGGCGCGCCTGCTGGAGCTGGTGCATCGGCTGGACCGCGACACCAGCGGCATCCTGCTGGTGGCCAAGAAGCGCAGCGCACTGAAGAATCTGCAGGATCAGTTCCGTGAACGCGCCACCGGCAAGACCTACCTGGCCTTGGTGTCGGGCGACTGGCCGGCGGCGCGCAAGGTGATCGACGTGGCGCTGCGCAAATACCTGCTGCCCGACGGCGAGCGCCGCGTGCGCGTGACCGCGCCGGACGACCCGGAAGGCATGCGCGCCATCAGCCTGGTCAAGGTGCAGGCCCGGGTGCCGGCCCGGCCGGCCCTGGGCCTGCCGGCCTTCAGCCTGCTGGAGGTGACCATCAAGACCGGGCGCACGCACCAGATCCGCGTGCACCTGGCCAGCCAGGGCCACCCGATCGCTGGCGACGACAAGTACGGCGACTTTGCCCTGAACAAGCAGTTGGCGCGGCGCGGCCTGGAGCGCATGTTCCTGCACGCCTGGCGGCTGGCCTTCACGCATCCGGTCAGTGGCGAGCGCGTGCAGTTGCTGGCGCCGCTGCCCCCGGCGCTGGCCGGCTTTTCGGCGCCGGGCGGCACCGGCCCCACGCATCTGGGATGATCCGCCCCATGTCCGTTCGCGCCCGCCCTCGCCAGTTCGACCTGATCGCTTTTGATTGGGACGGCACCCTGTTCGATTCCACCGCCCTCATCACGCACAGCATCCAGCAGGCGGTGCAGGACGTGGGCGGCGCGCGGCCCAGCGACCAGGCCGCGGCCTACGTCATCGGCATGGCGCTGACGCCGGCGCTGGCCCACGCCGCACCCGACGTGCCGCCCGAGCAATACCCCCAACTGGCCGAGCGCTACCGCCACCACTACCTGGCGCGCCAGCACGACATCAACCTGTTCGAGGGTGTGCTGCCGATGCTGGCCGAGCTGAAAGAGCGCCACCACTGGCTCACCGTGGCCACCGGCAAGAGCCGGCGCGGCCTGAACGACGTGCTGGCCTCGCGCCAGCTGCACGGCGTATTCGACGGCTCGCGCACCGCCGACGAAACCGCCGGCAAGCCCGATCCGCGCATGCTGCTGGAGCTGATGCGCGAGTTCGGCGCCGAGCCCGAACGCACCCTGATGATCGGCGACACCACGCACGATTTGCAGATGGCGCGCAACGCCGGCTGCGCCAGCGTCGGCGTGAGCTACGGCGCGCACCCGAGCGACGACTTCGCGGCCCTGGCGCCGCGTTTCGTGGCCCATTCCGTGCCCGAACTGCACGGCTGGCTGGCGCGACACGCCTGACCCGCCTGTTTTTTCTTCTGACCTGTGATGAGCACCCCCACCGACGACCCCCTGGCCATCGCCCTGTGCAATTCCGCCGATCTGCAGGAGGGCGGCCTGGCGGTGGCCTTCGACGTGGTCTACGGCGGCCAGACCTGCCGCGCCTTCGCCATCCGCTTCGAAGGCCGTCCGCACGCCTACCTGAACCGCTGCACCCACGTGGCCATGGAGCTGGATTACCAGGAAGGCCGCTTTTTCGACGACACCGGGCAGTGGCTGCTGTGCGCCACGCACGGCGCCGCCTACGCGCCCGACACCGGCGCCTGCGCTGGCGGCCCCTGCCAGGGCGGTCTGGTGAAGATCGAGCTGCGCGAGACCGATGGCGTGGTCCATTGGCTGAGCACCTACCTGCTCAAGCCGCTGGTGTTCTGAGGCCTTGGGCCATCTCCGCCAGACCAGGATTTTTAACAAAATTTGCCGTATGCCGGCATGAATGAATAGGTTGTAGCTATGGAAAACGAAGCAATCATTGGCCCGCGTGGCGTTCCCTGGGAGCGCGAGACGATCGAGAAACTGTTGCTGGCCGAGCTGCGCGAGCGCCGCACCGCGCGCCGCTGGCGCATGCTGCGCACCCTGATCTGGATGGGCATCGTGGGCGCCCTGGTCTGGCTGCTGGCGCGCGATCTGGTGTCCACCGCCGCCACGCCCAGCGCACCGCACACGGCCATGATCAGCATCAAGGGCGAGATCGCCGACAAGGCCGAGGCCAGCGCCGAATACGTGCTGCCGGCGCTGCGCGGCGCCATGGAGGATTCGGGCGCCCAGGCCTTGGTGCTGCTCATCAACTCGCCTGGCGGCAGCCCGGTGCAGGCCGGGCTGATCAACGACGAGATCACCCGGCTGCGTGCCCTGCACAAGAAGCCCGTGTACGCCGTGGTCGAGGAGACCTGCGCCTCGGCCGCGTACTACATCGCCGCGGCGGCCGACAAGATTTACGTCAACAAGGCCAGCGTGGTGGGCAGCATCGGCGTGCTGATGGACGGCTTCGGCTTTGTCGGCACCATGGACAAGCTGGGCGTGGAACGGCGCCTGATGACCGCCGGCGCGAACAAGGGCTTTCTCGATCCCTTCAGCCCGCAGTCGGAGGCGCAGCGCAACTACGCCCAGACCATGCTGGACCAGATCCACCAGCAGTTCATCGGCGTGGTGCGCCAAGGCCGGGGTGCGCGCCTGAAGGAAACGCCGGAGATGTTCAGCGGCCTGTTCTGGACCGGTGAGCAGGCCGTGCAGATGGGCTTGGCCGACGGCCTGGGCAGCCTGGACTACGTGGCGCGCGAGGTGGTGAAAGCCGACAAACTGGTCGACTACACCAACAAGTCGAACCTGGCCGAGCGTTTTGCCAAGCGCTTTGGCGCCGCCATGGGCGAAGGCGCGGTGGGGGCGCTGAAGTCGGTGCCCACTTTGCGCTGAACTTCCCTCACGGGCCGATGGCGAACACCGCCGGCCCGCCAGGCACGTGCGGCGCACCGGCCCGCCAGGTCTGCACGGTGGCCGAATGTGTGCCGCCGTCGGCCAGGGTCAGGCCATGGCTGACCGACAGACGCGTGCCGGGTTTGAGTTCGCGCAGCAGGGCACCCAGCAGGGCGGCGTTGCGGTAGGGCGTTTCGATGAACAGCTGCGCTTGCTGTTGGCGCGTGGCCAGCGCCTCCAGCTCGCGGATGCGCTGGGCGCGCGCCGTGGCGTCCTGCGGCAGGTAGCCGACGAAAGCGAAGTTCTGGCCGTTGAGGCCGCTGGCCGCCAGCGCCAACAGCAGCGACACCGGGCCGACCAGGGGCACGACCGGGATATTCGCCTCGTGCGCGGCACGCACCACCGAACTGCCCGGGTCGGCCACGGCCGGCATGCCGGCTTCGCTGACCAGGCCCACGTCGTGCCCGGCCAGGGCGGGCGCCAGCAGCGCGCGCGTGTCGGCGCGTGGGGCGTTGGCGCCGTGGTCGCCTTTCTTGTGCACGGCGCGCGGCAGCTCGGCGATGTGCTGCGCCTGGATCGGCGCGGCCAGCGGCAGCACGGTGTCCACCCGTTTAAGGAAGGCGCGCGTCGACTTGGCGTTCTCGCTGATCCAGTGCGTCAGCGCGGCGGCGGCCTGCAGCGTGCCCAGGGGCAGTACGTCCTGCAGCGGCGCCAGTTGCTCGCAGCCGTGGTCCAGCGGCGTCGGCACCAGCAGCAGGCGGCCGGGCGCGCTCATGGCAGCGTGAACCTGGCGGCGCGCAGCAGGCGCGCGGTGCGGATCAGCGGCAGGCCGACCAGGGCCGTCGGGTCGTCGCTGTGAATGGCTTCCAGCAGGGCGATGCCCAGGCCCTCGCTCTTGGCGCTGCCGGCGCAGTCGTAGGGTTGCTCGGCGCGCAGGTAGCGTTCGATTTCCTCGTTGTGCAGCGTGCGAAAGCGCACCTCCACCGGCGCCAGATCGGTTTGCGCGAAGCCGGCGCCATGCCCGACCACGGCCACCGCGGTGTGGAAGATCACGGTCTGCCCACTCATGCGCCGCAGTTGCGCCACGGCGCGCTCGTGCGTGCCCGGCTTGCCCAGCGGCTCGCCGGCCAGATCGGCCACCTGGTCGGAGCCGATCACCCAGGCTTCGGGGTGGCGCGCCGCCACCTCGCGCGCCTTGGCCAGGGCCAGGCGCTCGGCCAGCGCGCGCGGCGCCTCGCCGGGCTGGGGGGTTTCATCGACCTGGGGCGCCGCCACCTCGAAGGCCAGGCCCAGGCGCGCCAGCAGCTCGCGCCGGTAGCGCGAGGTGGAGCCCAGGATCAGCGGGGCGTTTCGGACGGCGGTGGGGGCGGACGGCTGAGGCATGGGGGCGATTCTCTTACACTGCCGGCATGAGCCGATCGTTCTCTCCCGCGCACCTCGACGTGGCTGCTTTTGCCGAGGCCAAGGGCCATCTCGAAGGTCGAGATTCGCTATCAAAATTTAAGCGACTGACCGAGGAAACACGCCGACAAGAGGGTGATTTCATTGTCCATTGGCAGGCCGACGGCGAGCGCCGCCGCGCCGTCGATGGCAGCCAGCGCCCGGCCGTGCACCTGCGCGCCGAGGCCGAGCTGCCCCTGACCTGCCAGCGCTGCATGGGTCCGATGACGGCGCCGCTGCGGGTGGACCGTCATTTTGTCTTCGTGCCCGACGAGGACACCGCCGCCGCGCTGGACGACGAGTCCGAGGACGACGTGCTGGCGCTGACGCCCGACTTCGATCTGCCCGCGCTGATCGAGGACGAGTTGCTGATGACCTTGCCCCTGGTGCCCCGGCACGAGGATTGCCCGGTGCCGGTGCGCCTGTCGGCCGAGGACGCCGACTTCGACGCCGGGGAAGTTCAAGAACACCCGTTCGCGGCCCTGGCGGCGCTGAAGAAGGGCAGCGGGCCGCATTAAGGGCCATCCGCTGATGGCCGTCGGATTCGGGCTATAATCAGAGGCTTCGCGTGGTCAAGAACAAGGGTTTTCGGTTCGTCAGAGCCGGCCCTGGCTTGCGACAGCGGGTGCGTAACCCGCCACGTGACGCATTTTCAACGACGAATCGGAATGGCTGCCTAGGATGGCTTGGCCAATCCCTCAACGGATCAAGGAGCCACCATGGCTGTTCAGCAAAACAAGAAGTCGCCGTCCAAGCGCGGCATGCACCGTTCGCACAACGCCCTGGCGGCGCCCGGCATTGCCGTCGAGCCGACCACCGGCGAAACCCATCTGCGTCACCACATCAGCCCGAACGGCTTTTACCGTGGTCGCCAGGTGATCAAGCCGAAGACCGAGGCCTGATTTCTCCAGACTCGATTGGGCGCGCCATCGGCGCGCCTGCCCTTGGCTTTCCCACCGACCGGGCTCGGCGCCACGCTTTGCGTGGCCTCGGGCCTTTGCCGTTTTCGGGCGGCTGAAATGAGGCTTGCATGATCGTTCTGGCTGTCGACTGCATGGGGGGCGACCATGGCCCCGAGGTCACGCTGCCGGCTTGCCGCCAGTTTCTCGACGAGCATCCCGACGCGCGCCTGCTGCTGGTCGGGCTGCCACAGGCGCTGGCCGGCTTCAGCCATGAGCGTGCCAGCACCGTGCCGGCCAGCGAGGTCGTGGCCATGGACGACGCCATCGAGGTGGCGCTGCGCAGAAAGAAAGACTCGTCCCTGCGCGTGGCGATCCAGCAGGTGAAGGACGGCACGGCCCAGGCGGCCGTGTCGGCCGGCAACACCGGTGCCTTGATGGCCGTGGCGCGCTACCTGCTGAAGACCCTGGACGGCATCGAGCGCCCAGCCATCGCCACGGCCTTGCCCAATAAGGTGGGTGGGGCCACCACCATGCTGGACCTGGGCGCCAACGTCGACTGCACGGCCGAGCACCTGTTGCAGTTCGCCGTGATGGGCTCGGCCCTGGTGTCGGCCCTGGGCGGTGGCGACAACCCGCGCGTGGGGTTGCTGAACATCGGCGAGGAGCTGATCAAGGGCAACGAATTGATCAAGAGCGCCGGCGATCTGCTGCGCGCCGCGGGTGCGGCGGGCGACCTGAACTTCATCGGCAACGTCGAGGGCGACGACATCTTCAAGGGCGTGGCCGACATCGTGGTCTGCGACGGCTTCTCGGGCAACGTGGCGCTGAAGACCGCCGAGGGTTTGGCGGGCATGATCGCGCAGTTTCTGCGCGAGGAGTTTTCTCGCAACATCTTCACCAAAATGGCCGCGATCGCGGCGTATCCGGTGCTCAACGCGCTGAAAAAACGCATGGACCACCGGCGCTACAACGGCGCGGCGCTGCTGGGCCTGCGCGGTTTGGTGTTCAAAAGCCACGGCTCCGCCGACGTGCTGGGCTTCGAGCACGCGTTGCGGCGCGCGTATGATGCCGCCAGCAACCAATTGCTGGCGCGCGTGCAGGCGCGCATCGCCCATGCCGCGTTGCTGCCGGCGGCGCCCGCCGTCGTGGCGGCGGGCGAAGGGCGCTGAAACCGCCCGGCGCGGGCCGTTCGGATGTTTCGCGGCCAGTACGCACAAGGACAGAGCACCCCATGAATCGTCGCCATTCCCGCATCGCCGGCACCGGCAGCTACTTGCCGCCGCGCCGCGTGACCAACGACGAACTGGTGGCCGAACTGGCCCAGCGCGGCATCGAAAGCTCGGACGAGTGGATCGTTGAGCGCACCGGCATCCGGGCGCGCCACTTCGCCGCCCCCGACGTGCCGGCCAGCGAGCTGGCGGTGCCGGCGGCGCGCGCGGCGATGCAGGCGGCTGGGGTCGGCCCGGCCGACATCGATCTGATCGTGGTGGCCACGTCCACGCCGGACATGGTGTTTCCCTCCACCGCCACCATCGTGCAGCACAAGCTGGCCCAGGCCTTTGGCGCCGAGGGGGCTGGCCTGCTGGGCTGCCCGGCCTTTGACGTGCAGGCGGTGTGCAGCGGCTTCGTCTACGCCCTGACGGTGGCCGACGCGTTGATCGCCAACGGCACGGCGCGCCGCGCGCTGGTGATCGGCAGCGAGGTGTTCAGCCGCATCATCGATTTCAAGGACCGCACCACCTGCGTGCTGTTCGGCGACGGCGCCGGCGCCGTGGTGCTGGAGGCCAGCGACAAGCCGGGCCTGCTGGCCACCGATCTGCACGCCGACGGTCGGCACGTCGGCATTCTGTGCGTGCCCGGCCATGTCTCCGGTGGGCAGGTGCTGGGCGATCCGCTGCTGAAGATGGACGGCCAGGCCGTGTTCAAGCTGGCCGTCGGCGTGCTCGACAAGGCCGCGCGCGCCGTGCTGGCCAAGGCCGGCTTGCAAGAGTCGGACATCGACTGGCTGATTCCGCACCAGGCCAACATCCGCATCATGCAGGGCACGGCCAAGAAGCTGCACCTGCCGCTGGACAAGGTGATCGTCACGGTGCAGGAACACGGCAACACCTCGGCCGCCTCGATTCCGCTGGCGCTCGACCACGGCGTGCGCACGGGCCAGATCAAGCCGGGGCAGACGCTGTTGCTGGAAGGTGTTGGCGGTGGCTTCACCTGGGGCGCGGTGCTACTAAAATTGTAGCTATACAGGATGTGTGGACGCCGACCTGTGCGGCTTTTTACTATCAAAGAAGTTTTTTCCATGAAACCCATCGCATTTGTCTTTCCCGGTCAGGGCTCGCAGTCGGTTGGCATGCTGGACGTGTGGGGTGACCACCCCGCCGTGCGCGAGACCCTGCGCGAGGCCTCGGACGCGCTGGGCGAGGACGTTGGCGCGCTGATCCACGGCGGCCCCAAGGAAGCGCTGGCGTTGACCACCAACACCCAGCCGGTGATGCTGGTGGCCGGCGTGGCCTGCTGGCGCGCCTGGCGCGCAGAGGGCGGGGCGCTGCCGGCGGCGGTGGCCGGCCATT
>JAIUOM010000096.1 GCA_020161215.1 Pseudomonadota bacterium
ATCAGTACCAGCGCGTCGAGCAAAAGCGAATGGAGACGGGCGAGGGGGCGCATTGTTCCTCCGCGAAACCGCGGGAGCCGGATCTCGCCGGCCCCCGCGCGTGCCGGATCACATGCCGTATTTGGCGTAATCGACCTTCGACCAAACTTCGTCCTGCAGCTTCGCGGCCATCTGCTTGGGATCGCTGTTCACCGAGTTCGCTATCGCCGTCCATTTCTCGGTCAAAGCCAGGAAGCGCTTGATACGCTCGCCTGCGTCCTGGATGCCGAAATTCTTGGCGCTGAGGGCGGCGACGGTTTCGGGCTCGGTCTTGGCGAAGGCTTGGAACGCGGCCACGAACGCCGCGTCGGGCTGGATCATTTCGATGCCTTTGGCTTTCGCCGCCGCCTCGGCTTCCTTTTCCATCTCCGTGCCCCAGCGATGGGTGAAGTCGGTGTTGGCGCGGTTGGCCGCGCGCGCCATCGCTGCGCGATCCTCGGCCGGTAGGCTGTCCCAGGTCGCGGTCGCCGTCGCGAAGTTCGACGTCGATTGATAGAGCCCGATCGGCAGATAGGTGACATATTTCACCGTCTCGATCAGCCGGAACGAGATCAAATCGGCGATCGATGCCATCGTGCCGTCGATCACGCCTTGGTTCATCGCTTCGAATTGATCGAACACCGACATCTGCACCGGCGTGGCGCCGAAATTCTGCGCGAGCCGCGCCCACGGCGCGCCGCCCGAACGCAGGCGCAGACCTTTGAGGTCTTCGGGCTTGCGCACCGGCTTGCTGGTCATGATCTCGTAGACGTCCGAAGCGCCCGAGCCCAGGAACACGACGCCGAAGCGGCGCATCTCGCGCTGGCAGGGCTCGCACGTGACGACGAACTCGGTCACGGCCGCGGCCGTCGCTTGCGGGTTGGTCCCCAGCAGCGACAACTCGCCCGCCAGCGCCATGTTCGGCAGATCGGCAGGGAAATAGAGCGGCAGAAGATTGCCGACCTCGGTGATGCGGCTGCGTAGCGCGTCCTTCATCTGGCCGAGATTGACGACCTCGGGCCCGAGGATCTTGGCGGTCAGACGGCCTTTCGATTCTTCGGGCAGATATTTGGCGAAGTTGGTGTACATCACGCCGTTCGCCGGATGGGCGGGCGGTGCGGCGGGGGCGGTGCGCAATTCGCGTGCGTGGACGGCGGTGCCGAGAGTGAGCGACCCCGCTACGGCGAGGACCGCAAGCTTGACGAGCGTTCGCATGATAACCTCCCTGTGCGCCTCATTTGAGGTTCAAAAGCCTCGTTGCGTTTTCCTTCAGGATGAGGGGGCGCACCTCGTCCTTGAACGGCATTTGGGCGAAATCGGCGAGCCACGTGTCGGGCGTTATCGCCGGCCAATCCGACCCGAAGAGCATTTTCTTTTTGAGCAGCGAGTTGGCGTACTTCACCAGAATTTCGGGGAAGTATTTCGGCCGCCAGCCGCTGAGATCGATATAGACGTTCGGCTTGTGCTGGCAGACGGCGAGCGCTTCCTCCTGCCAGGGGAATGACGGATGTGCCATCACGATCGGCATGTCGGGAAAATCGGCCGCCACGTCGTCGAGATGGATCGGGTTCGAGTATTTGAGGCGCATGCCCATGCCGCCGCGCATGCCCGAACCCACACCGGTCTGTCCGGTATGGAATAGCGAGATCGCACCTTCGGCGGCGATCGCCTCGTATAGCGGATAGGCCATGCGATCGTTCGGGAAGAAACCCTGCATGGTCGGATGGAACTTGAATCCGCGCACGCCGAAATCGCGCACCAGGCGGCGCGCTTCGCGCGCGCCCACGCGCCCCTTGGCGGGGTCGATCGAGGCGAAGGGGATCAGGATGTCGGAATTCTCGGCGCAGATGCGCGCGACTTCCTCGTTCGCGTAGCGCCGGAAACCCGTTTCGCGTTCGGCATCGACCGGGAAAATTACCGCGGCGATTTTGCGTTCGCGATAATAGGCGGCCGTGCGCTCGACGCTCGGCAACATGCCGTTCGCACCGGCGGGATTGCAGAAATACTTGGCCATGCCGGCCTGGAATTCGTTGTAGCCGTCGTCGCGCGCGCAATCGCACGGCTCTTCCGCGTGGGTGTGGAAATCGATCGCGACGATGTTCGCAAGGTCGATCATCCATTCGCTCCGATGCCGGCGAATTTCCGCAGCAATGCGACAAAGTCGCCGTATTCGCGGTCGCTCAACGAAACGCGCTCGGCGCGATGGATCAGCCGCATTTCCACGCGGCTGCGCTCGTAGACCGCCTTGCCCGTCTTGGTCAGCGACAGGCGAACCGAGCGCCGATCGTTCGGCGGCACGTAACGTTCGACGAGTCCGTCGTCGGCCATGCCGCGCACCAGCTTGGTCATGTGTGCCGGCTTGATCATCAAGCGGCGCGCGATGGCGCCTTGGCGCAAACCGGGATTGAGGGCGATCACCCACAGCACGGTCAGCGCGCCGGGTTTCAGCCCAAGTTCGGATACGCGGAAGAAATGCGCGAAGGCGCGCAGCTGCGCCATACGCAGCAGGAAGCCGAGCGTCGTTTCGATCTCGCCCAGATCGACGCGTTCGGCCTCGATCTCCTCGCGCGTGAACTGATTCATTCGCCGCCGCCGGGGGCCGCGACCTTCGCCGCGCGCTTTTCGAGGAACGCTTTGAGCCGGGCTTCCGCTTCGGGGCTGGTCGCCGTCAACGCCGAGACGAAGCTTTCCATCAACAACCCGTCGTCGCTGGCCATGTCCTGTATGCGCGGCAGCGCGTTGATGATCGCGTAGTTGGAGAATTCCGCGTTGCCCGCCGCGCGCGTCGCGAGCTCGACCGCTTTGTCGAGCGCCTTGCCGGCGGGAACGACGTACTGAACGATGTTCCAGCGCTCCGCCGTGGCGGCGTCGACGCTGCGGCCGGTCAGCATCATGTCCACGACCCGCGCCGTGCCGATCAGCCGCGCGGTTTTGACCGATCCGCCGCCGCCCAGGAAAATGCCGCGCTGGCCTTCGGGCAGCGCGAAGAATGCGGTTTCGTCGGCGACGCGCACATGGGTGGAGGAGGCGAGTTCGAAACCGCCGCCGACCACCGCGCCGTGCAACGCGGAGAACCAGGGGATCCGGCCGCGATGGATGCGATCGAACACGCGATGCCAGCGCCGCGAACCGTGCAAGCCGTCGATCGGCGATTTGCCCAGATGCTCGGCGAGGTCGAGGCCCGCGCAGAAATGCGGACCGATGCCGTGAATGACTCCGGCCTTCGCCACGCGCTCGGCGCGGTCGACGGCCGCTTCGATCTCGTCGATCACCGCATCCGAAATCGCGTTGCGCTTGTCCGGGCGGTTGAGCCCGATCAACGCCACGTCGCCGCGAATCTCGGTCACAAGAAACGGCATAAGGCGGTGATCCTCCCGGCATTGAACGACTTCTTGGTCGAGATACTATCTTCGGAGATTGTTTCCATGTAAAGTATTTTTAGGGAGAGGCGCCGAATGGCCGGAATTGGCTTTCGCGAAGTCGAATTATGGCGGGCGGAGATCGCTTGGGAGCGCCGGGCGGACGGATCAATTCTCGTCCGGCAGACCGGCGCGTTGCCCGACTATCCCGATCGCTTATCCGATCGCATCGCGCATTGGGCGGCCGTGGCGCCGGATCGGATCTGGATGGCCGAGCGCGGGCCCGACGGCGCGTGGCAACGCGTTTCCTATGCCGAGCTATGGGCGTCGATCCGATCGATCGGGCAGCGGTTGCTCGAATTGGGATTGGGGCCAGCGCGCCCGCTGGCAATCCTATCCGGCAATTCGATCGCGCATGCGTTGATGGCGCTGGGCGCGCAATATGCGGGCATTCCCTCGGCGGCGGTATCGACCGGCTATTCGCTGGCGGGCGACGGCTTCGGGCGTTTGCGGGAAGTCGCCGCGCAAACGACGCCGGGTGCGGTGTTCGCCGACGATACCGATCGCTACGCCGCCGCGTTGCGAGCGGTCTTTTCCGATCTGCCGCATCTGGGCTTGCGCGGCGCGGGGCGGCGCCTCGAATGGCGCGATCTGATTTCCGCGGGCGATACGACGCAAGCCGACGCCGCCCATCGCGCAACCGGGCCCGACACCGTGGCGAAGTTCATGTTCACCTCGGGCACCACGGGAACGCCCAAAGCCGTGATCCAGACCCAGCGCATGCTGTGCTCGAACATGGCGATGGTGCTCGATTGCTACGCTTATTTGAAGGACGAGCCGCCGGTTTTCGTCGATTGGGCGCCGTGGAGCCATGTCGCCGCCGGCAATAAGGTCTTCAACATGGCGATCTATAACGGCGGCACCTATTACATCGACGAAGGCAAGCCGACGCCCGCCCTCATCGGCGAGACCTTGCGCAATCTGCGCGAGATAGCGCCCACGCTGTACTTCAACGTGCCCACGGGTTTCGAGGCCATCGCCAACGCGATGAAGGCCGACGACGCGCTGCGCCGCAACTTTCTTTCCCGCGTGAAGATGTTCTTCTACGCCGGCGCCGCCCTGGCCCAGCCGGTGTGGGATTCGCTGTTTGAAAGCGAGGAGCGCGAGATTGGCGAGCGCATCGTCATGACCAGCGGCTTGGGCATGACCGAATCCAGCCCCTACGGCCTGTTCGTCACCAGCCCCAACGTCAAGGCGGGCGATCTGGGCCTGCCCACGCCGGGGCTGGAGCTGAAACTGGTGCCCACCGACGGCAAGCTCGAAATTCGCTACCGTGGCCCCAACATCACCCCCGGCTACTGGCGCGGGGCCGAAGCCACCGCCGAAGCCTTCGACGACGACGGTTTCTTCTGCACCGGCGACGCCGTGACCTGGATCGACCCCGCCGACACCCACCAGGGCCTGCGCTTTGACGGCCGCATCGCCGAGGATTTCAAGCTGGCCACCGGCACCTTCGTCAGCGTCGGGCCGCTGCGCGGGCGCGTGATCGCCGGCGGCGCGCCCTACGTGCAGGACGTGGTGGTCACCGGCCTGAACCGCAAGGAAGTCGGCGCGCTGATCTTCCCCACGCCGGCCGTGCGCACCCTGTGCGATCTGGCCGCCGACGCGCCGCTGCGCGAGGTGCTGGCGCACCCGGCGGTGGTCGAGAAGTTCAAGAGCCTGGTCACCGATTTGTCGCTCACCGCCACCGGCAGCGCCAACCGCGTCACGCGCCTGCTGCTGATGGCCGAGCCGCCCTCGATCGACCTGGGCGAAGTCACCGACAAGGGCAGCATCAACCAGCGCGCGGTGCTGAAACACCGCGATGCGCTGGTGCAGGCCCTGTACGACGAAACCCCGGGGCACGGCGTCATCAAGCCCTGACCCGCCCCAAACCCCAAAAAAAAGGAAACACCGCCATGGCCCACAAGGGATTTTTCAACGCCTTCGACGACGTCTGGATGCTGGACGGCGTGCGCACGCCGATGGTGGATTACTGCGGCGCGCTGGGCCACATCTCGCCCACCGACCTCGGCATCAAGGCGGCGCGCGAAGCCTTGAAGCGCGCCGGCGTGCCGGCCGGCGACATCGGCTCGGTGGTCACCGGCAACATGGCGCCGGGCGACTTCTTCCAGTTCTTCTTGCCGCGCCACATCGGCCTGTACACCGGCGTGCCGGTGGAAGTGCCGGCCATCATGGTGCAACGCATCTGCGGCACCGGCTTCGAGCTGTTCCGCCAGGCCGGCGAACACATCCAGGGCGGCGCCTGCGAGGCGGCCCTGGTGGTGGGCACCGAAAGCATGACGCGCAACCCGATCGCCGCGTTTGACCACCGCACCGGCTTCAAGCTGGGCGCCCCGGTGGGCTTCAAGGACTACATGTGGGAGGCGCTGAAGGACCCGGCCGCCGGCATCAACATGATCCAGACCGCCGAAAACCTGGCCAAGAAGTACGGCATCACGCGCCAGGAGGTCGACGCATTTGCCGCCGCCTCGTTTGCCAAGGCGGTGGCGGCGCAGCAAAGCGGCTTTCTGGCCGGCGAGATCGTGCCCGTGGTCACCGAGAGTTTTGAGCTGGAGGGCTACAAGACGCGCGGCATCAAGCTCCCGGCCAAGATCGCCGAGGTGGCGCAGGACACGCACCCCCGCCCCTCGCCCATCGAGGTGCTGGCCAAGCTGAAGCCGGTGTTCGAGGGCGGCGTGCAGACCGGCGGCAACTCGTCCGCGCTGGTCGATGCCGCGGCCGCCGCCGTGGTGGCCTCGGGCGCCTACGCCAAGGCGCAGGGCAAGAAGCCGCTGGCGCGCGTGGTGGCCGCCGCCGCCGTGGGCGTGCCGCCCGAGATCATGGGCATCGGCCCGGCGCCGGCCATCCGCCTGCTGCTGGAGCGCACCGGCCTCAAGCTCGATGACATCGGCCGCTTTGAAATCAACGAAGCCCAGGGCGCGCAAACCCTGGCCGTGGGCAAGGAGCTGGGGCTGGACTTGGCCAAGCTGAACGTCAACGGCGGCGCCATCGCGCTCGGCCACCCGCTGGCCTGCACCGGCGTGCGCCTGACCCTCACCGTGGCGCGCGAGATGCAGCGCGCGGGCCTGAAATACGGCATCAGCTCGGCCTGCGTGGGCGGCGGGCAAGGCATTGCCCTGCTGCTGGAAAACCCAGCCGCTTAACCCGGAATTTTGAATAAAACCAGCCATTCCCCGGCGCCAGGACATCCTGGACAGCTATCTTAAAAGGAGCATTCAGATGCAGATTCAAGGTCAGGCCGCACTCGTCACCGGCGGCGGTTCCGGGCTCGGCGAAGCCACGGCGCGCGAGCTGGCGCGGCTGGGCGCCAAGGTCGCCGTGCTGGACGTGAACCTGGACAACGCCAAGAAGGTCGCAGCCGACATCGGTGGCGTGGCGATTCAGGCCGACGTGACCAGCGCCGAGGGCATGCAGGCCGCCCTCGACCAGGCCGCCGCCGCCCACGGGCCGGCGCGCATCCTGATGCAGATCGCCGGCATCGGCGCCGCCAAGCGCGTCATCGGCAAGGACGGCAACCCGGCGCCGCTGGAAGACTTTGTCAAAGTGGTCAACGTCAACCTGATCGGCACCTACAACGCCGCGCGCCTGTTTGCCGCCGCCGCTGCCCGCCTGCCGCCCATGGACGACGGCGAGCGCGGCGCCATGGTGTTCACCGCCAGCGTGGCCGCGTTTGACGGCCAGGTGGGCCAGCAGGCCTACAGCGCCAGCAAGGGCGGCGTGGTCGGCATGACCCTGCCCATGGCGCGCGATCTGGCGCAGCACGGCATCCGCGTATGCACCATCGCGCCGGGGTTGTTCTCGACCCCGCTGATGCGCACCCTGCCCGAGCCCGTGCAGCAGTCGCTGGCCGCCTCCATCCCCTTCCCGCAGCGCCTGGGCAAGCCGGAGGAGTTTGCCGAGCTGGCCTGCCACATCGTGAGCAACGGACACCTGAACGGCGAGGTGATTCGCCTGGACGGGGCCCTCAGGATGGCGCCAAGGTGATGACGTCCCCCCTGAGGCGCTTCGCGCCTTCCCCCAGGGGACAACGCCAGGGGGCGGGCCAAGCCCTTCCACGGCGTTCGCTGGCTTGGCCTGCTCCGCGGCCGTTAGAAGCGGCCAATGTGGGCTGGGGCAATGGTCCCGAGTAAACCCCTACAACAGTGCTCAGTGATAAGCGTTTACAGGTAGAGCCATGAGCAAAACCACCGTCTACACCGTCAAAGTCATGTTCGGCGACTGCGACCCGGCGGGCATCGTGTTCTTTCCCAATTTCAGCAAGTGGATGGACGCCTCGTCGCTGGACTTCTTCATGCAATGCGGGGTGCCGCCCTGGCGCGAGCTGAAAAAGACCACCGGCATCATCGGCACGCCACTGCTGGAAATCCACACCAAGTTCATGCGCCCGGCCACCTACGGCGACACGCTGGAGGTGCACACCAGTGTCGAATCCTGGGCCGCCAAGACCTTCGTGCAAAAGCACGTGGTGATGAAGGACGGCCAGGTGCTGTGCGAGGGCCGCGAGACGCGCGCCTTCGTCGTCCACCCCGACGGCGACCCGGACCGCATCAAGGCCATTCCGGTGCCCGATTTCATCCGCGAACAGTGCAGCTGAAACCTCTTTCTTCGTTTTTTCCACCCGCCCCCTAGACCAGGAGACAACCCCATGAAACGCTTCCAACTCAAGGCCCTCGTCGCCGTCACCGCGCTGGCCGCCAGCGGCGTGGCGCTGGCCGACATCACCGTCGGCGTCATCGCGCCGCTCACCGGACCGGCCTCGGGCCTGGGCATTCCGGTGGGCAACCAGGTCAAGCTGTGGCCCAAGGAAATCGCCGGCCAGAAGCTGAACGTGATCGTCATGGACGACGCCACCGACCCGACCAACGGCGTCAAGGCGGCCAAGAAATTCGTTTCCGACGACAAGGCCGACGTCATCATGGGCTCGGTCGCCACGCCGGTGGCCATCGCGGTGGCCCAGGTGGCCGACGAGTCGGGCACGCCGCAACTGGCCTGGTCGCCCGCCGCCCTGCCGGCCGGCAAGGACAAGTGGGTGTTCCGCCTGCCGCAGTCCAATGCGGTGATGGGCCACGCCGTCATCGAGCACATGAAAAAGCAGGGCATCAAGTCGGTGGGCTTCCTCGGTTACGCCGACGCCTACGGCGAGACCTGGCTGAACGACTTCAAACCGCAGGCCGAAAAAGCCGGCATCAAGTTCGGCCCGGTGGAGCGCTTTGCCCGCGCCGACACCAGCGTGACCGGCCAGGCGCTGAAGCTGGTGTCGGCCAACCCGGACGCCATCCTGGTGGTGGCTTCGGGCTCCGGCGCCGCCATGCCGCAGATGGCCCTGGCCGAGCGCGGCTACAAGGGCAAGATCTACCAGACGCACGCCGCCGCCACGCGCGATTTGATGCGCGTGGGCGGCAAGGCGGTGGAAGGCACCTTCGTGGTCTCTGGCCCGGCCGTGCTGGCCGAGCAGCTGCCCGACAACCACCCGTCCAAGAAGGAAGCCATCAAGTTCGTGCAGCAGTACGAAAAGGCCTACGGCCCCGGCTCGCGCAACCAGTTCGCCGGCCACGCCTACGACTCGATCCTGGTGCTTGAAAAAGCCGTGCCGATGGCGCTCAAGAAGGCCAAGCCCGGCACGCCCGAGTTCCGCACCGCCCTGCGCGACGCCTTCGAATCCATGGGCCGCACCACCCTGGCGCACGGCGTGCTGGAGTGGACGGCCGCCGACCACTGGGGCTACACGCCGGAGACCGGCGTGATGATGAAAGTCACCAACGGCGAATTCAAGGTCGAATAAGCCGCTGGCGGCCCGCGCACCACGCGCACGGCCCGCCGCGCGCGGGCCGTTTTTCATTGTTTTTGGGCAGATGCCGGCGCCCATAAATCATTTCCAGCTCTTGATTTAGTAGCGAATGAACGCCTACCGCATGCCCACCGAGGACATTGGCTTTGTCCTGCTCGACGTGCTGGACGCCCCCAGCCAACTCGCCGCACTGCCAGAGGCTGCCGACGCCGACGCCGCGCTGATGCGCCAGCTGCTGGACGAGATGGGCAAGTTCATCGACGGCGAGATCGCCCCACTCAACCGCATGGGCGACGAGACCGGCGCGCAGTGGAAGGACGGCGCCGTCACCATGGCGCCCGGCTTCAAGGATGCTTACCAGGCCTTCTGGCAAGCCGGTTGGCCCGCCCTGTCGGCCGCGCCCGACGACGGCGGCCAGGGCCTGCCCGCCGTGCTGGAGGCGGTGCTGTACGAAAACCTTTCCGCCGCCAACCACGGCTGGACCATGGCGCCCGGCCTGCTGCACGGCGCCTACGAATGCCTCAAGCACCATGGCAGCGATGAGCTGAAGGCGCGCTACCTGTCAAAACTGGCCACCGGCGAATGGCTGGCCACCATGTGCCTGACCGAGCCGCACGCCGGCAGTGACTTAGGCGCCGCCAGCACCCGCGCCGTGCCGCAGGCCGATGGCAGCGTCAAACTGTCGGGCACCAAGATCTTCATCTCCGGCGGCGAGCACGACCTGACGGACAACATCGTCCACCTGGTGCTGGCGCGCCTGCCCGACGCCCCGCCGGGGCCCAAGGGCTTGTCGCTGTTTCTTTGTCCCAAGTTTTACGAAGATGGCACGCGCTCGGCGGTGTTCTGCGAGCGCATCGAGGAAAAAATGGGCCTGCACGGCAGCCCCACCTGCGTGATGCGCTTTGACGAAGCCAGGGGCTGGATCGTCGGCGCGCCCGACAAGGGCCTGGCCGCCATGTTCGTCATGATGAACGCTGCCCGCCTGCACGTGGCCCTGCAAGGCGTGGGCCTGCTGGGCGCCGCCTGGCAAAAGGCCGACGCCTACGCGCACGATCGGCGGCAGATGCGGGCGCCGGGGGCACGCGAAACCAGTCTGCTCATTGAGCATCCGGCGATGCAGCGCATTCTGGACACCCAGCGCGCCTGGATCGATGGCGGCCGCGTGCTGGCCTACCAGACCGCCATCGAGCTGGACATGGCCCGCCACCACCCCGACGCCCAGCGCCGCGCCGACGCCGAGCGCTGGTGCGCGCTGACCACGCCGGTGCTGAAAAGCGCCTTCACGCACCAGGCCTTCCACGGCGGCAGCGACTGCCTGCAGGTGTTTGGCGGCCACGGCTATGTGCGCGAATGGGGCATCGAGCAACACGTGCGCGACGCCCGCGTGGCCATGATCTACGAGGGCACCAACGAGATCCAGGCGATCGACCTGCTGGTGCGCAAGGTGCTGCCCGACGGCGGCGCCGCGCTGTGCGCCCTGCTGGACCAGTTGCAGGCCGACACCGATGAGGCGACCGCTGCCGCGCTGCAGCAATTGCAAGACGCCACCCGCGCCCTGGCCGCGCGCTGCACGCAGGATGCCGCGCTGGCCTACCACGTGGCCGACGACTACCTGCGCGCCGTGGCCGTGGCCCTGCTGGCCTGGGCCTGGGCGCGCATCGCCCGCTGCGCGCCGGCTGCGGCCCGCTGGCAGGCACCCGCCCGCGCCTTTGGCCGCTGGGTGCTGCCCGAGCTGGCCATGCGGCTTCAGATTGTTCAGGCGATGGAGACCACCGATGCTTAAGCACGCTGCGCGCAGCTGCGCCCCGATGACGACCGCGGCGCTGGTCGCCGCCCTGCTGGCCGGCTGCGCCAGCGCGCCGCCCCCGGTCACGGACGGCGCCCCGGTGCTGGACTGCGCGCAGATCGCCAGCCAGTTCAGCCACGCCGGCACCCGCATTGCCTCGGCCGAAAGCGTGGCCGCTGGCGCGATCAAGCTGCCCGGCATCGCCGAGCCCATGCCGGCGCACTGCCTGGTCAAGGGCGCCATGCACGAGCGCGTGAGCGCCGTCGATGGCAAGCCCTACGCCATCGGCTTCGAGATGCGGCTGCCCGCGGCCTGGAACGGGCGCTTCTTCTACCAGGCCAATGGCGGGCTGGACGGCTTTGCTACCCCCGCCTACGGCGACATCCTGGGCGGCGGCCCGGCCAGCAACGGGCTGCTGCGGGGCTTTGCCGTCATCAGCTCGGACGCCGGCCACGCTTTTGACCGCAGCGCACCGATCGGCGGCGGCGTGTTCGGGCGCGATCCGCAGGCCCGGCGCGACTATGGCTACAACGCGGTGGCCCAGCTCACGCCCATGGCCAAGGCGCTGATCGCGCGCTACTACGGCAAGCCGCCCGCGCGCTCGTACCTGGTGGGCACGTCCAACGGCGGGCGGCATGGTTTTGTCACCGCGTCTCGCCTGCCCGATGCCTATGACGGCATCCTGGCAACGGCGCCCGGCTTCAACCTGCCGCGCGCGGCCGTGGCCCAGGTGTGGGGCGCCCAGCAGTTCGCCCCGCTGGCGCGCAAGGACGACAAAACCGGCCTGCTGGACCTGAGCACCGCCCTGCCTGCCGCCCAGCTGGGCGTGCTGGCCCAGGCCGTGCTGCAGCGCTGCGACGCACTCGACGGCCTGGCCGACGGCTGGGTCGGCGACGTGGCGGGCTGCCAGCGTGCGTTTGACCCTGAGCGCGACATTCCCGTCTGCCCGCCCCCGCCCGCCACCACTGTGGCGGCCTGCCTGCCCGCGGCGCAAAAAGCCGCGCTGGCCCGCCTGTTCGCCGGCCCTCAGACCGCACAAGGCCAGCCTGTCTACGCGCCCATGGTGTGGGATGCGGGCGTGCGCGGCCGCGACTGGGCGCAGTGGAAGCTGGTCAACAGCGTCGGCCCGCGCGACGCGGTGGCGTTGGCCTTTGTGTTCACCGTGCCGCCGGCCTCGCCCGCGGTCGTTACCGGCCAGGGCAGCACGCTGATCGACTACGCGCTGCAGTTCAGTCTGGCGCGCGATCTGGCCCGAATCACCGCCACCGACGCTGCCTTTGCCGAGTCGCCGATGCAAATGATGACCCCGCCCGACCCGCTGATGCGTGATTTCGTGGCGCGCGGCGGCAAGCTGCTGGTGGCCCACGGCAGCGCCGACCCGGTGTTCTCGGCGCTCGACACCATGGCCTGGTACGAGCGCTTTCGCACCGCACACGGCGCCAAGGCCGCTCAGCACGCGCGCCTGTTCCTGGTGCCGGGCATGAACCACAGCCGTGGCGGCCCGGCGGCCGACCAGATGGACCTGCTCAGCGCCCTGGTGCGCTGGGTGGAGCAAGGCCAGGCCCCTGAGCACGTCGTGGCCGCCGCGCGCGGCCCCGGCGCCGGCGTGCCCAACCCCGAGTTGCCCGCCAACTGGAGCCCCACGCGCACCCGCCTGCTGTGCCCGCACCCGCAGGTGGCGCGCTACCAGGGCGGCGACGCCGAGCGCGCCGAAAGTTTTGCCTGTGAGTAAAGACGCCCCCGACGCGCCTGCGGCACCTCCCGCCACTTGGGGGCAAGCCGGCCGCTTCGGGGCGGCCGTGCGCGGCGGCTTCCCGCATGCCTTGCTCCGCGGCCTTCTGGCAGAGGGGCGCGCCTCGAAACGGTTGGCAGCGGAGCGGCCCCTGGTGGAGACAGCAGCGTTTCATGTGCCGCGTCACGATGAAGAACCGATTCGTTCGTCACACTCTCGCCAACCACTCGCCCAAGGAGCCGCCATGTCCATCGCCCTCACCCGTCGGTTCCTGGCCTGCCGACTGCTGCGCCTGCTGGCCATGCCCCTGCTGCTGACCGCGGCGGCGGCCTGCGCACAAACGCCCGCCGCCACCTCGCCCATGCCGCCCGCGGGCGCTGGCCCCCAGCCGGCCGACATCCCGGTGGTGCTGCCGCGCAGTGAGCTGGTCTACGAAGCCGTGGTCGAACTCGACCCCACCCTGGCGCTGGGCCAAAGCCCGCTGGGCGAGCGCCGCCTGGTGCCGATTACCGGCGGCAGCTTTCACGGGCCCCGGCTCAAGGGCAAGGTGCTGGCCGGCGGCGCCGACCGCCAACTGGTGCGCGCCGACGGCGCCCGCCAGCTCGACGCCCTGTACGAGATGCAAACCGACGACGGCGCCATCCTCACCGTGCGCAACCAGGTGCTGGTGCGCACGCCCAAGGGCGGGCCCGACTACCGCTTCTCGCACGTCCACATCACCGCCCCGGCCGGGCCGCATGGCTGGCTGAACGACTACGTCTACGTCGGCACCCTGCACAGCCTGCGGCCGCGCCAGGCGGTGCTGGTGCGCGTCTACCGCCTGCTATGAACGACCGCGTCCCGATCCCCCCTGAAGCGGCCACGCGCCGCCGCCCGGCGCCGGTGCCGCAAGCGCCCACGCCCTGGGTGGCCCAGGTGGACACGCGCTACCTGGAATCGCTGCTGGGCTACAACGCACGCCGAGCGGCGCTGCGGGTGATCGGCGAATTTCTGCCCCGCATGGCGCCCTATGGGCTGCGGCCGGTGGATTTCTCCCTCCTGTCCGTCATCACCCACAACCCCGGCATCACCTCCAAGCAGTTGTGCGACGTGCTGAACCTGCTGCCGCCCAATCTGGTCGGCAAGATCGGGGCGCTGGAAAAACGCGGCCTGCTCACGCGCCAACCGCACCCGGTGGATGGCCGGGCCCTGGGCCTGCACCTCACGCCCGAGGGCCAGGCGCTCATGCAACAGGCCGAAATCACCGCCACCCAGCTGGAAAACGACGCCGCCAGCGCCCTGACGGCGGCCGAGCGCAAGACCCTGATCCGCCTGCTGCGGAAGGTTTACCACCCCTAAGGGTTTACCCGGTTCTTCCCGGGGGATTCCCGAAGTTGTAGCGCCAACCCCACGTCCCGACGTCGCCGCGAGCTATGAAACTGCTAGCGTGCTACAAATTTGCGATATAGTCATCTTCATGCGCCCTGGCGCGCGCCCTGAGGAGAAGCCTGACATGAGTTCCAAAGAAAACGCCGCGACAGGCCAGTTGCTGGCGCTGCTGGAGGCGCGCTACGCCATCCGTGTGCTGTGGGCCCTGCGCGACGGCCACCCCCAGACTTTCCGCCTGCTGCAAGACAGCGTGGGCGGCATCACCCCCAACACACTGAACACCCGCCTGAAAGAGCTGCGCGCCGCCACCCTGGTCACGCACGGCTCCGACGGCTACAGCCTGACGCCCAGCGGCGCCGACCTGGTCAAGCGCCTGTCCGACCTGCAAGCCTTCGCCACCCGCTGGGTCGCGGCCCAGGCCAAGAAGAAATAAGCGCCCGCCTGTCTGGGCATCAAAACCGGCTTCTGTCGGCGTCCAGAAATCCTGTGCAGCTATTAAAAACAGAGTAATTCAAGCATGACCCAGAACACCCCCGGTGGCCTGCAGATCACCGACACCCGCCTCGGCAGCGGCGCCGAAGCCCGCAAAGGCCACACCGTCACCGTGCACTACACCGGCTGGCTGTACGCCAACGGCCAGCAAGGCGCCAAGTTCGATTCCAGCCGCGACCGCAACGACCCGTTCCAGTTCCCCCTGGGCGGCGGCATGGTCATCAAGGGCTGGGACGAAGGCGTGGCCGGCATGAAGGTCGGTGGCCAGCGCACCCTGATCATCCCGCCCGAGATGGGCTACGGCGCCCGCGGCGCTGGCGGCGTGATTCCCCCCAACGCCACGCTGAAGTTCGACGTCGAACTGCTGGGCGTGTCGGGCTGACTCCCGGCCCCCCTGCCCCCTGACAAGCCGCCCCACGGGGCGGCTTGCGCGTTTTCAGGCGGCTCCAAGGCCGTCATTCGGCCAAAATGGGCGGTTTTCCGGCCGTTCGCCGCGTGCAAACCCCTTGAAAACCGGCCCGCCGCAACCACCTGAGAAAGCGCAAAAACACATCAAACAAGCGACTCTTGGAACGAGACGACATGACCCACCCGAAGTACCCGCACCCCGCCCAGCCGTCCAACGGCATCTTTGATCCCCCACTGAGCCCCGAGGAGCGCGAGGCCGCCGCCGCCGTCGAGCAGGGCGACCTGCACGCCCAACTGGCCAGCACCGAGGCCGAATTGACCTCGCTCAAGGCCCAACTGGGCGAGCTGAACGACCAGACCCTGCGCGCCCAGGCCGAAGCCCAGAACGCACGCCGCCGTGCCGATGAGGAAATCGCCAAGAACCGCAAGTTCGCCGTCGAATCCTTCGCCGACAGCCTGCTGCCGGTGGTGGACAGCCTGGAAGCCGGCCTGGCCATCGACCAAGCCACGGCCGAGCAACTGCGCGAGGGCACCGAGGCCACCTTGCGCCAGTTGCTCAGCGCGCTGGAGCGCAACAAGGTGCTGGAGGTGAACCCGGCGGCCGGCAGCCGCTTCGACCCGACCAACCAGCAAGCCATCAGCATGGTGCCTTCCGGCCAGGAAGCCAACACCGTGGTCAGCGTGCTGCAAAAAGGCTACACCATCGCCGACCGGGTGCTGCGCCCGGCCCTGGTCACCGTCTCGGGCCCCAAATAAGGCCGGCAAAGCCCGCCCGGACGCTTGAAAAGCCGCTACTTATCCACAGCTTCAAGACATTCCACCCAATTCACGCATTTCGGAACATCAGGAGAGAACAATCATGGGAAAAATCATCGGCATTGACCTGGGCACGACCAACAGTTGCGTGTCCATCATGGAAGGCAACACCACCAAGGTGATCGAGAACGCCGAGGGCGCGCGCACCACGCCGTCCATCGTCGCCTACCAGGAAGACGGCGACATCCTGGTCGGGGCATCGGCCAAGCGTCAGG
>JAIUOM010000097.1 GCA_020161215.1 Pseudomonadota bacterium
CCCGCAAAGGTCCACGTCAGGACGCGTTCCTCGCGTGAGCCAATGCCTCGTCACTTCCGCAGCTCTCCATGCCGGCCGTACGCTGCACGCGACGACTCTTCACAATTCGCTACGCATCTGCTGGTGGAGAGGGCTGGATTCGAACCAGCGTACTCGTAAGAGGGCAGATTTACAGTCTGCTGCCATTAACCACTCGGCCACCTCTCCGGCAGAGAACTGGGGATTATGCCACGTTGACAAAATCCTGCCAAGCCCCCTCCTTATCGGAAGGCCTGCAGCCGCAGCAGCTCGAAGCCCTGGCGCAACACCACCTCCGCCACGCCATGCCGGCCCGGAGACTCCCACCAGGTCGAGGGGTACTCTTGCCGGGCATCGGCCCCAATACTCTGGTTCACGGATTCCAGCACGATGCGCGTGAGTTGCTCCCGCGCATACGGCCGCGCCAGCACCGACGCATCCTCGCGCGCCAGGCGCTCGCCCAGCTCCCGCACCAGCCGGGCGCGGTGCCGGTCCAGGTGCGCCAGCGTGCGCGCCGACTCGAAGCTGCCCACGATCAGGTCGATCTCCGGGATCTCGATTTCCGCCGCGCTCCAGGCGCCTGTCCCGCCCCCCGCACCGCCCACCACCACCCGCAGCGGCGTGTCGATCAGCACGAAGGCTCGCGCCGCGCGGTCGCGCGCTTGCGCCTCCTGCGTCAGGCGCCGCAGGGTGGGGTCGCGCGCCATCCAGGCCTCCTTGCGCCCAAGCAGCTCCCGGCGCTGGGCCTCCGGCGTGTCCGGGGCTTCCACCAGGCGCCGCAAGCTTGCCAGCTCCTGCGTCGGCGGCGCCAAGACCCGGCTCTGACCCCACCACAACCCGGCCAGCACCACCCCGGTGACACTGACGACCCACAACCACTTGGGCACCGGCCGCCGCGGTGGGCGCGCCTGGCCCCGCACCGCCGCCAGACGGGCGCGGCGCGCGGCCAGCGCTTCGGCCGCCGCGGCTGCGGTGCCGGCGCCCGCATCCCGCGCCGCGCCGCGCTCGGGGGTCGCCAGCGCCCGGGCCAGGCCTTGGTCGTACGCCGCGCGCCGTGCGGGTTCCGACAGCACTTCGTAGGCCTGGGTCAGTTGCGCGGCGCGCGCGGCCATGGCGGCGTCCCCCGGGTGCTTGTCCGGGTGGTGGCGCTGCATCAGGCTCCGGTAGGCCGCGCGGATGGTTTCCGCGCTGGCGTGGGACACCACCTCCAGCGTGTCGTAGTGGCTCAATCGAGCCTCTCGAAGCGCGTGACCGAACCGTCCTGCTCACGCAGCTCAAAGCGTTGGGGAGCCACCGACACAATGGCATTGCCCTCGCGCATCAGGCGCCCATCCTGCTTGATGTACCAGACCAGGCTGCGACCATTCAGCTCCCAGATGCCGTACTGCATGGCCTTGTCGTCGGCGTCCGCGCGGATTTCCCACTCGCCATTCGCCCTCAGGTACAGCGGCCCGGCACTCATGCGCGAGGACCGCCACTTGCCCACGAACTGCTCGGGCGTCGGCGCCTTCTGGCCGCAGCCCCCAGCGCCCGCCAGCCCCGCCGCCAGCAGCGCGCCCAGCCCCAGGCGGCGCATCCGGGCGGACGCGTTCATCGGCGCAGGATTTCGCGCCACTGACGCTCGTTTTCCTGCTGCCGACGCCGCTCCTCGGCCTGTTTGTAGGCTTCCAGCTGCTCCTTGCGCGCGGCCTCACGGGCGGCCCGGTCGGCCTCTGCCTGCGCCTCGCGTCGCGCCAATGCCTCGGACTGCTGCAGGTCGCGGCTGACCTGCTCGGCGCGGCGGCGCGCATCGTCCTCGAAGCGCTGGGCCTCGCGCGCCTTCTTCTCCTCGTCCTGCCGCACCTGCCGCTGCTCGACCTCCTGGCCGCGGCGCTGGGCCTCCAGCAGTTGCAGCTCCGCCATGTTGGCCGGGCGCACCCCGTGGGCTTGGTAGTACTCCTGCAGCGCCGCCTGCTCGGCGGCCTTGCTCTGGCGCGTTTCCATCTCGGCCTGCTGGCGCAACGGGCTGCTGAAGAAGAACCGGCCCGCCAGCGCCGCCAAGATACCGACGATGACCAGCAGCCCGATGGCGTTGGCCAGTCGCTGCAAAAAGCCCCCGGCGGCGGTCTGCAAGAACCCCGCGCCGGCGCGCTCGCCCAGCCCGGCGCCGGAGCGCAGCAGCATCGCGTCGGCACGCAGCGACAGCGCGTCGGCGCGCATCGACAGCGCATCGGCGCGCGTGGACGAGACCCCGGCCGGGCCGTCCGTCGGCACCCCGCCCACCACCAGCGGCATCCGGGACTGCACGCGCAGCTTGCGGTCGTAGGCGTCGCGCGTGACCGGGTCGATCAGCGTGGACAGCGCCAGCTTCAACAGCTGCAGGCGGTCGGTCACCTGCTGCGCCGGCAGGCCCGCTGCGTTGGCGCGCACTTCGTCGGAACGGCGCAGGAAAGCCTCCCGGACCTGCTCCGTGGACGCATGCTCCCCCAGACCGAGCAATTCATAAAGGTTCTGTTTGCGGCCCATGCCTATCCCGCCCCACGTTCTTGTGCGCGGCGATGCTAGCAAAACGCCTCGGCTTATTCCAGTGCGGCAGTCAAATTGGCGCGATGCCGGTGGGCCCCGCCCGCGCCCTTGGAGGGGCGCGAGCCCACGGATCACGCCTCCCCTGCTGTCGCAAATCAGCCACGCCGGCGCTCGCGCGCCGACCCTCAGGCCGCGGGGCTTCCCAGCCAGTCGATGGGCGCGCCGCCCTGGGCCTGAAAAAAAGCGTTTGCGCGCCGGAAATGCCCGCAGCCGATGAAGGGCTCGGGCGGGCGCAGCGCTGACAGGGGCGAGGGGTGGTTCGCCGTGAGCCACAGGTGGCGCGCCGGCGCTGCCGGTGGCCGCATGGCCTGGGCGTGCCCGCCCCAGAGCAGAAAAGCAAGCGGCCGCTCACTTTCGGCCAAGGTCTTGAAAATTCGATGTGTCAACGCCTGCCAGCCCAGTTTGGCGTGGCTGGCGGCTTGCCCAGCCTCCACCGTCAAGCTGGTGTTGAGCAGCAACACGCCCTGGCGCGCCCAGTGCTCCAGCAAGCCGGCCGGCTGGGGCGGCCGGCCGTGGTCGCGCGCCAGTTCCTTGAGGATATTGCGCAGACTGGGCGGCGTTTTGACGCCGGCGCCCACATCGAAAGCCAGCCCATTGGCCTGCCCGGGGCCGTGGTAGGGGTCTTGGCCTAGGATGACGACACGCACCGCCTCGGGCGGGGTGAGTTGCAGCGCGCGCAACGGCTGGGGCGGGTAGACGGTGGCGCCCGCCGCTTGGCGGCCCGCCAAATGCTCACGCACGCTGCAGCCGGCCGCGCTGGCGGCAAATTCGTCCACCAGCGAGCGCCAGCCAGGGGCGATGCGCTCCACGCCCGGCGGCCAGGCGGCCGACTGGTCCGTCACCTCATCGGCGACCGGATCGGCCCACAGGGCCTGTTGCGTCGGATTTTCAGGCATTGAATCAGGCGGTGGGGCTAGGAAATACAGCCCGGACAGCCACAAATAGAGTAGCAATCAGCTGAACAACTCACCCAGCGCCTCCCCCGGCTCCTCGGCCCGCATGAAGGCCTCGCCGACCAAAAAGGCGTGCACGCCCGCCTCGCGCAGGCGCGCCACGTCGGCGCGGGTGGCGATGCCGCTTTCGGTGATCAGCAGGCGGTCGGCGGGCACGTCGGCCAGCATGCCCAGGGTGACGTCCAGCGACACCTCGAAGGTGCGCAGATCGCGGTTGTTGATGCCGACCAGGCGCGTCTTGAGCTTGAGCGCGCGCTGCAGCTCGGCCGCGTCGTGCACCTCCACCAGCACAGCCATGCCCAGGTCGTGGGCGATAGCTTCCAGCTCGGCCATCTGGGTGTCTTGCAGGCAGGCGGCGATCAGCAGGATGCAGTCGGCCCCCATGGACCGCGCTTCGTAGACCTGGTAGGGGTCGATCATGAAGTCCTTGCGCAGCACCGGCAGCGCGCAGCTCGCGCGCGCCTGCTTCAGGTAGTCCACGCTGCCCTGGAAGAACTGCTTGTCTGTCAACACCGACAGGCAGGCGGCGCTCACCTGGCCGCCCCGATCGGTGTTGCCGACGGCGTAGCTTTGCGCGATGTCGGCCGGCACGAAGTCGGCGCGGATCACGCCCTTGCTGGGGCTGGCCTTCTTGATCTCGGCAATCACCGCGGCCTGGCCGGCGGCGATCTTGGCGCGCAGCGCGCCCTCGAAGTCGCGCGTGAGCACGCGGCTCTCCGCGTCGGCGCGCATGGCGGCCAGGGGCACTTTTTTCAGCGCCGCCGCCACTTCCTGACGTTTGACGTCGACGATCTTGTTCAGAATATCACTCATTTTTTAATAGCTTTTCGCGCTTGTCCGGCGCCGGGGTCTTCAGGATTTTGACGAAAACTCGGTGCAGCACAAAGGCCGCCACCAGAAACAAAAGCGAAACGCCCAGGGCGATCCAGGTGCCTTCGTCTTGCCAGATGCTGCTCATGTCCAGTCCTCCAAGGGCAAGCCCAGTGGCGCGCGGGCAAAGGCCTGATCGCGCGAGACCAAGGTGGTCGGCTCGACCTGCGCGAGTGCCTGCGCGTGGGCGGCAATCATCATGTCCAGTGGCGCCAGCGGGGTGCCCTGCGCCTCGCAGCGGGCACGCAGTCGGCCGTAGACGGTGGCGACCTGCGGCGTCCATGGCAGCGGCTCGACCCGCGCGATGAAGGCCTGCACCAGCGCGGCCAGCCTGGCCGGATGGTCGCGCCTGGCCAGGCCATACAGCAGCTCAGCCTGCGTGACGGCGGACATCTTCACCTGGTGCATGGGCACGGCGGCCAGCCGGCGCAGCACGGCGGCGTCGCCGCGCAGGGCCAGGCTGGCGATGTTGGTGTCCAGCAGCCAGAGCATCAACCGGCCGCGCCTGCCCCGGCGTCATCCGCGAAAGGATCGCGCAGATGTTCGCCTTGCTGCCGATCCGCCTCGGTCAGAAAGTCGGCGGGCACCTCCGCGTCTGGCAACAGCTTGAAAAAGCCATCCCACGACTCGGGGCGGCGCGAGAGGATCACGTCGCCCGTGACCGGGTCTCGGCGGATGAAAACCTCTTTCTCCTCAAACCGGTATTCCAGCGGCAAGCGCACGGCCTGACTGCGGCCAGTGGCAAAAATCTTGGCGGTTTGCGGCATGGCAAGCTCCTGCCGAGGCATTAGATAGATATCAAAGTATATATCAACCCGCTTGAGCCTGCTGGCTGAACCCCACCACCTGGTCCAGCTTGGCCTTGGCCGCACCCGAGTCCAAGGCCGCGCGCGCCTTGTCGACACCCGCCTTCATATCCGCCGCCACGCCCGCCGCGTACAGCGCCACGCCGGCGTTCAGCGCCACCACGTCGCGCGCCGCGCCGCCCTCGCCCGCCAGCACGCCGCGCAGCATGGCGACGGATTGCTCGGGCGTCTCCACGCGCAAGGCGCGGTTGCTCATCATCTGCAGGCCAAAGTCCTCGGGGTGAATCTCGTATTCGGTGATTTCGCCGCCTTTCAGCTCGCCCACCAGCGTGGCGGCGCCCAGGCTCACCTCGTCCATGCCGTCGCGGCCGTAGACGACCACGGCGTGCTCGGCGCCCAGGCGCTGCAGCGCGCGCACCTGGATGCCCACCAGGTCGGGGTGGAACACGCCCATCAAGATATTGGGCGCCCCCGCCGGGTTGGTGAGCGGCCCCAGGATGTTGAAGAAGGTCTTGACGCCCATCTCCTTGCGCACCGGCGCCACGTTTTTCATGGCCGGGTGGTGGTTGGGCGCAAACATGAAGCCCAGGCCCGTCTCGGCGATGCTGCGCGCAATCTGCTCAGGCGTCAGGTTGATGTTGACGCCCAGCGCCTCCATGGCATCGGCGCTGCCCGACTTGGATGAAACGCTGCGCCCACCGTGCTTGGCCACCTTGGCGCCCGCTGCCGCCGCCACAAACATGGCGCAGGTGCTGATGTTGAAGGTGTGCGAGCCGTCGCCGCCCGTGCCCACGATGTCGACCAGGTGCGTGCGGTCGGCCACCGGCACCTTGGTGGACAGCTCGCGCATGACCTGCGCGGCGGCGGTGATCTCGCCAATGGTCTCCTTCTTGACGCGCAGGCCGGTGGTGATGGCGGCAATCATGAGGGGCGAGATTTCGCCTTTCATGATCATGCGCATCAGGTGCAGCATCTCGTCATGAAAGATTTCGCGGTGTTCAACGGTGCGCTGCAGGGCTTCTTGGGGGGTGATCATGGATGGGGCTCCTCGTCGGATTCGATTTTTTCGGTTGGCCGGTACGCCTGAAATTATGGGTATTAAAACCCCGGCATGTCGGCGTGGATATTTGATGATCAGCTATCGATATTGAAGTTGTTTGCCGTATGGCGGTGGCAGTACACGATCAGAAACCGTAGTGATAACGACAAGCGATGACCACCAGTTCCTCGTCCGTCGCGCGGTAGACCAGGCGGTGGGTGTCGTCGATGCGGCGGCTCCAGTAGCCGCTGAGGTTCTCGCGCAACGGCTCGGGCTTGCCGATGCCGGCAAAGGGTTCGCGCACACAGGCTTCGATGAGCTGGTTGATGCGCTTGAGGGTACGTTTGTCCTGGCCCTGCCAGAAGACATAGTCGTCCCAAGCGCGAGGCACAAAGCAGATGCGGCGCATGGCTTTTCGTGCATGTCCAGTCAGGCGGCCGGGTCGAGCAAGGTGCGTGGCTGGGCCTGCCCCGCCTTGTCCTGCGCCACGCCCTCGGCCAAGGCCCGCGCGTTGGCTGGACTGGAGAGCAGGTGCAGCGTTTCCAGCAAGCTTTCATAGTGCGCACGGCCCATCAGCACCGCGTCTTCGTTGTCGCGGCGGTGGATCACCGTCACATCCGCATCGTCAATCGTCGTGTCCAGCACGGCTTTGAGGTTGTTGCGGACTTCGGAGTAGGTCATGACGCGCATGGGAAACCCCACTTAACTTGAACAAATTATTGTACATGTTGTACCCACCCCGGGCGAGTACCGCTGGGCTTCAGCGCACCAGGAAGTTCGCCAACATCGCATGCCCATGCTCGGTCAGGATGCTTTCGGGGTGGAACTGCACGCCTTCCACATCCAGCGATTTGTGGCGCACGCCCATGATTTCGCCGTCGTCGGTCCAGGCGGTGATTTCCAGCTCGGGCGGGCAGCTGGCGCGCTCTATGGCCAGCGAGTGGTAGCGGTTGACGGTGAACTGCTCGGGCAGGCCGGCAAACACCCCTTGCTGGGTGGTGGTGACGGTGCTGGTCTTGCCGTGCATCAGCGTTTGCGCACGCACGATCTGGCCACCAAAGGCTGTGCCAATGGCCTGGTGGCCCAGGCACACGCCCAGCACCGGCAGCTTGCCGGCAAAGTGCTGAATCGCCGCCACCGACACGCCCGCCTCGGCGGGTGAGCAGGGGCCGGGGCTGATGCACAGGCGGGCGAATTCGCCGCGCTGGAACATGGCTTGCAGCTCGTCCAGCGTCACCTCGTCGTTGCGCAGCGTGGTGACTTCGGCGCCCAGTTCGCCAAAGTACTGCACGATGTTGAAGGTGAAACTGTCGTAGTTGTCGATCATCAAGAGCTTCATGATGAACTCCTTGGGAAGGCTTTTGAGCCGCCGAACGCAGAGGGCGCTTTCAGGGTTTTCATAGCTGGTTCACCACCCGTGCCACGCCCTTGACCACCGGGAACACGTGGAAGTTGATGAGCAAGCCCAGTTTGCGACCTGAAACCCGCAGGTACGACAACAACTGCGCCCGGTGCGCTGCCGTCACGGCCTCTTCCGCCTTCAGCTCAAGCAGCAGGCGATCCTGCACCAAAAAGTCGGCACGGTAGGCCACGCCCAAGGGCTGGCCTTTGTAGTGGGCGTGAAGCGGCCATTCGCGCTCGAACGTGAGGCCCCGCTCAGCCAGCTCCAGCGCCAAAGCGGCGGCGTAGGCACTCTCCAGCAAGCCGGTGCCCAGAACCCGCTGCACCTCGACGGCCGCGCCGATCACCGTGTGCGAAAGCTCGTTCTCGATCCACAACGCATCGCTCTGCGCGCTCTGCGAGACCTTTGCGCCCTCTGCGTTCGGCTGCTGTCTTTCAAAAGCCATCATTCCAGCCCCTCTTCCACCAGTTCGCTGGCGCGCAGCAGGGCGCGGGCCTTGTGCTCGGTTTCCTTCCATTCCATCTCGGGCACGCTGTCGGCCACCACGCCAGCGGCGGCCTGCACGTGCAGCATCTGGTCCTTGACGATGGCGGTGCGGATGGCGATGGCCAGGTCCATGTCGCCGGCGTAGCTGATGTAGCCGCAGGCGCCGCCGTAGATGCCGCGCTTGACGGGTTCCAGCTGGTCAATCACCTCCATGGCGTGCACCTTGGGCGCACCGCTCAGGGTGCCGGCGGGGAAGGTGGCTTTCAGCACATCCATGCCGCTCACGCCGTCTTTCAAAATGCCTTCGACGTTGCTGACGATGTGCATCACGTGGCTGTAACGTTCCACCGCAAAGGCCTCGGTCACCTTCACGCTGCCGGTCTGGGCGATGCGGCCGATGTCGTTGCGCGCCAGGTCGATCAGCATGACGTGCTCGGCGCGCTCCTTGGGGTCGGCCACCAGCTCGGCCTCGGTGGCCTTGTCCAGCTCGGGCGTGGCGCCGCGTGGGCGGGTGCCGGCCAGCGGCCGAATCGTGACCTTGGTGCCCTCGGGCGTGTTCTCTTGCCGCACCAGGATCTCGGGGCTGGCGCTGACCACATGAAAGTCGCCGAAGTCGTAGTAAATCATGTACGGCGACGGGTTCAGCGAGCGCACCGCGCGGTACAGCGACAGGGGCGACTCGGTGTAGCGCTTGCTGATGCGCTGGCCCACCTGCACCTGCATGAAGTCGCCGGCGGCGATCAGCTCCTTGGCGCGCTCGACGGCACCCAGGTAATCGGCCTTGGCAAAGCTGCGCTCGGCCGGGTGGCTTTGCGAGGCCTTCACCTGCGGCGCGCTGACCGAATAGCGCAGCTGCTCGCGCAGCGCCTTCAGGCGGCGCTTGGCGGCCGGGTAGGCCTCGGGCTGGGCCGGGTCGGCGTAGACGATCAGGTAGAGCTTGCCCGACAGGTTGTCGATGACGGCCAGCTCCTCGCAGTGCATCAGCAGGATGTCGGGCGTGCCCAGGGTGTCGGGTGGGCAGCTGGCGGCCAGTTTTTTCTCGATGTGGCGCACCACGTCGTAGCCAAAATAGCCCGCCAGCCCGCCGCAAAAGCGCGGCAGCCCAGGCCGCAGCGCCACCTTGAAGCGGGCGCGGTAGGCGTCCACAAAGTCCAGTGGGTTGCCGGCGGCGGTCTCGACCACTTGGCCGTCGGTCACCACCTCGGTGCGGGCCGCGTCGCCAAAACCGCTGGCCCGTACGATGGTGCGCGCCGGCAGGCCGATGAAGCTGTAGCGGCCAAAGCGCTCACCGCCAATGACGGATTCGAGCAAGAAGCTGTACTTGCCCCCGCCCTGGCCGGCGGCCAGTTTGAGGTAAAGCGACAGCGGAGTTTCGAGGTCGGCAAACGCCTCGACCATCAGCGGGATGCGGTTGTAGCCTTGGCCGGCCAGGCTTTTGAATTCAAGTTCGGTGATCATGAGCGTCGCGCCTCCTGGGCGCTCGGGCGGGGACCGGGCGAGCCGTGCAAGCCCCGCGATTTCAGTTTCCCTGTGCGGGGTCTGTCACAGACCGCCGCGCTTGGCGCCCCTTGCGGGCGCGAGTCACAAGTCAATGCGCTGGCTTGCGCCAGGGCCATGCCCCCTGGGCCGCGTGGGCGCCCAGTGGTGAATTGACATTGCGGGAAGCGAACATGGGCCGAAGTGTAGCAAAAGCCACGAGCGCCTTGGCCAGCGCCGGCACGCGCCTTGCATACCCCCTGCCCAGACGCAGGAACGGGCGCAGCGCAGCTAGGGACTAACCCTGATGACTTTTGAGACCAGTGCGCGCATCATAAACGAACGTTCGTACTATTTTGGTGACGAGATGAAAAATTTCGCTGTTTCCGCACTCGCTGGGCGCTGGTCCGCGCGGGCGCGCACGGGTGGCGCGGCCTGGGTGATGGCCTCGGCCCTGCTGGCCCTGCCACTGTCCAGCCAGGCGGCCGAGGCCGGCGGCGTGCGCTTTCCCGACAAACTGTCGGTGGCCGGCACGCCCCTGGTGCTGAACGGCGCCGGGGTGCGCTACAAGGCGGTGTTCAAGGTCTACGCCGCCGCGCTGTACGCGCCCGAGAAGTCCGTGGTGGCCGACGAGCTGATCGGCACGCAGGCACCGAAGCGCCTGTCCATCACCATGCTGCGCGACATCGAGTCCGATGAGCTGGGCAAGATGTTCTCTCGCGGCATGGAGGACAACATGGACCGCGTGGCCTTCTCGCGCCTGGTGCCCGGCGTGCTGCGCATGAGCCAGCTGTTCAGCGACCACAAGAAACTGGCCGCCGGCGACAGTTTCACGGTGGACTGGGTGCCCGGCACCGGCACGGTGGTGACGATCAAGGGCGAGGCGCCCAACACCATGTCGCGCGAGCCGGAGTTCTTCCAGGCCTTGCTGCGCATCTGGCTGGGCAACAAGCCAGCCGACTGGAAACTCAAGGACGCGCTGCTGGGCAAATCGACCAGCTCGTAAGCGGGTCGCGCGGCGCGGCTCAGGCGACGTCCGGCTCCGCCAGGTAGAACCATTCCCGCCCCACCTCGGCCTCGGGGTGGGGAAACAGCACGCAACCGGCACGCGCGGCGGTCACGGGCATGCCGTCGGCGCGCAAGCCGATCACCTCGCCGGCCTGCACGGGATCGAAGCTGAGCCAGTCGCGCACCAGCCGATCGCCTGGCGCCTCGCGCAGCACCACATCGCGCAACCGCGCCGCCGGGCCGCCGAAGCGCGCCGGCGCCGGCACATGCGCCAGTCCCAGGTGCGCCAGCGCCCCGCACAAGGCCTGGCTGGCGACCTCGATGGCCTGCGGATCCTCATGCTCGCCGCACTCCAGGGTGACGGCGTAGCCACCCTGGCTGCGCATGTATTCGTTGGTGCCGATGCCCTCCTCGTCGGGCGCCTCGCCGCGCGCGCGGGCGGCGCGGTCGTAGACCTCCAGCCAGCCTTCGACCACCTGCGGCGCGCCCAGGGCGCGCGCCAGCGCCATCTCCTCGGCGGCGCGGGCAAACGGCTCGCGCATGCCGTGGTTGTTGCGCGGCCCGACCATGGCGAAAGGTTCGCCAGGCGTATGGAAGGAATGCAGGTCCAGCAGCGCGTCGTGCCGCGCCAGCAGGGGCGCGAGCTGGCGCGTGACCCGGTCTTCGTAGTCGAGCACGGCGCCCTCGGGACGCGGCACGAAGCGGCGGTTCAGGTTGCGCTCGCCCTCGCGGGTGTTCTGCTTGAAGGCCAGCGGGTTGGCCACCGGCACCAGGGTCAGGCGCCCGCGGCTGAGCACCAGGCGGCCGTGCGTCAGGTCGTCGATGGCGCGCGCGATGGCGTGGGCGCCGCAGACCTCGTTGCCGTGCACGGCGCCCAGCACCAGCAGCGCCGGCCCGGGCGTGAGCGCGGTCCAGCTGCTCCAGTGCAGGACTTCGGGGTTGGCGGCAGCGCGCCGCAGCAGATCGTGGCCAGCGCTCACGGGTGTTGGGTTTCTTGGGTCACCGATGCGCCATTGTGCCGGGCCGCGCTCAGCCCTGCGGCGATCTCGGTCATGGCGTCGAAGCAACCGTCCGCGTCCACCGTGTCGACCGGCTCGCCGTGGTTGTACCCATGGCGCAGCAGCACCACCGGGCAGCCAGCGGCGCGGGCGGCCGCGGCATCGTTGCTGGAGTCGCCGATCATCAGGGTGCGCGCGGGCGCGGTGCCCAGCGCCTTGCAGGCTTCCAGCAGCGGCAACGGGTCGGGCTTCTTGCGGGCAAAGCTGTCGCCACCAAAGACATGGTCGAAATAGCCGTCCAGCCCCTTGGCCGCCAGCAGCGGGCGGGCAAAGGCCAGCGGCTTGTTGGTCAGGCAGGCCAGCGGCAAGCCGAGCGCCCGCAAGGCCCGCAGACCGCCTTCGGCGCCGGGGTAGACGGTGCTGTGCTGGCCGTTAATGCCCAGGTAGGCGGCTTGGTACAACGGCCAGGCGCGCTCGGCCAGGGCCTGATCTGGCGCGCGCCCTTCGTCAGTGAGCGCCAACACCGACCGAATCAAATGCTCCGAACCCTTGCCCACCAGCCGCGCGATCTGCTCGCGCCGCACGGGCGGGCGGCCCAGCGCCGTGAGCATGGCGCCGAGCGCCGCCTCGAAGTCCCCCAGGGTGTCGACCAGGGTACCGTCGAGATCGATGATGCAGGCGCCGATGGCCTGTGGTAATTTTCGCGGCAGCATGAACTGAGACACAAGGAAACCCGCATGAACATGAAGACGATGACCCGCGCCGCGCTGGCCGCCGTGGTGCTCGGCACCGCCGCCGTGGGCGCCTGGGCGCAGGACAAGGTGGTGTACCACATCGACGACACCGAAGGCCAGGCCACCAAGGCCTTGCGCAACATCCGCAACCACCTGGACACCGCGCCCGACACCAAGATCGTGGTGGTCACGCACGCCAACGGCATCGACTTTCTGCTGAACGACGCCAAGGACAAGAAGAACCCCAACATCGACTACCCGTCGCTGGTCAACGCCCTCAAGAGCCGTGGCGTGAGCTTCGAGATTTGCGAGATCACCATCAAGGGCCGCAACCTGAAGAAGGACCAGTTCGTGATGGACGCCGACTTCACCCCCTCGGGCGTGGTGCGCATCACGCAGTTGCAGCAGAAGGATCACTTCGCGTATATAAAGCCTTAACCCCCTGAGGCGCCTGCGGCGCCTTCCCCCTTCCCGGTGGAAGGCGGACGCAGCCAGCGGCCCGGCGAAGCCGGCTCCGCGGCTGCCGCTGGACGGGCGTTGGTGGGGTCGGATTTAGGATTTATCCGTAAATTAAACTATTGCCTTGAGTCGCCTGTGATGCGACGCAGGAGCAATAGATGGCCAAGGCGCATGCCAATTCGTGGGAAGTAACGGACGAGTTCTGGAAGCGAGTGGAGCCCTTGGTGCCGCAGCCAGCACGCGATCCCCAGAGGCAGTACAAACGTGCAGCCGGGGCAGGCCGCCCGACGAAGCCGCCACGGCTGGTGTTCGAGGCGATCATGTATGTGCTGCGCACGGGCTGCCAGTGGAAGGCGCTGCCGGCTGAGCGGTTTGGTAGCGCCAGCGCGATTCATCAGAAGTTCATGGTGTGGTCCAAGGCCGGGTTCTTCGAGAGTTTGTGGAGCGCCGGTCTTGCCGAGTACGACGATTGCGAAGGCATTGCCTGGCGTTGGCAAAGCATCGATGGAGCCATGTTCAAAGCGCCGTTGGCGCAAGAGGCTGTGGGGCGCAACCCGACGGATCGGGGAAAAAAAGGGCAGCAAGCGTCATCTGCTGGTGGACGGGCGTGGCGTCCCGTTGTCGCTCGTCGTGACGGGGGCCAACGCGCACGACGTGACACAGCTTGAGGCTGTGTTGTCGTTTTGCACGATCAAGCGTCCCACACCCCAGCAGCGCCGCAGCAAGCACCTGTGCGCTGATGCTGGTTATCGCGGAAAGAACGCCATGAAGATCATGCTGGCCCATGGCTACATCCCACATGTGGTGGGCCGCAAGAGTGAGGCTGAACGCAAGAAACGCGATCCGAAGAAGAAGGCGCACCGTTGGGTGGTGGAGGCCTGCCACGGGTGGTTCAACCGGTTTCGCAAGCTGTTGGTGCGCTACGAGAAGCTTGAACATACCTTTCTCGCTCTCAACCATCTTGCCGCTGCCATCATCGCCCTGCGAAAGATCAGCCTGCCCATCAATATTATTTACGGATAAATCCTTAGTCAGCCCATGGAGGTTGTCAAGGAGCTGCTGGTACGCCTGTGAGCCCCTGCGGCAAAAGGACGTCACGTCGAACACCTTCCTGCAGCGGGAACAGCCCCTCTGCGGCGGCCCGAACGACTGGTTTCGGGCTTCCCTATCGAAGCTGCTGCGCTGCGGTCCGGTGTGGGCGCAAAGCGGACTCGGGCCGTGTCCAATCAGAGGTCGAAGTCGTAGTCGATGGTCAAAGGCGCGTGGTCGCTGAAGCGCGTGTCCTTGTAAACCGCCGCCGCGCGCGCCGCCTGCGCGCCACCTGCAGTGGCGATCTGGTAGTCCAGCCGCCAACCCACGTTCTTGGCGTAGGCTTGGCCGCGGTTGCTCCACCAGGTGTAGGCTTCGCCGGTGGTGTCGGGATGCAGGCGGCGGTAGACGTCCACCAATTGCAACTCGTCGATCACCCGGGTCATCCAGGCGCGCTCCTCGGGCAGAAAGCCCGAGTTTTTCTGGTTGCTTTTCCAGTTCTTCAGGTCGATTTCCTGGTGCGCGATGTTCACGTCGCCGCACAGCACGAACTCGCGCTCCGCCTTCAGGCGCTGCAGCACCGGGTAGAACTCGGCCAGGAAGCGGAACTTGGCCTCCTGCCGCTCGGGGCCAGAGGAGCCGCTGGGAAAGTAGCAACTGATGACCGAGAACTTGCGCGTTGGCGTGTCAAAGCGCGTCTCGACGTAGCGGCCCTCGGCGTCGAACTCGGGCGAGCCGTAGCCCACCACGACCTCGGTGGGCTCATGCCGGCTGTACAGGCCGACGCCGGAATAGCCTTTCTTCTCGGCCAGATGAAAATGGCCGCGCAAGCCGGCCAACTCCTCGAAGCGGCCGGCCAGATCGGGCATCTGGGCCTTGATTTCCTGCACGCAAATACAATCGGGCGCAAGCCGCGCCAGCCAGGCTTCGACGCCCTTGCTGGTGGCCGAGCGAATGCCGTTGAGGTTGAGGCTCGTGAGCTTGAACACAGGGGAACTCCAATGAACACAGCGCAAGGGCTGGCGGCGCCCGCGCAAGAAGAACAAAATCGCCTGGCGCAGGAATTCGTGCAGTTCGCGATCGCCTCTGGCGTGCTGCGCTTTGGCGAATTCAAGACCAAGGCCGGGCGTCTGTCGCCGTATTTCTTCAACGCCGGGTTGTTCGACGACGGCGCCAAGCTGGGCCGGCTGGCGCAATTCTATGCCCGGGCCCTGCTTGCCTCGGGCATCGAGTTCGACGTGATCTTCGGCCCCGCCTACAAAGGCATCCCCCTGGGCGCGGCGGTGGCGGTCGAGTTGGCGCGCCTGGGCGTGAACCGCCCTTTCGCCTACAACCGCAAGGAAGCCAAGGACCACGGCGAGGGCGGCGTGCTGGTGGGCGCGCCGCTGAAGGGCCGGGTGCTGATCGTCGACGACGTGATTTCCGCCGGCACGGCGGTGCGTGAGTCCATCGCCCTGATCCAGGCCGCCGGGGCCACGCCGCACGCCGTGGTGATCGCGCTGGACCGACAGGAAAAGGCCACCGAGAACGGGCAGGACGTGGCCTGGTCGGCGGTGCAGTACGTGCAGGACACGCTGGGGTTGCAGGTGTGCGCCATCGCCAAGTTGGCGCATTTATTGCAGCATCTCACGACAAGTGACAATTTTTCGTCGTATTTTGACGCGGTGTCAGCTTACCGAAGCCGTTATGGCGTTGAATAGCTGAAATGCATGTGCCCTTGAAACTGCCCTTGATCTGCCTACCCTGGCGCCACGTTGTGGCGGGTGCGCTGCTGGCCGCCCTCGGCGGCTTGGCCTGGGCGCAACAGGGTATTTACACCTGCATCGACAGCAACGGCCGACGCCTGACCTCGGACCGCCCCATCGTGGCCTGCCTGGACCGCGAACAGCACGAACTCAGCAGCAGCGGCACCATCAAGCGCGTGATTCCGCCCACGCTGACGCAGGCCGAGCGCGAGGCACGGCAAGAGCGGGAACGCCAGGCCGAACTGGAGCGTCAGCGCGCCCTGGATCTGCTCCGGCGCGACCAGGCGCTGGTGCTGCGCTACCCCGACAAGGCGGCGCACGACGCGACGCGGCGCGAGGCCCTGGCGCAGACCCAGACCGTGATCGAGGCGGCCGAACACCGCTTGGTCGAACTCGGGCAGGAGCGCAAGACGCTCGACCAGGAAATGGAGTTCTACCGCAAGGACCCGGCCAAG
>JAIUOM010000098.1 GCA_020161215.1 Pseudomonadota bacterium
TCTTCCGATCTTGGCGGTGCTGGCGGCGGCGGCGGTTGTGCGGGCGGTGGCGGCGGCGGCGGCGGCGGCGGCGGCGCTGGTGGCGGTGGTGGTGGTGGTGGCGGTTATGGCGGCGGCGGCGGTTCAGACGGCGGTGGTGGTGGCGGTGACGGTATCGGCGGCAGCGGCGGCAGCGGCGGCAGCGACACTGGCTGGGGGGGCAGTCCCGGCGGCGACGGCGGCAGCGGTGGTGCCGGCAACAGCAGTACCGGTGGTGGTGGCGGCTATGCCAGCGCGGACAGCCTGTGGATCGGTGGTGGCGGGGGGGGTGGCAGCAGTGCCAACGGCGGCAACGGCGGTGCTGCGGCAGCCGGCCTGTACAACGCAGTCGGCGCCACGCTGACGCTCCAGGGCAGCGTCGGCTTTGACCACAACCTGGCCGCTGGCGGGGGCGCCGGCGGCGGCTGGTTGGAGGCCGACAGTAACGACAGCAACGGCGGCCAGGCCGTGGGCGCGTTGTGGAACGAGGGCACGCTGGACCTACAGGGCACGTTGGCGCTGAGCCAGAACGCCGCCGGCAGCGGCCAGGGAGGAGTTATCGGCACGACCCCCGCGGCCTACAACGACATCCTGAGCTCGTCGCCACCCACGATCACTCAGGTCAAGGCCAGCACGCCCAACGGCAGCTACGGCGTGGGCGCAGTCATCGACATTCAGGTCACGTTTTCCTTGCCGGTTGACGTCAACGGCGGCACACCGCAATTGACACTGGAAACCGGCACCACCGACCGCGTTGTCGACTACCTCAACGGCTCAGGCGCCAATACTCTGGTGTTCCGCTACACCGTGCAGGCCGGCGACACCAGCGCCGATCTGGACTACCTCAGCACCAGCGCCCTGGCCCTGAACGGCGGCACGATCGTGAGCGCGTTCAACAGTGCCGATAGCGCCGTGCTGACCCTGCCCGCGCCGGGCACCACCGGCTCGCTGGGCGCCAACCAGGCGCTAGTGATCGATGGCGTCGCCCCCACCCTGACCAGCAGCAGCCCGGCCGATGGCGCCACAAGTTTCCAGGCCAACGCCAACCTGGTGCTGAACTTCAGCGAAGCTCTGGTGCTGGGCAGCGGCTTCGCGCATCTGGTCAACGCCAACAACCCCGCCGACACGCGCGACATCGATATTACCGACGCCAGCCAGGTCACGCTCAGCGGCAGCTCCCTCACGCTGAACCCCTCGGTCGATCTGCTGATGGGGCAGCACTATCACCTGCTGATCGACCCCGGCACGCTGACCGACGGGGCCGGCAACCCCTTTGCCGGCATCGCCAGCCCCACGGTGCTGGACTTCGACGTGGCGCCGCCGCCACCTCCCCAGCCGCCACCTCCCCCGCTACCCCCACCCCCCTCACCGTCCACGGCCGGGGGTTACGCCCTGCAGGCCGACGCCCTGGCCGGCCAGCCGGACCCGGATGCGGGCAGCGCCCAGATCGGCGCGCTGCATCTGTTGCCGGCCACCAGCGCCCTGCCCGAGCCCCTGCAGGCACCGCTGGGGCTGCTGCAGGCCAGCGTGCGGCTCAGTGGCGGCAGCGGGCAGGAGAGCTTCAGCATCTACGTGGCCGGGGACTTGGCCGTGAACGGGCTGTGGGTGCAGGACGCCCAGGGCGGCTGGGTGAACCTGGCCAGTCCGCTGATGGGCGGTCAGGTGGTACGGCAAGAGGATGGACGACTGCGGCTGGACTTTCAACTCAGCGACGGCGGGCCGTTCGATGCCGATGGCCAGGCCAACGGTCAGATCGAGCTGCTGGCGCTGGCCGGGCAGATGCCGCTGAGCCTGATCGGGCAGGCGCCCGATGGGCTGACGCCGCAGTCGGTGTTCTGAGGCGGGCTGGAGATCGGTTCAGGCTCAAAACTGGCCTTGGTCGGCGCCCAACCATCCTGGGCAGCTATCAAAATGATGGATAGCGCTGGCCCCAAGCGCGGCCGATATGATCGGGGCGACTGTTCCGCCTGTTTTCCCCCGCCTCCGCCCGCTCGGCCGCCGACCCCACCGGTCTGGCCGGCGGCGCGGCGCACTGGGGTCGCCGCATGAGTTCTTCGCCCCCCCCTGCCCCAACCGCCCCACCGGCCCCCATGTCACCGCTGCTGGTGGTGGGGGTGCTGGGCCTGCTGCTGGGCATCCAGCCGATCACCACCGACGTGTACCTGCCGGCGCTGCCGGCGCTGCAGCAGGACCTGGGCGCCTCGATGTCGCAGGTGCAGATGACTTTCGCGGCGCTGCTGCTGGCGTTTGGCACCTCTCAGCTGGTGTGGGGGCCGCTGTCGGACCGCTACGGGCGCCGGCCGATCCTGCTGTGGGGCATGGGGGCCTACGTGCTGGCCTCCATCGCCTGCGTGCTGGCGCCGACCATGCCGCTGCTGATCGCCGCGCGCGTGGCCCAGGGCGCGGCCATGGGCGCGGTGGTGATGTGCGCGCGCGCCATCGTGCGCGATCTGTACCCGCCGCTGGAAGGCGCGCGCATGATGTCCAAGGGGCTGTCGGGCCTGGGTGTGATCGCCGTCGTCTGCGCGCCGCTGGGCGGGCTGATGGTGGAGCTGCTGAACTGGCGCGCGGCGCTGGCGGTGCTGGTGGTGTTTGGCCTGGGCACCTGGGCGCTGCTGGCGCTGCGTTTTCAGGAAACGCTGGCCGCGCCGAACCCCCAGGCGCTGGCGCCAGGCACGCTGTGGCGCTCGTGGAAGGCCATCGCGCGCCATCCCACGTTTCTGACCTATTCGCTGCTGTCCACGGCCTCGTACGTCGCGCTGTACGTGTTTCTGGCCACCTCGTCCTTCGTGCTGATCCAGGCGCTGGGCATGAGCAAGCTGGGCTACGGCGCGGTGATGGCCGGGCAGTCGGTGCTGTACATCCTGGGCACCATCGGCTGCCGCCGGCTGCTGGTGCGCTGGGGCATTCAGCGCACGGTGTTTTACGCCGGTTTCGTGACCTTCTCCGCCGGGCTGCTGATGGCCGCGCTGGCCTGGCTGGGCTGGGGCCAGCCCTGGTACGGGGTGTGGGCGGTGATCTTGCCGCAGGCGCTGTTCATCGTGGCGCACGGGGTGCACCAGCCGGTGGGCCAAAGCGGCACGGTGGCGCCGTTTCCGCGCATGGCGGGGGCGGCCTCGGCGCTGAACGGTTTCGTCATGATGGCCACGGCCTTCCCGGTCGGGCTGTGGCTGGGCCAAGCCATGGACGGCACGGCGCGGCCGATGGCGCTGGTGTACCTGCTGTGGTGCACGGTGATCGCGGTGACGGCCTGGACCCTGGTGCAACGCCATGGCGACCCCGAGCCGCGCTGAGCCGCCGCGGGCGATCTGCATCGCCGGGCCGACGGCCGGCGGCAAGAGCGCGCTGGCGCTGGCGCTGGCCGAGCGGCTGCCGGTGGAGATCGTCAGCGTGGATTCGGCCCTGGTGTACCGGGGCATGGACATCGGCACGGCCAAGCCGACGCCGGCCGAGCGCGCGGCGGCGCCGCACCACCTGATCGACATCCGCGAGCCGACCCAGGCCTACAGCGCGGCGGAGTTCGTGCGCGATGCGCGGCGCCTGGTCGCCGCGATCGGCGCGCGCGGGCGCCTGCCGCTGCTGGTGGGCGGCACGATGCTGTACTTCAAGGCCTTGCTGCACGGGCTGGACGAGATGCCGCCGGCGGACCCGGCGGTGCGCGCCGAGCTGGACGCCTGGGCCCGCGCCGAGGGCTGGGCCGCGCTGCACGCCGAGCTGGCACGGGTGGACCCGGCGACGGCCGCGCGCCTGGCGCCGGCGGACGGCCAGCGCATTCAGCGCGCGCTGGAGGTGTGGCGGGTGAGCGGGCGGCCGCTGTCTGGTTTCCACACCGCGAGCGCTTCCAAAACAATAGCTGTTCAGGATGTATCCACGCCGGCCATGCCGTTTTTTTCCTTGGAACCCACGGACCGGGCCTGGCTGCACGCGCGCATCGCCGAGCGCTTCGACGCGATGCTGGCGGCGGGTTTGGTGGACGAGGTGCGGCGGCTGCGCGCACGCGGCGACCTGTCGGCCGAACTGCCGGCGATGCGTTGCGTGGGCTACCGCCAGACCTGGGCGGCGCTGGACGGAGATTTCGCGCTGGCCGAGCTGCGCGAGCGCTGCATCGCCGCCACCCGGCAGTTGGCCAAGCGTCAGCTGACCTGGCTGCGCGGCATGGCCGGGCGCGAGTTGGTGCCGGTGGACGCGCCGGGGGCATTGGAGCGGGCGGTTGAGCGGATCACGGGCCTGTGGGCGGTGCGCGAATGTGGCCTGTAAGCAACGCGTGACGGTCGTTGCCATTTGTTCACACCTGCGTGATCGGCGGCGCGGTGTAATTCAAGGTTTGCGCGCCGCCGGGGCGAGCGGGCCACGCTGAGGTGCCATCGAGGGCACCCAAAGCCGACAAGGACACCATGAGCATCATCGAGGAAAAGGCTTCGCGACCAACCGCCCCGCGGCCGGAGCCGGAGCGCGTCGACGGGCCGAACGCCGCCACCCCGGGGGCTGTCCCACTGGTCGCGCTGAGTGCCCTGGCCAGCGCCGTGCTGGTGGCCTGCGGCGGCGGCTCCGGCGAGACCGACAGCCGCCTCGGCGCGCAAGCCGTCGGCAGCCGCAGTGCCGGCGCGGGCACCGGCACTGCCGTGCCCCCCCTATCGGCCGCCGAAGCGGCGCGCTTTTTGCAGCAGGCTCAGTTTTCGAGCAGCGCGGCCGAGATCGAGCAGGTGCGCGCGATCGGCATGGCGCCCTGGCTCGCGCAGCAGATGGCCGCGCCGCTGGGGCCGACCGGCTGGCAGTGGTTGATGGACCAGGGCTACAACCGCGAGGACATCATTTTCGATTCGCAGTACAGCGACTTCATGGCCTGGAACCAGCTCATCACGGCGCCGGACGCGGTGCGCAAGCGGGTGGCGCTGGCCTGGTCGGAGATTCTGGTGGTGTCGGCCTCGGGCCTGGACGGCGAGTCGCCCTCGTTCGCCATGGCGGCGTACTGGGATGTGCTGAACACGCACGCCTTCGGCAATTTCCGCCAGTTGCTGGAAGCCATCACGCTGAACCCGGCCATGGGCGCCTACCTGAACACGCGCGGCAACCAGAAGGAAGACCTGGTCACCGGCCGTCAGCCGGACGAGAACTACGCGCGCGAGGTGATGCAGCTGTTCACCATCGGTCTGTACCGGCTGCATCCCGACGGCTCCATCCAACGCGACGGCAGCGGTCGGCCGATGGAAACCTACGGCCCCTCCGACGTCAGCAACCTGGCGCGGGTGTTCACCGGCTACGACCTGGACGAAACCGGCCACGCGCGGGCCACCTACCCAGTGGCTTTTCGCAACCCCATGACGCTGCGCGAGCGGCTGCATTCGCGGCTGGAGATGGAGTTCCTGGGCGCCCGCATCGCCGCCAATACCCCTGGCGCCGAGGCGTTGCGGCTGGCGCTGGACACGCTGTTCAACCACCCCAACGTGGGCCCGTTCATCGGCCATCAGCTGATCCAGCGCCTGGTCACCAGCGCGCCCAGCCCACAGTACGTGGCGCGCGTGGCGGCGGCGTTCGCCGACAACGGCGCCGGGGTGCGCGGCGACCTGCGCGCCGTCACCGCCGCGGTGCTGCTCGACCCCGAGGCGCGGCAGGGCACGGCGCATCAGGCGCCAACTTGGGGCAAGCTGCGCGAGCCGGTGGTGCGCTGCGTGCAATGGGCGCGCACTTTCGGCGCGGTGTCCAGCGACGGAGGCTGGCGCATGCACGACTGGTCCGACCCGTCCACCGCCCTGGGCCAAAGCCCGCTGCGCAGCCCCTCGGTGTTCAACTTCTTCCGGCCCGGCTACGTGCCGCCCAACACCGCGCTGGCGCTGGGTGGCCAGACGGCGCCGGAGTTCCAGATCACCAACGAGACCTCGGTGGCCGGCTACATCAACTTCATGGAAAACGCCATCGCCTTCGGCATCTACGGCAGCAGCACCAGCAAGCTGTGGGTGCCCTCCTACGACGCCGAGCTGGCGCTGTCGGGCGACCCACCGGCCTTGCTGGCGCGGCTGAACCTGCTGCTCGCCGCGGGGGCGCTGTCGCAGGCCACGCTGGATCTGATCGCCCAGGCCATCGCCAGCATCTACAGCACCGGCGCCAACACCGACTGGGGCAGCCAGGCGCGCGTCTGGTCGGCCATCCTGATGGTGATGGCGTGTCCCGAATACCTGGTGCAGAAATGAGCCGACGTGCCATGACCCCTCCCACATCCCTGGCGCGCCGCGCCTTCTTGCGCCGTGTCGGCCAACTGGGCGCCGCCGGCGTGGCCACGCCCTGGGCGCTGAACCTGGCGACCATGGGCGAGGCCGCCGCCGCCGACGCCAGCGACTACAAGGCGCTGGTGTGCATTTTTCTGTACGGCGGCAACGACCACGGCAACACGCTGGTGCCCTACGAAGCCACCGGGCACGCGCAGTACGCCGCCGCGCGCCTGACCCTGGCCACGCCGCGCGAGAACCTGGCGGCCACGGCGCTCACCGGCGGTGGCCTGCCGCCGGGCCGGCAGTACGCACTGGCGCCGCAGCTGGCGCCGCTCAAGCCCTTGTTCGACGCGCGCAAGCTGGCCCTGCAGCTGAACGTCGGGCCGTTGATCCAGCCCACCACGCTGGATCAATTCCACGCCCGCTCGGTGCCGCTGCCACCCAAGCTGTTTTCGCACAACGACCAGCAGTCGGTCTGGCAAAGCTCGGGCGCCGAGGGCGCGGTGCACGGCTGGGGCGGCAGCCTGGGCGACCTGGCGCTGGCCGGCAATGGCCAGTCGCTGTTCACCTGCATCTCGGTCACCGGCAACGCGGTGTTCCTGGCCGGCGCGCAAGCCATGGCCTACCAGATTGGGGCGGCTGGACCGGTGCCGATTTCAGCGGCCACCGACCCGAACGGCCTGTACGGCACCTCCACGGCCTGCCGCGACGCGCTGCAACTGCTGATCACGCAAAGCCGCACGCACGTACTGGAAAGCGACCTGAACGCCGTGACCACACGCGCCATTGCCGCCCAAGGCAGCCTGGGCCGGGCACTGACGGGCGGCCCGGATTTCAGCGCCCAATTGCCGGATGTGGTGGGTGCCAAGGCGCGCAGCCTGAACCGCCAGCTGAAGATGGTGGCGCGCCTGATCGCGGCGCGCGCGGCGCTGGGGCTCAAACGCCAGGTGTTCATGGTGTCGCTGAACGGCTTCGACACCCACGACGGCCTGCTCACGCGCCATCCGGCCCTGCTGACGCAGCTGGGCGCGGCGATGGCGGGTTTTCAGAACGCGATCGACGCCATCGGCATGGGGCCCAACGTGACCACCTTCACGGCCTCGGATTTCGGGCGCACGCTCAGCTCCAACGGCGACGGCTCGGACCACGGCTGGGGCGGCCACCATGTCGTGATGGGCGGCGCCGTGAAGGGCGGTACCTTCTATGGCCAGGCGCCGGCACCGGGCCTGGACGGGCCGGAGGACGTGGGCCAAGGGCGGCTGTTGCCGTCCACCTCGGTCGATCAGTACGCCGCCACGCTGGCGCGCTGGTTCGGGGTGCCCGAGGTGCAACTGCCCTGGGTCAGCCCCTACCTGGGCAATTTCAGCGCCGAGACCCGCAACCTGGGCTTCCTCTGAGCCCGGCGGCAGGCCTCCCTGCTCGGTGGTCTCAGCCGTTCACGCCGAGCATTTGCAGGCTCAGGTAGATCAGCAGCATGCGCACCGGCAACGCCAGGTCGGCCGGCAGTTCGGCATGCAAGGTGCGCGAGCGGCTGATGAAGTGGGGCTCGTGGATGCGGCCGACCTCGGTTGCGCCGTCCAGCAGCACGAAGCGGGCGCGCAGCCAGCTCCAGCGCCGCACCAGCTGCAAGGCGCGCGGCCGCACCAGGCGCATTTCGCCGCGCACCACGCGCCCTTTCGGGACGCGCCACTCAGCCACCGCCGCCTCGTGGCCGGGCACGCCGGGGCCGCACAACAGGTAGCGCACGTCGTTGCTCCAGGCCCGGTTCAAGTATTCAAACTCCATGCGCCAGGCCTCGCCCCGGCAGTTCAGCCGGATGGCGCCTTCGGCGGCCTGCTCGTGCCAGCGCAGGCGGGCATTGCGGGCCTGGGCGAGCATCGGCCACTGGATGTCCCCCATGGGCATGCCGGCCGAGTCCTCGACCAGGTAGTGAAAGCCTTGCAGCATGCTGGCCTGGCGGACGATCAGGAGGGAGGTGGCGGGACGTGACATGGCGAAGACGGCGGGGGGAACCCCGATTCTGGCCCATAGCGGACGTGCAGCGGGCAGCGCCGCGTGGGACAATAGCGCTTTCGCCCCGACATCGCGCGGGGCGCGTTCGTTGCTCATCCCACAATCCATGTCGTCTTCCCTGCACCCCATGCTCAACGTGGCCATCCGCGCCGCGCGCGCCGCTGGCGCCATCATCAACCGGGCCGCGCTCGATGTCGAGGCGGTGCGGATCTCGCAAAAACAGATCAACGACTTCGTCACCGAGATCGACCACGCGAGCGAGGAGACGATCATCGACACCTTGCTCACCGCCTACCCCAACCACGGCATCCACGCCGAGGAATCGGGCCGCACGCGGGGCAACTCCAAGTCCGACCACGTCTGGATCATCGACCCGCTGGACGGCACCACCAATTTCATCCACGGCTTTCCGGTTTACTGCGTCAGCATCGCGCTGAGCGTCAAGGACCGGGTGGAGCAGGCGGTGGTCTACGACCCCACGCGCAACGACCTGTTCACCGCCACGCGCGGGCGCGGCGCCTACCTGAACGACCGGCGCATCCGCGTCAGCAAGCGCACGCGCTTGGCCGAAAGCCTGGTTTCGACCGGTTTTCCCTACCGCAAGGGCGACGACTTCCCCACCTACTTGAAGATGATGGGCGAGGTCATGCAACGCACCGCCGGCCTGCGCCGCCCGGGCGCCGCGGCACTCGACCTGGCCTACGTGGCGGCCGGCTTCACCGACGGCTTCTTTGAAACCGGCCTGAAACCCTGGGACGTGGCCGCCGGCTCGCTGCTGGTGACCGAGGCTGGCGGGCTGATCGGCAACTTCACCGGCGAAACCGGCCACCTGGAACAGGCCGAATGCCTGGCCGCCAACCCGCGCGTGTACGCGCAGCTGGTGCAGGTGCTGACCAAGCATTCGCGCTACCAGCCCAGCTCGGCCGGGGGCAGCGAGCGCAAGGGCTTGTCGCTGAAAAAACCAGGCGCTCCGTCCGACGACGCGGCGGTGAACCCCGAGGACACCCCGTCCGCCCCCGACACCGCCGAGTCCGGCGACGCCGCACCCCAGCAGCCGTGACCGCGCCCGAGCCCGACGCCGCCGCGCCGGCCGAGGTGGCGCATCCGCGCGCCATCCGCAGCTTCGTCACCCGCGCCGGCCGCACCACCACGGGCCAGGCGCGCGCGCTGGCCGAGCTGGGGCCGCGCTACGTGCTGCAGCACGACCCAAATACTCCTGATTTAGTAGCACGCCTGGAAGATTCCACGCCGGCATCTGGCCAAAAATATGCCCGAACCGTGTTGGAAATCGGGTTTGGCATGGGCCAGGCCACGGCGCACATCGCGGCGCTGCAACCCGACACCTTGTTCATCGGCTGCGAGGTGCATGAGCCCGGTGTGGGCGCGCTGCTCAAGCTGATCGGCGAGCAGGGGCTGAGCAACATCCGCATCCTGCAGCACGACGCGGTGGAGGTGCTGCGCCATACGGTGGCGCCCGGCACGCTGGACGGCGTGCACGTGTTCTTCCCCGATCCCTGGCACAAGAAGCGGCACCACAAGCGCCGCCTGATCCAGCCGCCCCTGGTGCGCCTGCTGGCCGAGCGCCTGGCCCCCGGTGGCATCTTGCACCTGGCCACCGACTGGCAGCCGTACGCCGAACAGATGTTGGCCGTGCTGAGCGCCGAGCCGCTGCTGGCCAACAGTGCCGCCGGTTACGCCGAGCGGCCCGCCTACCGGCCCGAAACCAAGTTCGAGCGCCGCGGCCTGCGCCTGGGTCACGGCGTGTGGGACTTGCTGTTCCGGCGCGTCGCCGCGCCCTGACCGCCCCAGCCGCCGCACATGGCGCACGCCCCCCGCCCTCGCCTGCCGATGCGCGACGGCGTCAGCCCCAGCTGCGTCGCGGTGCCGGCCGGGCCCTGGCCGACGGTGCTGGATTTTCTGGCCGAACGCCTGCCGGTGCTGGCGCCCGCCGACTGGCGCGCGCGCTTGCAAGCGGGCGAGGTGCTGGACGAGCACGGCGCCGCCCTGCCCCCACACGCGCCGTGTACCCCGGGACGGCGGCTGTTTTACTACCGGGGCTGGCGCGATGAGCCCGAGGCTCCCGAGGCCGAGCGCCTGGTGTTCCAGGACGACTGGCTGGTGGTGGCCGACAAACCGCACTTCATGCCGGTCACCCCGGGCGGCCGCTTCGTGCGGCGCAGCCTGCTGGTGCGGTTGAAGGCGCGGCTGGGCCTGGACACGATCAGCCCGATTCACCGCATCGACCGCGAAACGGCCGGTTTGGTGGTGTTTGCCGTGCAGCCGCACACCCGCGCCGCCTACCAGGCCTTGTTTCGGCAGCGGCAGGTCGAGAAACTGTACGAGGCGGTGGCCGCGCACCGACCGGCGCTGAGTTTTCCACGCCTGCACCGCAGCCGCCTGGCGCCAGACCCGGAGCGTTTCTTCATCGGCCGCGAGGTGGCCGGCGAACCCGACAGCGAAACCCACCTGGCCTTGGCGGCGGTGCTGGGCGAGCACGCGCTGTACCGGTTGCGCCCGATCACGGGGCGCCGGCACCAGTTGCGCCTGCACATGAACGCCCTGGGCCTGCCGATTCTGGGCGACGCCTTTTACCCACGGGTGCTGCGTGCGCCGGACGAAGCCGACGATGCGCTGCGCCCGCTGCAACTGCTGGCGCGGGCACTGGCCTTCGACGACCCGATCAGTGGGGAGCGGCGCGAATTCACCTCGGGCCGCCATCTGGCGGCGGCCAGCGGGCACTGGCCGGGCGCCTGAGACGGATCAGCGCGTCGGCAATGCGCCCAGGTCGGTCAGTGGCACCGCGTCGAGCGGACTGAAATCGCTGCGGCTGCGTGCCTCCCGCTGGGCGTCGCGGCGCCCGCGCACGGTGTCGCGCATGCGTGCCAGCAGGTGCTCGGCGGGGGGCGTGTCCGAGTTGGCCGGGTTGGCCACGGCCAGAATCGACGCGATGCGCGCCGAGCGCACGTCGCCGCGGTCGCGGGCGGCATGGCGGATGTCGTTGGCGTCGCGGATGAGCAGGATCAGCGGTTCGTCGTCCAGGCCGGCGTACTGGCTCAGCTTGCGGCCGAAGTACTGCTGAAACTCCTCCCGATCCGGCACCGGCACGAGCAAGGGGGTTTGGATCTGGAGCAGGAAACCGGTGCCGCCATCGGGGTCCCGCATGTGCACGCAGTCGCAACGGCCGGTCAGGCCGACGTGCTTCATCAGGAGCTGGGCTCCGTGGTTGAGGCGGTTCAGGCGGTCCCCGATGGACGGCCGACCGAGACCCAGGCGTTGAAGAAAACCCATGACTGACAACCTCCGCGCCGTGCGCGCCAAGGCAAACAAAACGTAACGCCAAATGATACCGTCGCCGAGCCGTGCGCAGGCTTGCGAATTTAGATGTGCGCTTCTAATTTGCCCCTCCGGGGACGCACGCGGCGCGGCGCACCCGCGCTCAGGCGGGCCGGCCGCTCAGGGCCACCAGGCGCTGTTGCACGGCCTGCCAGTCGGCGGCGCCGACGGCATGGCGCAGGTACAGCGCCAGATCGGCGCGGGCACGCGTGGCCTCGCCCAGTTCGGCCAGGGCCAGGCCCCGGTCACGGTACTCGTCCCAGGCCTCGGGCAGCAGGGCCACCAGGCGCTCGTGCACCGCGACCAGGCGCGGCCAGTTTTCGTGCACACGGTGGATGTCGCGCAGATTGCGCAGCATGCGCGCCAGGATGGCCCGCGCACCGGTGGGCCGCAGCAGGTACTCCAGCGTCTGGTCGTCGGTCGGCCCGGGGGCAATCTGCTCGACGCGCTCGCGCAGGTCGGCCCGGCTGAGCGAATCGCCAGTGAACGGGTCGATCACGACACGGCCCTCCTCCAGCACCACCTGCACCAGGAAATGCCCCGGAAAGCCGATGCCCTCGGCCCGCAGGCCCAGGCCCCGTGCCAGCTCCAGCCACGGCACCGCCAGCGAGATCGGGATACCGCGCCGCCGCCGCAGCACGGCGTGCAGGTAGCTGTTCTCGGGATCGTAGTAGTCGTTGACGTTGCCGGCGAAACCCAGCTCGCCAAAGAACACCTGATTGAGGGTGCGCAGGCGCTCGGCGGGCGCGCCGCGCGGGTTGACCCGCCGGCGCAGGCGCTCGGCCAATTGGTCCATGTCGCTCAGCACCTGCTGCAGGTCCAGCTCGGGGTGCTCGTCCTGGGCCAGACTGGCGGCGGCTTCCAGCAGCGGCAGGGGTTCGTCGCCGTGCACCAGCGCGGCAAAGTAGCGCAGCGGCGTGGGAGCGGAAAGATCCAGCGTCATGGCGGCTTTTATACCGAATTGCGCCCAGTCCATAAAGAGCCGTTGCGGCCTGGCGCCTCGGCACCTGGAGCGCGGCCCGCCTGGGGCTCAGCGCCGCAGCAACTGGCGCAGTTTCAGGCCGGAGGCCAACAGCGCACCAAAATAGATCAGTACCGCGCCCAGAATACTCAGCGCCAACAGGCCCGCGCGCGGCAAGGCGGGGGTGCTCAGCCAGTCGAAGTAGCGCGCCGCCCAAGCCAAGAAGGCGCTCATCAGCAGGGTGGCGCCGAGCACCCGGGCGCCGTACAGGCCCCAGCCCTGCTGCGGCTGGTAGCTGCCGCGCCGGATCAGCCCGACCAGCAGCCACACGGCGTTGAGCAGCGCGCCCAGCCCGATCGACAGGGTCAGCGCGGCGTGCTGCAAAAACGGCACGAAGATGACGTTGAACACCTGGGTGATGACCAGCACCGCGACGGCGATGCGCACCGGCGTGCGGATGTCCAGGCTGGCGTAGTAGCCCGGCGCTAGCACCTTGATGGCCACCAGACCCACCAGGCCAATGCCGTACATGGCCAGCGCCAGGGCCGAGCGCTGCACGTCGTCGGCGCTGAAACGGCCGTGGTGGAACAGGCCGGCCAGCAGCGGCGTGGCGAAAGTCAGCAACGCCGCCGCGCACGGCAGCGCCAGCAGCACGACCAGGCGCAGGCCCCAGTCCAGCATCTGCGAATAGCGTGCGTGGTCGCCACTGGCGCGCGCCGCCGTCAGCTGCGGCGTCAGCACCACGCCCAGGGCCACGCCCAGCAGCGCGGTGGGAAATTCCATCAGCCGATCGGCGTACCAGATCCAGGTGACGCTGCCGGCCGCCAGGTGCGAGGCGATCTGGGTGTTGATGAGCAGCGACAGCTGCGCCACACCCACGCCGAGCAGCGCTGGCAGCATCAGCGTCAGCACCTGGCGCACCCCCGGGTCGGCCCAGGCCGCGCGCACCCGGCCCCAGGCCAGACTGATGCGCGGCAGCAAGCCACGCCGGCGCAGCGCCGGAATCTGCACGCCCAGTTGCAGCAGACCGCCCAGCATGACCCCGGCGGCCATGGCGTAGATCGGCTCGATGCCAAGGCGCTCGAACCCGGGCGCGCCCCACCAGGCGGCGCCGATCATGGCGACGTTGAGCAGCACCGGCGTGGCGGCGGGAATGGCGAAATGCCGCCAGGTGTTCAGGATGCCGGCCGAGAACGCCACCAGGGACATGCAGGCGATGTAGGGGAACATCCAGCGCGTCATCAGCACCGCGGCGTCGAAGCTCTTCGGGTCCAGCCCGCTGGCCAGCGCCCAGACCAGCACCGGCGCACCGGCCACGCCCAGCACGCAGGTCAGCACCAGGGCCCAGGTCAGGGCGGTGGCCACGGCGTCGATCAGCTTGCGCGTGGCCTCCTCGCCGTCTTGCGCCTTGCGGGTGGCCAGCACGGGCACGAAAGCCTGGCTGAAGGCGCCTTCGCCGAACAGGCGGCGCAGCAGGTTCGGGATGCGGAAGGCGACGTTGAAAGCATCCGTCAGGCCGCTGACGCCAAACGCCGAGGCCATCAGCAGATCGCGCACCAGCCCGGTCACGCGCGAGACCAGGGTCAGCAGGGAAACAGTGGAGGCGGCTTTGAAAAGGCTCACGACAAGCTCATGATTGGGGCGCAAGTGTAGTCCCCGCGCGCGCCGCCCCTGGTGAGGGGGCGGTGGGCGCCTGGCGGTTTGATGTATCCCCTGGTAGAATGCTGGGTTTTGCCGACATCATCCACAAACCCTTAAAGGAATATTTTCATGGCCGCTGGAAAGCCCAAGAAGAAAAACCCCCGCCTGGCCTCTGGTCGCAAACGCGCCCGCCAGAACGTCAACCTCAACGCCGCGAACACTTCGCTGCGCTCCAAATACCGCACCGCGGTGAAGAACGTCGAGAAAGCCGTTCTCGCCGGCGACAAGGACAAGGCCAAGAGCGCCTACGCACTGATGCAGTCGGTGGTCGACACCGTCGCCGACAAGGGCATCTTCCACAAAAACAAGGCCGCCCGCGACAAGAGTCGCCTGTCGGCCAAGGTCAAGGCCCTGGCCTTGCAACCCGCCGCCTGACGGGATAACCCCTCAGGCAAACCCGCCCGGAAGGCCCTGCGCCCTTCCGCTGTTTGAATCGGGTGCGCTGTCCGCGAAAATGAAACAACCGCCTTCGGGCGGTTTTTTCATGCCTGCAGCGCGCCGCGCAGGCCATGCCAACCAGGCGGCCGGCGGCAGGTCGCCGTCAGGGGCGTCCGCACGCCGACACGGCGACGCACGCCCGCTGCAGGCCGACTTCAGCTTGCCTTCAGAGCGGCTGTCGAGAATTTCCGGCAACCCCCCGGCAACGCGCCGGGGAACGACGACACCGGAGAGTTCATGAAGATGAAGACACCCGACCACCGCTATCACGCGCTGCTGATCGGCGCGCACTGGCTGACCCTGGCGCTGCTGATCGCCGTCTATGGCTTGATCGAATTGCGCGAGTTCTACCCCAAGGGCAGCGACGCGCGCGAGCTGATGAAGACCTGGCACTTCATGCTGGGCCTGAGCGTGTTCGCGCTGGTGCTGGTGCGCCTGCCGCTGCGGCTGGCGCTGCACGCGCCGCCCATCACGCCCGCGCCACCGGCCTGGCAGCAGCGCCTGGCGGCGGCCATGCATGTGGCGCTGTACGGACTGCTGCTGGTGCTGCCGCTACTGGGCTGGCTGACGCTCAGCGCCAAGGGCCGGCCCGTGCCGTTTTTCGGCCTGGAGCTGCCTGCCCTGCTGGCGCCGGACAAGGCGTTGGGCAAGTCCCTTGAGGACGTGCACGAGTTCATCGGCCAGTTGGGCTACTGGCTGATCGGCCTGCATGCCGCGGCCGCGCTGGTGCACCACTACCTCGTGCACGACGACACGCTGCGGCGCATGTGGCCGGGGCAGTCCACGGCACGGGGAGTGCGCCCCGCGACGTTTTGATCCGCTTTGAAAGGGCCCCCGATCATGAAACCCATCATGGCCTGCTGGTTCACCCTCGCGCTGGGCGCCACGGTGGCGCCGGCGCTGGCCAGCGACGATTGCGATGCGCCCGTCGGGCATTGGCAACCGCGCGAAGCCGTGCTGCAGCACGCAGCCCGCCAGGGCTGGCAGGTGCAGCGGCTGAAGATCGACGATGGCTGCTACGAGGTGCGGGGCCGCGACGCCCAGGGGCGCGCCTTCAAGGCCAAGCTCGACCCCGAGACGCTGCGCGTGGTGAAGACGAAGCGGCGCGACGGTGACCACGAGCGTGACCGCGACCGCGAGCGCGAGCGCCCACGCGATCGCAGCGCCGAGCCCCGCGGCGCCAACCCTGCCCCCGCCCCGTTGTTCACTCCCGGCAGCGCGCCGCGCGGGCAGGTGGAGTGAAGGCGGCGGTCGCGCAGCTTTTCCCCCACCGGGCAAAGGAGCACGCCGTCATTTCAAGGCATTTTTATAGTCAAAACAGCCTCCAGTCCGCATAAAACAAGCGCGAGCAGCTAT
>JAIUOM010000099.1 GCA_020161215.1 Pseudomonadota bacterium
GATGCCGCCCAGGTCCACGAACGCACCGTATTCGGTGATGTTCTTGACCACGCCGTTGACGACGGCGCCTTCCTTCAGCGTCTCCATCAGCTTGGCGCGCTCTTCGCCCATGCTGGCCTCGACCACGGCGCGGCGGCTCAGCACCACGTTGTTGCGCTTGCGGTCCAGCTTGATGACCTTGAATTCGAGGGTCTTGTTCTCGTACGGGGTCAGGTCCTTGGTGGGACGGGTGTCGACCAGCGAGCCGGGCAGGAAGGCGCGGATGCCGTTGACCAGCACCGTCAGGCCGCCCTTGACCTTGCCGGACGTGGTGCCGGTGACGAAGTCGCCCGATTCCAGGGCCTTTTCCAGCGCCAGCCACGAGGCCAGGCGCTTGGCGGTGTCGCGGCTCAGGATGGTGTCGCCGTAGCCGTTTTCGATGGAGCCGATGGCCACCGGCACGAAGGCACCGGGTTCGACCTCGACTTCGCCTTGGTCGTTCTTGAATTCATCGATGGGAATGTAGGCCTCGGACTTGAGGCCGGCGTTCACGACGACGAAGCTGTGCTCGACGCGCACCACCTCGGCGGTGATGACCTCGCCTGGGCGCATCTCGGTGCGCTGCAGGGATTCTTCGAACAACTCGGCAAAAGATTCAGACATGAAAATTTCCTTTTTGCGCCCGCACAGGTTCACGACAGCAGGAGTGCAATCGTTTCTAAAAGGCTGTGTGGCTGCAAGTGCGGCTTGAGGCAGCCGCGGGGTAGTAGGGTTGCAAACCACCGGGCTCGACGCGCTGAAAGAAGGCGCAGGAGGGAAGCCTGGTGGACCGAAAACGCCCAGCCGCAAAGCCGACGGGCGGTGTGGCAGAACTGCCGGACCAGTGGAAGTGATCTAGAAGGGCTGCCGCGCCTGCCACCAGCTGAACACTTGCTCGACCGACTGATCGATCGAGAGCTGGGTGTTGTCCAGCAGCAGGGCGTCTGGCGCTGCTTTCAAAGGCGCGGCCGCGCGGTTTTGATCCCGTGCGTCGCGCGCTTCCAAATCAGCGCGAAGACTATCGATATTAGCAGAAATTCCCTTGGAAATCAACTGCTTATGGCGCCTCTCAGCCCGTTGGGTGGCGCCTGCGGTGAGGAACACCTTGAGCGCCGAGCCGGGGAAGATCACCGTGCCCATGTCGCGCCCGTCGGCCACCAGGCCGGGCAGGCGGGCAAAGCGGTGCTGCAGCTCCAGCAAGGCCTGGCGCACGGCCGGCAGGGCGGACACGCGCGAGGCGTCCATGCCCGCAGCCTCGGTGCGGATGGCCTCGGTCACATCCCGCTCGGCCAGCCATACGGCTTCGGCATCAAAGCGCACGGGCATGCGGCGAGCGATGTCGGCAATGGCGTCTTCGTGCGCCGGGTCGGGCTCCAGGCCTTGCAGCCGGGTGGCGAGGCCCGCCAGGCGGTAGAGCGCGCCCGAATCCAGGTAGTGGTAGCCCAGGCGGCGTGCCACGGCCGAGGCCAGCGTGCCCTTGCCTGAGGCGGTGGGGCCGTCGACGCAGATCACCGGCACGGCGCCGGCCGGTTCGGCGACGGCGAACAAGGCCTCGAAATAGTCGGGAAAGGTCTTGCCGGCGCAGCGCGGGTCTTCGATGCGCACGGGCAGCCCGGCCGGGTTGAAGGCCGCCAAACTGCCGCACATGGCCATGCGGTGGTCGTCGTAGGTGTGCAGGCTGGCGGCTTTCCAGCTGGCGGCGTCTGGCAGCGGCCAGACGGTGAGGAAGTCGGCGCCTTCCTCGACGCGGGCGCCAAGCTTGCGCAGCTCGGTGGCCATGGCGGCCAGGCGGTCGGTTTCCTTGACGCGCCAGCTGGCGATGTTGCGCAGCGTGCTGGGGCCGTCGGCGTACAGCGCCATCATGGCCAGGGTCATGGCGGCGTCGGGAATCGGGTTGCAGTCCAGGTCGATGGCCTTCAACGGCCAGGCACCGCGGCGCACGCGCAGCCAGTTCGGCCCGCCCTCGACGTGCGCGCCCATGGCCTGGGCCGCCTCGACGAAACGGATGTCGCCCTGGATCGAGTTCAGGCCGACCCCGTCGATTTGCAGGTGATTTTGGCCATCTGTCGGCGTGGATATTGCTGCGGCAGCTATGAAATAACTAGCGGAAGAGGCGTCTGCCTCGACGTGGATCTGCCCCGGCGAGCGGTAGCGGCTGCCGCCTGGAATGACGAAGCGAGTCCAGTCCTGGCGCCGCACCTGCACGCCAAAGCGCTCCAGCAGCTTGAGCGTGATCTCGATATAGGGGCGCGAGATCAGCTCGCCCACCACCTCGATCACCACGTCGCCCGCGCCGGGGCGGCTGGCGGCCAGCGGCAGGGCCATCAGCAGGGCGGTGAGGAACTGGCTGGAGACGTCGCCGCGCACCGGGATTGGGCGGTCCAGGCGCAGCGTGGGCGCGCCGATGCGCAGCGGCGGGTAGCCCGGCTGACCGGTGTAGTCGATCTGGCCGCCGAGCGCGCGCAGGGCGTCCACCAGGTCGCCGATCGGGCGTTCGTGCATGCGCGGCACGCCCCGCAGGGTGTAGTCGCCGCCCAGCACGGCCAGCGCGGCGGTGAGCGGGCGCATGGCGGTGCCGGCGTTGCCCAGGAACAGCTCGGCCTGCTGGTGCCGGTCGTCGCGGCCGCCGATGCCGCGGATCACGGCCCGGGTGCCTTCGAGCTGGACTTCGCAGCCCAGCTGGCGCAGCGCCTGCAGCATCACGCGCGTGTCGTCGGAGTCCAGCAGGTCGTGCACCTCGGTGCGGCCTTCGCACAGCGCGGCCAGCAGCAGCACGCGGTTGGAGATGCTTTTGGAGCCGGGCAGGCGCACCTGGCCGCTGACCGCGCGCAGGGGCGGAATGTCGAGGAAAGGGATGTCGAACACGAGAGCGGAATCAGACTTTGCCGGCGGTGGCCGCGCTCCAGCTGGCACGGGCGTGGCTGGCGCGGTTGATGAGCAGCTCCAGCTCGTCGGCCTGGCCGGCGGCGATGAGCTGGTCGAACGTGTCCAGCGCCTGCCGGAACAGGGCCGACTGCGCGGCCAGCTCCTCGCGGTTGGCCAGCAGCACGTCGCGCCACATCTGCGGATCGCTGGCGGCGATGCGGCTGAAATCGCGGAACCCCGGGCCGGCCAGCGACAGGAAGCTGTCGCCGTGCGCCTGGCCGGTGATGCTGTTCATCAGCGCGAAGGCGATCAGGTGTGGCAGGTGGCTGACGGCGGCGAAGGCCGCGTCGTGCGCCTCGGGCGACATGCGCAGAACCTCGCAGCCCAGGGCCTGCCACAGCGTGGTGGCCTGGTCCAGCTTCTGGGTGCGGGTGCGCTCGATGGGTGTCAGCACCACGCGCTTGCCGACGTACAGGTGGGGATCGGCGTTTTCCACGCCCGAGACTTCGCGCCCGGTGATGGGGTGGCAGGGCACGAACCCGCCCATGTCCATCTTCAGCACGCGCCGCGCCGCATCCACCACGTCGCGTTTGGTGGAGCCGACGTCCATGACCAGGGTGTTCGGGGTGAGCAAATGGCGAATGGCCTTGAGCGTGGCCTCCGTGGCCGCCACGGGAATGGCCAGCAGCACCAGGTCGGCGCCGGAGGTGGCCAGCAGCGCGGAGGGCGCCTCGATGTCGATCACGCCCAACTGGCGAGCCCGCTCGGTGGTCGAGGGCGACTTGCTGTAGCCGACGATGCGCCGCACCAGCCCGGCGCGCTTGAGCGCCAGGGCGAACGAGCCGCCCATCAGGCCGCAGCCGATGAGTCCGAGTTGTTCAAACATCTTGTCCCAGGGGGTAGGCTCCCAGCACCTTGTAGAACGCGCACTGCGCCTGCAGCTCGGCCAGCGCCGCCGCCACGTGGGGCTGCGAGGGGTGGCCGGCGATGTCGATGTAGAAATAATATTCCCACTGCCCGGATTTGGCCGGGCGCGACTCAAAACGCGTCATGCTGACCTTGTGCTGCTTGAGCGGGGCCAGCATGTCGTACACGGAGCCGGGGCGATTGGGCACCGACACCACGATGCTGGTGCAGTCGCGCCCGGTGGCGTTCGGCGTGCTCAGGGTTTGCGGCAGGCAGATGACGGCGAAACGGGTGCGGTTGGTGGCTTCGTCCTGGATCGCGTGGGCCAGGATGTGCAGGCCGAACTGGGCCGCGGCGCGTTCGCTGGCCAGGCTGGCCCAGGCCGGGTTGGTGGCCGCCAGGCGCGCGCCCTCGGCGTTGCTCGAGACGGCGCGCCGCTCGGCATGGGGCAGGTGCTGGTTCAGCCATTTCTGGCACTGCATCAGCGCCTGCGGGTGGCCCATCACCACTTTGATGTCGTCCAGCGAATTGACTTGGCGCAGCAGGTTGAAGCGCACCAGCAGGCTGACCTCGCCGATCATCTGCGCGGGGGAGTGCAGGAACAGATCGAACGAGCGGGTGACCACCCCCTCGGTGGAGTTTTCCATGCCCACCACGCCGAACTGGGCGGTGCCGGCGGCCGTGGCGTGGAACACCTCGTCGAAGCTGTTGCAGTAGATGAGGTTGGCGGCGCTGCCGAAGTACTCGATGGCCGCCTGTTCGCAGAACGTGCCTTCCGGGCCCAGCACGGCCACGCGCTGCGGCACCTCCAGCGCCAGGCAGGCGGACATGATTTCACGCCAGATGGCGGCCACGTGCTGGTTCAGCAGCGGCCCCGAGTTGGTGCCTTGCACCTTGGTGATGACCTGCGCGGCGCGGTCCGGGCGAAAGAACGGCGTGCCTTCCTGGCGCTTGAGTTCGCCGACGGCCTCGGCCACGCGCGCGCGCTCGTTCAGCAGGTTCAGCAGTTGGGCATCCAGGCTGTCGATCTGCACGCGCAGCTCGGCCAGGGGTTGGGATTGGATCGGAGAGGTGCTCATGCGGGCGCCGGGGCGATGGAAAAAGGCGCCCCGCTGGGTGGGTGGCGGACCCGGTGGCGAGGCGGCGGTCGGGCGGGTTACTTCTTGGGCGCCGAACCGGAGGCGCCGGTGGCGGCGCCCACGATGCGGGTGGCGGCGGCGTCGAAATTGCGGGCACCGCCCTCGACCGCCGGCTTGGTGGCGTCGACCACGCGCTTGGCCCAGGCGTTGGTGGCGTCGGGCCCGAGGGCCAGGAACTTGGCGCTGACCGGCGATTCGAGGTAGGTGATGATGGTCTTGAGCTCGTCCTCGGTGAGCTTTTCCATGAACACCGGCACCATGGCCGCCTCGCCGGACTTGGCCACCTGCGCCTCGATGCTCTTCTGGGTGTTGTCGGCGAACTTCTTCAGCTCGACGTCCAGCTTGTCGCGCACTTCCTTCTGGCGCGCCGGCGGCACGGTCTCGTCCAGGCGCTGCGACCAGGAGGCCAGCAGCGGCTGCACCGCGCTGGCGGTGAGCTGCTCGGCGATGGCGCCGCCATCCGACTTGACCTGCAGTTGCGCCAGCTTGACGGCCAGCGCCCGTTTGGCATCATTTTGAGCACTGGCCGGCGTGGATATTGCCAGACTAGCTGCAAAAAAAATAGCAAACCCGAGTTGGGAAAAATTCGATTTCAAGAGGTCACTCCGTGGGGTTGTCTAGGGAATCGTCGATGGCCACATCCTGCGCATCGTTCTCGACGATGCGCTGCAGGCCGCTGAGCTGCGCGCCGTCGTCCAGGGCGATCAGGGTGACGCCTTGCGTGGCCCGGCCCATTTCCCGGATCTCGGCCACGCGGGTGCGCACCAGCACGCCCTTGTCGGTGATGAGCATGATCTCGTCCTCGGCGCCGACCAGGGTGGCGGCCACGACCTTGCCGTTGCGCTCGCTCTGCTGGATGGCGATCATGCCCTTGGTGCCCCGGCCGTGCCGGGTGTACTCGGTGATGTTGGTGCGCTTGCCGTAGCCGTTCTCGGTGGCCGTGAGGACGCTGCTGCGCGTGCCAGCCGGCTGCTCGCCGCCGTCGCCCAGCTCGGCATCGGCGACCAGCATGGCGATGACGCGCTGGCTTTCTTCCAGTTGCATGCCGCGCACGCCGCGGGCGTTGCGGCCCATCGGGCGCACGTCGTTCTCGTCGAAGCGCACGGCCTTGCCGCCGTCGGAGAACAGCATCACGTCGTGCGCGCCATCGGTCAGCGCGGCGCCGATCAGGAAGTCGCCCTCGTCCAGGTCGACGGCGATGATGCCGGCCTTGCGTGGGTTGCTGAATTCAGACAGCGAGGTTTTCTTGACCGTGCCCATGGAGGTGGCCATGAACACGTAGCGGTCTTCCGGAAAGCTGTGCGCGTCGCCGGTCAGGGGCAGCACCACGTTGATCTTCTCGCCCTCGGCCAGCGGGAACATGTTGACGATGGGCCGCCCGCGCGAGCCGCGCGAGCCCGAGGGCACTTCCCAGACCTTGAGCCAGTACAGCCGCCCACGGTTGGAGAAGCTGAGGATGTAGTCGTGCGTGTTGGCGATGAAGAGCTGGTCGATCCAGTCGTCTTCCTTGGTGGTGGTGGCCTGCTTGCCGCGCCCGCCGCGCTTTTGCGCCCGGTATTCGGACAGCGGCTGGGCCTTGATGTAGCCCGAGTGGCTGAGCGTGACCACCATGTCGGTGGGCGTGATCAGGTCCTCGGTGGCCAGGTCTTGCGCGTCGTGGGTGATGGTGGAGCGGCGCGCGCCGGCCTTGGTCTGGCCGAACTCGGTCTTGACCGCCGTCAATTCGTCGCCAATGATGGCCGAGACCCGTGCCGGCTGGGCCAGGATGTCGAGCAGGTCTTCGATGATCGCCATCACGTCCTTGTATTCGGCAATGATCTTGTCCTGCTCCAGGCCCGTCAGGCGCTGCAGGCGCATCTGCAGAATTTCCTGCGCCTGGGTGTCCGACAGGCGGTACAGGCCGTCGCCCTGCAGGCCGAAGTCGCGGCCCAGGCTTTCGGGCCGGTAGTCGTCGGCGCTGAACGTGACGCCGTCCTCGCGCGAGCGCGTGAGCATTTCGCGCACCAGGGTGCTGTCCCAGCTGCGTGCCATCAGCTCGGTCTTGGCCACCGGCGGGGTGGGCGACTCGCGGATGATGCGGATGAACTCGTCGATATTGGCCAGCGCCACCGCCAGGCCTTCCAGCACGTGGCCGCGCTCGCGGGCCTTGCGCAGGTCGTACACGGTGCGCCGGGTGACCACCTCGCGCCGGTGCTGGATGAAGACTTCCAGCAACTCCTTCAGGTTGCACAGCCGCGGCTGGCCATCGACCAGCGCCACCATGTTGATGCCGAAGGTGTCCTGCAGCTGGGTCTGCTTGTACAGGTTGTTCAGCACCACCTCGGGCACTTCGCCGCGCTTGAGCTCGATCACCAGGCGCATGCCGGACTTGTCGGACTCGTCCTGGATGTGGCTGATGCCTTCGAGCTTCTTCTCGTGCACCAACTCGGCCATGCGCTCTTGCAGCGTCTTCTTGTTGACCTGATAGGGGATCTCGTCAACGATGATCGACTGCCGCTGGCCCTTGTCGATGTCCTCGAAGTGGCATTTGGCGCGCATCACCACGCGCCCGCGGCCCGTGCGGTAGCCCTCGCGGACGCCCTGGATGCCGTAAATGATGCCGCCGGTGGGAAAATCTGGCGCCGGCACGATCTCCATCAGCTCGTCGATGCTGGCCTCGGGCTGGCGCAGCAGGTGCAGGCAGGCGTCCACCACCTCGTTCAGGTTGTGCGGCGGGATGTTGGTGGCCATGCCCACCGCGATGCCGCCCGAGCCGTTGATCAGCAAGTTGGGCAGGCGCGTGGGCAACACCGTCGGCTCGAGTTCCTTGCCGTCGTAGTTGGGCACCTTGTCGACGGTTTCCTTGTCGATGTCGGCCAGGATCTCGCTGGCGATTTTCTCCAGCCGGCACTCCGTGTAACGGTAGGCGGCGGCGCTGTCGCCATCGACCGAGCCGAAATTGCCTTGGCCGTCGATCAGCGGGTGGCGCAGCGAGAAATCCTGGGCCATGCGCACCAAGGCCTCGTAAGTCGCCGAATCACCGTGCGGGTGAAAGCGGCCCAGCACGTCACCGACCACGCGCGCGCATTTCACATACGGGCGGTTCCAGACGTTGTTGGCCTCGTGCATGGAGAACAACACACGCCGATGCACCGGCTTCAGGCCGTCACGGGCGTCCGGCAGCGCTCGGCCCACGATCACGCTCATGGCGTAATCGAGGTAGCTTCGCCGCATCTCCTCTTCCAGACTGATCGGGAGCGTTTCCTTGGCGAATGAGGTCATGTAGTTAGTAGGGTATGTGGCCTGCGGGACCGGCCCAGCCGCAAAGGGCGAAAGTCGTCAATTCTAGGCGCTTTGGCGTGTCGCGCCCAAGCAACATAATGACCGAATTGCGCCTTTGTCTGACGGCAGGCAGCCCCGTAACGGTCAGAATGCACAAAGACGTGTGGCACAATCAATTCCAGCGTTTTTGGTGGTGGTCACTTGAAGCGTCCGACTTAACGCAGCCCGGCTGCGGCTTTTTTCCCATGAGGAGAACCATGAAGAAACTGAACAAAGTAGCGATCATGTTCGCTGTCGCAACCGTGGCCGGTTCCGCCTTCGCTGCTGGCTCGACGACCAATTCCGACAACTGGCGCAATGCCCACGGCGATCTGCAGTGGAAGAACGGCACCAACGAACTGTGCTGGCGTGACGCCAACTGGACGCCGGCCACCGCCGCGCCTGGTTGCGATGGCGCCCTGGAAGCCCCCAAGGCAGCCGCTCCGGCACCCGTTGCGGCCCCCGCGGCTGTTCCGGCACCCGCGCCGAAGCCCGCTCCCGTGGCCGCCCAGAAGGTGACCTACGCCGCAGACGCCTTCTTCGACTTCGACAAGTCGGTGCTGAAGCCGGAAGGCAAGGCCAAGCTGGACGATCTGGTCGGCAAGATCAAAGGCATCAACCTGGAAGTGATCATCGCCGTCGGCCATACCGATTCCGTCGGCTCCGCCGCATACAACCAGCGTCTGTCCGTGCGCCGTGCCGAAGCCGTCAAGGCTTACCTGGTGGCCAAGGGCATCGAACGCAACCGTATCTACACCGAAGGCAAGGGTGAAACCCAGCCAGTGGCCGACAACCGCACCGCCGAAGGCCGTGCCAAGAACCGTCGCGTGGAAATCGAAGTGGTCGGCACCCGCCCGAACTGATAAGTCGATTTTCGGTAGTTCCTTGAAAAGCCTTGGGAGCGCAAGCTCCCGAGGCTTTTTTTCTGATGACGACGCGAATGGACCGTTGGGGCAGGCAGTTCTGGGCCAAGGCATGGCTGTTGGGCTGGGGGGCGGCTGTTTCGGTGCAGGCGCAGGGCATGGACAGGCCATGCCAGGAAGCCTTCATCCTGGATGCGCCGTTGTCGGCTCATCCCACCGTCTGGATGGTGCTGTCCCCGCGCATGCCCTATGCGCTGCAGGAGTGGCCGCGCATGCGCCAAGCGGCCCGGAGCATAGGTTTTGACGTGGTCGCGCTGCGCGATCCACGGGTGCCAGACCTCGAATGGCGCGCCGCGCTGGAGGTGGCGGACCTTCCCGAGCTGGTGTCGGCACCGCCCGTCGACGAGGTGCAGGCTGCTCGTCTTGGTGTGTTGAACCATGCCCCTGCCAGTGTCGTGACCTATTGCGGCTGCCGGCATCCGTGGCCGGTGCTGGGCGTCATGCCCGATCAGGCCTGGTTGACGCTGCTGCGCGCGCGCCAAGCCGATTTGTCGACCGAGTCATGCGCCGCATCATGAAACGCCCTGCAACCGGCTGGGCCGTGACCTTGCTGGCGGGGTGGTCGCTGACCCTGGCTGTCGCAGCGCCGGCCAGCGACGGTGGCAGCGACTGCATTGCCCCCATGACCTATATCCCGCTGGATGCCCGGCAAGTAGGTGCTGGAAACCAGGGTGCTCCGGCGTTGGGCACCTACGAGCGCGTCAGCCCGGATGGCCGCTTCGTCCTGCGTTCCTTTTCAGGCGCCCGGCTGGGCAAGGTCAGTCTGATGGAGTTGCCGGCCTTTGACGCGGCGGTGGTGAAGATCTACCTCACTCCTTTCTCCAACGAGGCTTTCCCGGTGCAGGGCACCTGGCGCTATCTGGTGGACGTGAACGGCGAGCACTACCGCTTCGCCGATGTGTTGGCCCGGCAACGCGAGGCCCGACCCTTGTTTCGGGGTGGCATGATTGGTTTTTACGCGGCAGCCTCCGAGTTGGCCGATGCTTCCCCGGAAAATTCGGCGCCGGGCACCTTCCATCTCCGCTCCTTGAGCTGGCCGCAGGACGCGAACCCGGACAATCAGGGCGTCGGTCCGCTGCAGCTGGAAACGCTGCAGGTGCGTGACGATGGTCAAACCGCCCGGATCACCGACTCCACCGGAGCGCGTTTCGTCTGCGGCGGGCGCGTGGCCGTGGACGGGGACGTGTACGCGCTGCCCATGATTTCCGTGGACGGACTCGAGTTCTCCGCCATTCCCCAGCGCCCGGCCACCGGAGCGCCCACGATGCGGGTATACAGTTTGTCGGCGTCGGCCATGGCGCGCGAGCACCCTTGCGAGCTGCGTGCCGACCTCGGGTTTTCTCCCGGCAAGGCGGTGTTCGGCTTTCCGACGCCTGCCGGCGGTGGTGCGCTGCTGATCTACAGCGATGTCGGCTATGTGTATGTGTTTGATCGGACACTGAACCAGAGCTTTCGTCTGGATCACGGCAAGTACCGGGTACTGGCCAGCGCCTTTCCTGGGCTGACGCGCGATGGCCGTGTCGTCTATGGCGCCAGTTGGCGGGACTGCCCCCAGGCCGGCAACTGCCCCGAGCAGGCCGGCTACGTGGTCATCGATCCGTACCAAAGCGCCGCCTACCGCGACCATTGGCGGGCGCAGGGCCAGCCGGCACCGAAAGCCTGCATCACCCGGCGCGAGGTTCTGGCGGAGCGGGAGCGCTTTGCGCGCTTTCACAAGCTGCCTCCTTGATGTCGGTGCGGGTCGTGGTGTCTGAACCGTTCGCTGGCCATGGGACAATCCCCGCATGACCACCGCCAACGTCGACCCGGCCGAGCTGGCCAAGTTCTCTTCTCTCGCACACCGTTGGTGGGATCTGCAGGGCGAATTTGCGCCCCTGCACCAGATCAACCCACTGCGCCTGGATTGGATTGATGGCATCAGCCCCCTGAAGGGTCAGGGCGTGCTGGACGTGGGCTGCGGCGGCGGCATCCTGGCCGACGCCATGGCCCGCAAGGGCGCCGAAGTGCTGGGCATTGATCTGGCCGACAAGTCGCTTAAGGTGGCCCAGCTGCACGCGCTGGAAGCCGAAACCCCCGGTGTGCGTTACCGCCACGTCGCTGCCGAGGCCCTGGCCGAAGAGGCGCCGGCCAGTTTTGATGCCGTCACCTGCATGGAAATGCTGGAGCACGTGCCCGATCCGGCCTCCATCGTGGGTGCCTGTGCCACGCTGGTCAAGCCAGGCGGTTGGGTGTTCTTCTCCACCATCAACCGCAACCCCAAGTCGTTTCTGTTTGCCATCGTGGGCGCCGAATACCTGCTCAACCTGGTGCCACGCGGCACGCACGAGTACGCCCGCCTGATCCGACCCAGCGAGCTGGCGCAGTTTTGTCGCGCCGCGGGGCTGGACCTGCAGCACAGCAGTGGGCTGGAGTACAACCCACTCACACGCCGCTACCGCCTGTCCTCCGACACCGGGGTGAACTACATGGTCGCCGCGCGCAAGCCGCCCGCAACCTGAGTCGGCTGCAGGGTGTTTACCCAGATTCACTGCGTGCTGTTCGACCTGGACGGTACCCTGATCGACAGCGCCCCCGACCTGGGGATGGCGGCCGACGAAATGCGTGTCGCGCGTGGCCTGCCCTCGTTGCCACTGTCCAGTTACCGTGCCAGCGCCGGAGCTGGCGCGCGCGGCATGCTTCGGGTGGCTTTCGACATGGGTGCCGAGCACCCGGACTACGAAGCTCTGCGCGCGGAATTCCTCGACACCTACGCGCGCCGCATGACGCGGCTTACCCATCTCTTCGCGGGCGTTGAGCCGCTGATTCAGGCCTTGCGCGACCGCGGCTTGCGCTGGGGGGTGGTGACCAACAAGGCGCGACGCTTCACCGAGCCGTTGACTGCGGCGCTGCCGCTGTTCGCCAGTGCTGAAAGTATCGTCTCGGGCGACAGCACCCCGCACGCCAAGCCCCACCCGGAACCTGTGCTGCACGCCTTGCGCCAAATGCGAGCCGATCCGGCGTGCAGCTTGTATGTCGGCGACGACGAACGCGACATGCTGGCTGGGCGCGCGGCGGGTGTGGGCACCGTCGCGGCGGCGTACGGCTACCTGGGCACGGGGGCCGACATGGCGCGCTGGCCGGTGGACGCCGTGATCCGTCATCCCCTGCAGCTCTTGAATTTGCTCGCAGTGGCTTAAAATACCGGTTCTTGGGGCTGCATTGGTTTCGACGTGGGTTGGAATCGCTTCAGGGCATGCCGAGGTTCAGTCACCTCGTAAAACAGCTGAAACAAACTAACTGCAAACGACGAACGTTTCGCACTCGCCGCCTAAACACCGGTGAGCCTCGCAACAGCAGGCCGATGGGCTGGGCAAGGGTGGCGCAAGCCATCCAGGCTGCGAGGGAATTCACATCGGCTGGTCTGTGTCCGGGTGCCTTGGACGCAGGCGAGATTCAAGGGCACTGGCGGTTCCGGTAGCGTGCGTCTGCGCGGCCGGGGCGGCGAGATTCAAATCAGAGCGCTAAGCATGTAGAACTGGGCGTGGAAGATTTGCGGACGGGGGTTCAAGTCCCCCCAGCTCCACCAATAAAACTTGCAAAGACACTCTCTTTGCATTTCGATCAACCCCGCTACGCCCCACGGCCGGCGGGGTTTTTCACTTCTGCTTGCGGACTTCGCCACCCGCCGCGTGGCCCGTTTTTGGCCCTTCACCTCCGATTTTTCTGTCTCTTTCTCTACCCCCTGCGGACGCGCAAACGGCCAAGTCCGCAAGACGGAGTCCTTAAAAATCAAGCACTTACCCATGGTGGCGACCCCCGATCTTTTTTCGAGTATCGGGCGGCATCCCCAAAACAGCGAGAGAAAGAATCCCGTCAAGTCTGCGCAGCAGGCCGTGTTTTGCCCGCACGCACCTTGGCGACGACATCGGCAACACGCTGGCGCTGCGCCTGCCAACACAGCGGCGTGTCGATGGCCAGATCGAACAGAACGACTTCCTCGGGCAAGGTTTCGTCGAGGATCGCTGCCTGAATGTCGGGAGCCAAGGTCGTCAGGTTGACCATGCGGCTCACGTAGCTGCGGTCGATCTTTTCTCGATCCGCGATTTCGGCGAGGTTGCGGGCTTGCCCACCCTCGATCTGCCGCAGCCACCGATGGCCACGGGCCAGCGCCACCTGCAACGCCGTCGGCGCACGTTGGGCGTTCAACGCGGCAGAGATACCCTTCGGCACAACCACCTGCCGCCGTCCGCTGTAGCGTTGAATGCGGATCGGAATGGCCACCGTGACTCCGCCATCCTGTGAGCGCAGCATCATCGCGTCCCCTGGAAAATCCACCGTGGTCAGCCTCATGCCGTTTGCCCCTCTGCCGTAGGTGCGGCCTTGCGTCCCGCCGCCCGCACCACATCCAGCGCCAGGTTCTCGACGCCATTGGGATGCAGACGCACCTGCATCTCGTTGGTCGACACGACGATGCGCTCCACCAGCAACTGCACAATGCGGTGCTGCTCGAGCGGGAACAGTTGCTCCCACACGGTGTCGATTTGGGACAAAGCCACCGCCACTTGCATTTCGCTCATGCCCTGGACAGCCGCGTCATCGCGCTTGGCAATCTCGCGCCAGACCTGAGCCACCATCTCTGGCGCACGCAAGATGCCGCGCAGTTGCGCCACCACGGCTTCTTCAATTTCACCGGCGGGCAGCATGCGCACACCCGATGCACCGTGGCCTTCCTTGGCATCGCGCGTGGACAGGTAGTAGCGGTACAAGCGCCCACCACGCCCCTTGGTGGCATGGGGCGTCATCGCCCGGCCGTCGGTGGTGTAAATCAAGCCCTTGAGCAGTGCCGGGCGTTCGGTGCGAATTTGCCCCTTGCGCGCACCGTTGGGTTTGGACGTCAGCGCTGCTTGCACGGTTTCCCACTGCGCCAGTGTCACGATGGGTTCATGCTCACCGGGGTGGGCCACGCCCTTGTGACGTATCTGGCCAAGGTACATGGGGTTGTTGAGGATTTTGTACAGCGCACCCTTGTCGATGGGTTTGCCGACACGGTCTTTGCCCGATTGGGCCTTCCATGATTTGGAGGTCACACCCTCGTGACGAAGTTGCTGCACAAACAGCGTGGTCGATCCGGCGCGCGGATACTCGATAAACATGCGCCGCACGATGGCGGCCTCGACTTCGTTGATGACCAACTTGCGCGCGACCACGTCATACCCCAGCGGCGGCACCCCGCCCATCCAGATAGGGCCAAGTCGAACAACTGCGCCCACAGTTTTTTTAGATCGCCAAATGGGGTGTTGGGCAGCGCCGCCACACGGGCTGCGATGCTGGAAGGTGGTGCATCGGTTTTTTTCATTCAAACGCCTTTCATTTTGGCCAGCAGGGCCGTTTTGACGGCGCTGCGGACTCGGGTACCTATGCGTCAGAGCATGACGTACGACCAGGGAAGAGAGATGGCCCGGCACAAGGAGTTGGCCAAAGCGACGGGCATTGCGGTGTACTTTTGTGACCCGCACAGCCCCTGGCAGCGAGGTTCAAACGAAAACATGAACGGCCTGGTGCGCCAGTACCTACCCAAGGGAACCGATTTGTCGGGCTACAGCCAGGAGCAGCTTGATGCCATTGCAGATGAAATCAACAACCGGCCCAGGAAGGGCTTCGGCGTACGATCACCCTTGGCGGTGTACACAGAACTGCTGTTGAATTCCCCACAACACTCCACCCTCATCCATTGAAATCCAGGGTGTTGCACTTCACTTTTGAATCCGCCATTGGTTATGGCTCTGTTAGCAGGAGGTTGCGTGATCGAGTTGGAAGAGCAAGCATTTCTATCGAATAGTTCGTTGCTCGACGGGCTCTGTTTCGGCGCAGAGATCGTCGGAGCAGTGATCTCCGGACACACGCGTGGGCGTGTCTTTAGAGCCTCAGCTGACTCAACTATCAGCTTTGTCTATAACATCGGTTTCTGCGTCCTAAATGGTTATCCGGCGAATGCGGCGTTTGCTAGCGCATGCTTGGACTGGATGTTCCGACATGCTGACCAGGACTTCTTTGTCCTCTATCCAGGCCATGACGGTTGGATTTCCGTGTTGGATTCTGTTGTGACTAGTTCGGTTAGAAAAGTCGATCGGATTGACTATGAGTTCAGTCCGATCGCCTTTGCCTCGCATTGTCGACCGTCAGCCGTATTGGTGGATTTTAGGTTGATGCGCATGGACGCTGTGCTAATGCGAGAGATAGCGGACACGATATACCCGTGGATTCGGAAAACCTGGAAATCAGAGAATCACTTTGAACAAGGTGGTATCGGATACTGTGCCCTCGCGCAGGGGCGTGTGGCTAGTCTGTGCTACTCAGTTTTCGCCAGTGAATCTCACCGCGAGATCGATATTCTGACATTGCAACCGTACATGAAGCATGGACTAGCACGGGTCGTTGCTTCAGCCTACATCCGAGAGTGCGTTGAGCGCGATCTTAAACCTGGATGGAGCTGTTTTAAGGGCAATCTTGCCTCGAATCAACTTGCTGGCGCCCTGGGCTTCTCTCCGAAACGGCAGTTCCCTGTCTATTCCTGGCACCGCGCTGAGTAGGTGAGCAATACGTGTTGACGCCGATGCAAACTGTCCTAGCCATTACTTGATCTGACAGACTGGCATGTCCGTGTCCGCAAGGCACTTTCTCTGCGTATTTCAAGCCCCATTTTTCAAGGGGCGGTCTCAACTCTGAAGTGCAACACCCTCACCGAGGGTAAGTTGCCGAGATGGAATCACGATACACGCACTTGCAGCCAGAAGAGCGCATCACGCTGGCATCGCTGCACCAGCAGGG
>JAIUOM010000100.1 GCA_020161215.1 Pseudomonadota bacterium
CGTACTGGGCAAGCACACGCACAAGGACAACATCAAGTTCGACGGTCTCTCGCGCGTGAGCCACGTGACCGACGCCACCGACTGGCGCGTCGAGTTCCCGCTGGTGGTGCTGACACCCGACACCGAGGCCGAGATGGCGGGTCTGGTCAAGGCCTGCATCGAGCTGAGCCTGACCATCATCCCGCGCGGCGGCGGCACCGGCTACACCGGCGGCGCGATCCCGCTGGACTGGAAGACGGCCGTCATCAACACCGAAAAGCTCATCACCATGGGCTCGGTCGAGCGCGTGCGCCTGCCCGGCGTCGAGCACGAGGTGCCCACCATCCACACCGAAGCCGGTGTCGTTACCCAGCGCGTGGCCGACGCCGCGGAAGGCGCCGATCTGGTGTTTGCCTGCGACCCCACCAGCGCCGAGGCCAGCTGCATCGGCGGCAACATCGCCATGAACGCCGGCGGCAAGAAGGCCGTGCTGTGGGGCACGGCGCTGGACAACCTGGCCAGCTGGCGCATGGTCACGCCCGACGCCCAGTGGCTGGAGGTGACGCGCCTGGACCACAACCTGGGCAAGATCCACGACGCCGAGGTGGCGAGCTTCGAGCTCAAGACCTTCGACGCCAGCGGCAAGAAGCTGCTCAAGACCGAGCGCCTGGACATCCCTGGCCGCACCTTCCGCAAGGAAGGCCTGGGCAAGGACGTGACGGACAAGTTCCTGGCCGGCCTGCCTGGCGTGCAGAAGGAGGGCTGCGATGGCCTGATCACCAGCGCACGCTGGGTGCTGCACCGCATGCCCGAGCACACGCGCACCGTCTGCCTGGAGTTTTTTGGCAACGCCAAGGACGCGGTGCCCAGCATCGTCGAGATCAAGGACTTCATGTTTGCCGAGGCGGCGCGCTCCGGCACCCTGCTGGCCGGCCTGGAGCACCTGGACGACCGCTACCTGCGTGCCGTGGGCTACACCACCAAGTCCAAGCGCGGCGGCCTGCCCAAGATGGTGCTGATCGGCGACATCGCCGGCGACAACCCCGACGCCGTGGCCCGCGCCGCCAGCGAGGTGGTGCGCATCGCCAACTCGCGCTCGGGCGAGGGCTTCACGGCCGTGGCCGCCGACGCGCGCAAGAAATTCTGGGCCGACCGCAAGAAGACCGCCGCCATCAGCCGCCACACCAACGCCTTCAAGATCAACGAAGACGTGGTGATCCCGCTGCCGCGCATGGCCGAGTACACCGACGGCATCGAGCGCATCAACATCGAGCTCTCCCTGCGCAACAAGATCGAGCTGGCGAACGAGCTGGAGACCTTTCTGTCGCGCGGCCACCTGCCGCTGGGCAAGCCCGAGCAGGGCGCCGAGCCGCCGTCGCCCGAGCTGCTGGAAGAGCGCGTGGCCCAAGGCCTGGCCGCGGTGCGCGAGGCGCGCACGCTGTGGCTGGGCTGGCTGCAGGACGTGGCCGAGCTGTTCCCGCAGCTGCAGGACCACAGCCTGCGCGCCAGCTGGAAGACGCAGATCCGCGAGCCGTTGCGTGGCATCTTCGGCGGCAGCGGCTTCGAGCCGCTGATGGACGAGGTGGCCGCCATCCACCGCCGCGTGCTGAAGGGCCGCGTGTGGGTGGCGCTGCACATGCACGCCGGCGACGGCAACGTGCACACCAACATCCCCGTCAACTCCGACAACTACGCCATGCTGCAGACCGCCCACGAGGCGGTGGACCGCATCATGATGCTGGCGCGCAGCTTGGGTGGCGTGATCTCGGGCGAGCACGGCATCGGCATCACCAAGCTGCAGTACCTGAGCGACGAAGAGCTGGCGCCGTTTGCCGACTACAAGCGGCGCGTCGATCCCGAGGGCCATTTCAATCGCGGCAAATTGCTCCGAAATTCAGAGCAAAATATCCAATCTGGACGCCGACATGTGGCCGATTTAACCAATGCCTACACGCCCAGCTTCGGGCTCATGGGGCACGAGTCGATCATCATGCAGCAGAGCGATATCGGCGCCATTGCCGATTCGGTCAAGGACTGCCTGCGCTGCGGCAAGTGCAAGCCCGAGTGCTCCACCCACGTGCCGCGCGCCAACCTGCTGTACAGCCCGCGCAACAAGATTTTGGCCACCTCGCTGCTGATCGAGGCCTTTTTGTACGAGGAGCAGACGCGCCGTGGCGTGTCGCTCAAGCACTGGGAAGAGTTTGAGGACGTGGCCGACCACTGCACGGTGTGCCACAAGTGCCTGTCGCCCTGCCCGGTGAAGATCGACTTTGGCGACGTGACCATGAACATGCGCAACCTGCTGCGCAAGATGGGGCAAAAGAGCTTCCGCCCCGGCAACGCGGCCAGTATGTTCTTTTTGAACGCCACCGACCCGCGCGTCATCAACACCGCGCGCACCGTCATGACGGGTGTGGCCTTCAAGGCGCAGCGCGCGGCGGTGGATTTCTTCAAGATTGCTGGCCGCCAGCAGACCAAGAACCCGCCGGCCACGGTGGGCAAGCCGCCGCTGCGCGAGGAGATCATTCACTTCGTCAACAAGAAGCTGCCGGGTGGCCTGCCTTCCAAGACGGCGCGCGCGCTGTTGGACATTGAAGACCGTGCCTATGTGCCGGTGATCCGCAACCCGCAGGCCACCACGGTGGACAGCGAGGCGGTGTTTTATTTCCCCGGCTGCGGCTCGGAGCGCCTGTTCAGCCAGGTGGGCCTCGCCACGCAAGCCATGCTGTGGCACGCCGGCGTGCAGACCGTGCTGCCGCCGGGCTACGTGTGTTGCGGCTACCCGCAGCGCGGCTCGGGGCAGTTTGATGTGGCCGAGAAGATGATCACCGACAACCGGGTGATGCTGCACCGCGTGGCCAACACGCTGAACTACCTGGACATCCGCACCGTGGTGGTCAGCTGTGGCACCTGCTACGACCAGATCGCCGGCTACGAGTTCGACAAGATCTTCCCTGGCAGCCGCATCATCGACATCCACGAGTACCTGCTGGAAAAAGGCATCAAGCTCGAAGGCAAGGGCGCCTACCTGTACCACGAGCCCTGCCACAACCCGATGAAGCTGCAGGACTCGACCAAGACCGTGAAGGCCCTGGTCGGCGATCAGGTGCTGAAAAGCAACCGCTGCTGTGGCGAGAGTGGCACGCTGGGCGTGACGCGACCGGACATTTCCACCCAGGTGCGCTTCCGCAAGGAAGAAGAGATTCTCAAGGGCGCGGCCGAGCTGCGCGCCAGCGGCGCCGTGGGCGAGAAGGCCAACGTCAAGATCCTCACCAGCTGCCCCAGCTGCCTGCAGGGCCTGACGCGCTACCAGGACGATCTGCAGAACGGCCTGCTGGAGGCCGACTACATCGTGATCGAGATGGCGCGCCACATCCTGGGCGAGAACTGGCTGCGCGAGTACGTGGACCACGCCAACGCGGGCGGGATCGAGCGGGTGTTGGTTTGATGCCCCCTGATACCCAAAGGCGTTCAAACACATCAAACCGTTCGCGTTGAGCTTGTCGAAACGCTGCGCTGGGCTTCGACAAGCTCAGCCTGAACGGTTTTTAGTTTGAACACCAATCGGTACGAGGAGGGGGGCAAGCCAGCCGCTCCGGGCGGTCGGGCGCGGCGGCTTGCCGCTTGGCCTGGAATTTCGGTCGAGCTTGAGGTCCGTTCAGGTTGATGGGCTCAACGAACGGGTTGATTCACGGGGCCGGTGGTGGCTCGCCATCTTCTGGCGCGGGGGCTTTGCTCTTTTCCTCGTCGTGTTCGGTGCGCGTGAACAGCGCCCAGGCCGCCATGAACAAGGCCGCCACGGTGGGGCCGATGACGAAGCCCGAGATACCGAACAGCGATATGCCGCCCAGCGTGCTCAACAGCACCACGTAATCGGGCAGCTTGGTGTCCTTGCCGACCAGCACCGGGCGCAGCAGGTTGTCGACCATGCCGATCACCAGCGATCCCCAGACGATCAGGGCCACGCCCTGCCAGATGGCGCCCGTGGCCAGGAAGTAGATCGCCACCGGCGCCCAGATCAACGCCGCGCCGACCGCCGGCAGCAGCGACAGGAAGGCCATGATCGAGCCCCAGAGCACGGCGCCATTGATGCCCAGCGCCCAGAACGCCAGGCCGCCCAGCGCGCCCTGGATCAAGGCCACGACCACGTTGCCTTTGACCGTGGCGCGCACCACGGTGGAGAACTTGGTGGCCAGGTACTGGGTCTGCACGCGTTCCATCGGCAGGGTGTGGCGGATCAGGCGCCACAGCGTCTCGCCGTCGCGCAGAAAGAAGAACAGCAGGTACAGCATCAGCGTCACGTTGATGACGAACAGCAACGCGTTCTGCCCGATGGACAGCGCTTGCTGCGTCAGCACCTGGCCGCTCTTGATCAGCGCGTCGGAAAAACGCCCGACCACGCTCTGGAAGTCGATCAGGTCAAAGCGCGCCAGCAGGTCCCGAATCCACTGGGGCAGGGCGGCCAGCACCTGCTGCGCGTAGCCGCGGAAGTTGATGTCGCCGGCGCTGACGCGCTGCACCAGGTGGGTCACCTCGTTGGCCGCGGCGGCGGTCAGCAGCACGGTGGGCAGGATCACCATCAGCATGATCAGCGCAACCGTCAGCAGCGCCGCCACGTTGCGCCGCTGCCCCACGCGGCGCAACAGCGCGCGGTGGGTGGAGGCAAACAGCAAGGCCATGATCACGGCCCAGAAAATCGGCCCAAAAAAGGGCGCCATCACCGCCAGGAACGCGGCCGTGACGACCGCCAGCAGCAGCAGGAAGACGGCGCGGTGCAGCGAGGGGGTGTTCATGCGCGGCCACTATACCCGGACGCCTCTGGGGGTGATCGGCCCGTGCAGGCACAATTCGAGGCCTGTATTGGCTTTTTTATCAGGTCGGGGTGAACCCGGTTTTTGACATGGCACGCGCATCCGCCGCCTTTCCCAACGATCCTCCCGAAGCGCTGACCGTGCATGCGCGTTCGCGCGTGCTGGAGTTGCGCTACCCCGATGGCGCGCACTTTCGCATTCCGTTCGAGTTGCTGCGCGTGTATTCGCCCTCGGCCGAGGTGCAGGGCCATGGGCCGGGGCAGGAGGTGCTGCAGACCGGCAAGCGCGAGGTCGGCATCACCGAACTGGCGCCCGTTGGCCATTACGCCGTGCAGCCCAGCTTCTCGGACGGGCACGACAGCGGCATCTTTACCTGGGAATACCTGTATTTCCTGGGGGCCGAGCAGGAGCGGCTGTGGGAGGAATACCACACGCGCCTGGCCGACGCCGGTCTGGAGCGGGATGCGCCGATGCCGGTCAAGGCCGGCGGGGCCTGCGGCCATCATTGAGTCGATGGGCGGTGACGCGGGCTTGAAGTTCGCGTCGGCTTCCCCACCTGGGTCGGTCCAGCCGCCCCCTTTCGAGAGGAGTGTTTTCATGGCCAGTACGCATTTCGGATACGAGTCGGTCGATGAGCGCGACAAGGCACGCCGTGTGCGCGGGGTGTTCGATTCGGTGGCCTCCAAGTACGACCTGATGAACGACCTCATGTCGGGGGGGCTGCACCGCGCCTGGAAAGCCTACACCGTGATGGTCGCCAACGTGCAGGAAGGCCAGCGCGTGCTCGATATCGCCGGCGGCACGGGGGATCTGGCCCAGGCCTTTGCCCGCAAGGCCGGCCGCGGTGGCCAGGTGGTGCACACCGACATCAACGAGGCCATGCTGCGCACCGGGCGCGACCGGCTGCTGGACGCCGGCATCATCCTGCCCAGCGTGGTGTGCGACGCCGAGAAGCTGCCCTTCGAGAGCGGGCACTTCGATCTGGTCAGCGTGGCCTTTGGCCTGCGCAACATGACGCACAAGGACGCCGCGCTGCGCGAGATGGCGCGCGTGCTCAAACCCGGCGGTAAGCTGCTGGTGCTGGAGTTCTCGCAGGTGGCCCAGCCCCTGCGCAAGGCCTACGACCTGTATTCGTTCAAGCTGTTGCCGCGCCTGGGCCAACTGGTGGCCGGAGACCCGGACAGCTACCGCTATCTGGCCGAATCCATTCGCATGCACCCGAATCAAGGGGAACTCAAGGCCCTGATGAAACTCAATGGTTTCGGGCATGTCGACTATCACAACATGACGGGCGGGGTTGTTGCCCTTCACGTGGGCATCAAATGCGGCTAATCTTTTATAAATGCGCTTGAAGTCTGCCCAGAACCAGAAATTCCCACTGCGGAGGTCTCTTACTCTATGAAACTCAGTCACCTATTTTCCCGCTTCTGCACGCTGCTGATGGCCATCGTGATGGTGGGCGCTTTCAGCTTCGAGGCCGAGGCCAAGCGCATGGGGGGCGGCTCGTCCTTCGGTCGCCAGTCGAGCAACGTCACGCAGCGCCAAGCGACGCCGCCCGCGGCCGGCACCCCGGCTCAATCGGCCACGGCGGCGGGCGCGGCGGGCGCCACCGGCGCGGCAGCGGCCGCGCGCAAACCCTGGGGCGCCATGTTGGGTGGCTTGGCCGCCGGCCTGGGCCTGGCCTGGCTGGCCCATTCGCTGGGCTTGGGCCCGGCCTTCGCCAACTTCCTGCTGATCGCCCTGCTGGTCGTCGTCGTGATGGCCGTCATCGGCATGGTGCGCCGTTCGCGCGCTCAGGCACCGCGCCAGGGAGGACTGGCCTACCAGGGCGCCGGAGCCGCCAACCCCGTCACGCCGCCGCAGTACAACCCGACCAAGGTCGGCAACGACGCCTCGGCCCGGCCCTGGGAAGGCCAGGCCGCGCAGTTCGATGGCAGCGCCGCTGGCGGCGCCGGCACGGGCGGCTCGATGATTGGTTCGGCCTTGCGGGGCTCGCAGTCCTGGGGTGTTCCGGCCGATTTCGATATCGCCGGCTTCAGCGAGGCGGCCAAGCGCAACTTCATCACCCTGCAGGACGCCTGGGACCGCTCCGACATTCCGGCCTTGCGCGCCATGATGACCGACGAGATGCTGGCCGAGATCCAGTCGCAACTGGCCGAGCGTGAGCGCGCGGCCCCTGGCCAAGTCAACAAGACCGAAGTGGTCATGCTGGAGGCGCAGTTGCTGGGCATCGAGGAGCTGCAGGACATGTACATGGCCAGCGTCGAGTTCAGCGGCATGATCCGCGAGGACCCGTCCGCCGGACCGAGCCCATTCCGCGAGGTCTGGAACATGACCAAGCCCAAGAACGGCCGGGGTGGCTGGCTGGTGGCGGGCGTGCAGGCGTTGCAGTAACCGACTCCCCCTGAGGCTGAGGCACTTTCGCGTCTTCCCCCGGAGGGGGACGACGTCTGTGGCCGGGCCAAGCCCGCTCCACGGCGTCCGCTGGGATGGCTTGCTCCGCAGCCCTTTGTGGCTGGCTTTGCGGCCTGCGGCTCATTTGTCAGGAATAATCGGGGACTATGGCAACACAGTCCCCTTTTTCATTGCTGGCCGATGGGCTGGGCAAGCTGACGGAGAACCTGAAGGCGCCGGCCTGGATGGTCGATGAAATCCAGCAGCGCCTGGTGCTGTTCATCAACCATGTGCTGATGCAGGAGCCCGAGGCGCAGAACCGGCTGATGCGCCAAAAAGGGCGTGTGGTGCGTCTGCAGTGGCGTGAGTTCAACATGCAGCTGATGGCCACGCCGGCCGGGCTGTGCGAGCTGGCACCGACCGCCCACCCGGATCTGTTGCTCACGGTGACGGACACCTCACCCTTCGATCTGGCCAAGAGCGCCTTGCGCGGCGACAAGCCCGGCGTGCGCATCGAAGGCGACGTGCAGTTCGCCGCCGAGGTCAACTGGCTGGTCGATCACGTGCGCTGGGACGCCGAGGAGGACCTGGCGCGCCTGGTCGGTGACGCGCCGGCCCACACCCTGGGCAACATCGGTCGCGGCATGGCGCAGGCCTTGCGCAGTTTCGTCGGCAAACTGCCCGGGCAGGACAAGGCCGGCGGCACATGACGCGCCTGTTGCGCGCCACCTACATCGTGTGGGTGGCCTTGCGCTACGGCCTCGACGAGCTGGTGCTGACCAGCTTTCAGAAGCCGTGGCTGCGTTTGATGGCGCGTGTGGCCTCGGTCGGGCGCGATCTGTCGGCGCCGCGCGGGCAGCGCCTGCGCGAGGCGCTGCAAAAGCTGGGGCCTATCTTCGTCAAGTTCGGCCAGGTGTTGTCGACCCGGCGTGACCTGCTGCCGCCGGACATCGCCGACGAGCTGGCACGCCTGCAAGACCGCGTGCCCCCGTTTCCCGCGGACGTGGCGATCGCCACCATCGAGCGGGCGTTCCGCAAGCCGCTGAATGAGGTGTTCACCCAGTTCGAGCGCGAACCCGTGGCCAGTGCCTCGATTGCGCAGGTGCACTTCGCCACGCTGCACGACAGCCATGGGCGCGAGCGCGAGGTGGCCGTCAAGGTGCTGCGCCCGGGCATGTTGAAGGTGATCGATCAGGACCTGGACCTGATCCGCATGATGGCGACCTGGATCGAGCGCCTGTCGGCGGACGGCAAGCGCCTGAAGCCGCGCGAGGTGGTGGCCGAGTTCGACAAATACCTGCACGACGAATTGGACCTGGTGCGCGAGGCCGCCAGCGCCGCGCAGCTGCGCCGCAACATGGCGGGGCTGGATCTGGTGCTGATTCCCGAGATGTTCTGGGATCTGATCCGCCCCGAGGTGCTGGTGATGCAGCGCATGGAGGGCATTCCCATCGGCCAGATCGAGCGCTTGCGCGAGTCCGGGGTGGACATGAAGCAACTGGCGCGCGACGGCGTCACCATTTTCTTCACCCAGGTGTTCCGCGACGGGTTCTTTCACGCCGACATGCACCCGGGCAACATCATGGTCAGCGTGGAGCCGGCCACCTTTGGGCGCTACATCTCCTTGGATTTCGGCATCGTCGGCACGCTCACGCAGATCGACAAGGAATACCTGGCGCAGAACTTCACCGCCTTCTTCCGCCGCGACTACAAGCGCGTGGCCGAGTTGCACGTCGAAAGCGGCTGGGTGCCCCCGGACACGCGCGTGGACGAGCTGGAGTCGGCCATTCGCAGCGTGTGCGAACCCTATTTCGACCGTCCGCTGAAGGAAATCTCGCTCGGCATGGTGTTGATGCGCCTGTTCCAGACCTCGCGCCGCTTCCAGGTGGTGATCCAGCCGCAACTGGTGCTGCTGCAAAAGACCTTGCTCAACGTCGAAGGGCTGGGCCGCCAACTCGACCCGGAACTGGACCTGTGGGCCACCGCCAAGCCCTTCCTGGAGAAGTGGATGCTGGAGCAGGTCGGCCCCAAGCGTTTCTGGCAGGAACTCAAGGACCAGGCGCCGTACTACGCCAAAATGCTGCCCGATCTGCCGCGCCTGCTGCACGGCTACCTGCAGCAAAAGCAGGATCAGGTCACGACCCGGCAGTTGGTCGAAATCATCCGCGAGCAGCGCCGCACCAACCGTTTGCTGACCGGTCTGGTGTACGCCGGGTTGGGTTTTCTGCTGGGCCTGGTGGCAATGCAACTCTACATTTGGGTCAGGATCCATTTCTTCTAGGTCCCGGGCATGAACTGGACACTTTTCATCTTTGTCATCGCCTACCTGCTGGGCACCCTGATGATCGGCGTGTGGGCCGGCCGGCACATCAAGACCACATCGGATTTCGCCTTGGCCGGGCGCAATTTGCCCCTGGTGATGATCATCACCACCACCTTCGCCACCTGGTTCGGCGCCGAGACGGTGATGGGCATCCCGGCCAAGTTCGTGCAGGGCGGGCTGAACGCCATCATTGAAGACCCGTTCGGCGCCGGCACCTGCCTGATCCTGGTCGGCGCCTTTTTCGCGGCCAAGCTGTACCGGATGAACCTGCTGACGATCGGCGACTTCTACCGCCAGCGCTACGGCAAGGGCATCGAGGTGTTTTGCTCGGTGGCCATCATCCTCAGCTACCTGGGCTGGGTGGCGGCGCAGATCACGGCGTTGGGCCTGGTGTTCAACGTGCTGTCGGGCGGCGAGATCTCCAAGGAGATCGGCATGATCATCGGCACCGTCGCGGTGCTGATCTATGTGGTGGTGGGTGGTTTTCTGGCCGTGGCCTGGACCGATTTCATCCAGATGATCGTGCTGGTCGTCGGCCTGTCCATCATCGCCTTCTTTGCCGCCGACATGGCCGGCGGCGCGGGCAAGGTGGTGGCTCTGGCCAGCAGCCAGGACATGTTCCGCATCTGGCCCGAGCCCAGCTTCAAGGACATCGCCTTCTTCATCGCCGCCGGCCTCACCATGATGCTGGGCAGCATCCCGCAGCAGGACGTGTTCCAGCGCGTGATGTCGGCCAAGGACGCGCGCACCGCCCAGCGCGGCGCCATGATCGGAGGCGCGGCCTACATCGCCTTTGCCTTCGTGCCCATGTTCATCGTCACGGCCGCGGTGGTGGTGATGGGCGACGACGTGCTCAAGCTGGCCGCCAACGACTACCAGAAGGTGCTGCCCACCTTCATCATGGGCCACATGCCGCTGGTGATGCAGATTCTGTTCTTTGGCGCGCTGCTCTCGGCCATCAAGAGCACCTCGTCGGCCACGCTGCTGGCGCCCTCGACCAGCTTTGTCGAGAACATCCTCAAGAACCTGTACCCCACGATGACCGATCGGCAGCTGCTGATCTCGATGCGCACGACGATCCTCATCTTTGCCATCAGCGTGCTGTTCTACGCCATGTACATGGACGGCACGCCCATCTACGAGCTGGTCTCCGGCGCCTACCAGGTCACCCTGGTGGGGGCGTTCACCCCGCTGGTGATGGGCCTGTACTGGCCACGCGCCACCACCCAGGGCGCGGCGCTGTCGATCCTGTTGGGCATTGCCACCTGGGTGCTGTTCTTCCCGCAGATCAGCGGCTGGGGCGAGGTTTTCCCGGGCCAACTGGCGGGCCTGTTGGCGGCCTTGGTGGGCATGGTGCTGGGCTCGCTGCTGCCGCAATGGCTGCCCAACCACAGCGCCCACACCCACCATTTGCCGCCCCAACCGAGGTCGGTCTGACCGGTCGTGGCAATTTAGCGCTATTTTGTTGATAGCTGCCCAGGATTTACTGGCGCCGGCCAAGGGCATGAAAGCCTTCGAATCCGGGGCTGTGGCCCGCTGGGTGCCGCGGAACCTACCCTGCACGAAGGTCGGCACCCGGGGACGCTCCCTTTTATAATCTAAGGCTTTGCTCGCCTGGCGCCCAGTTGCGTTTTGCCATGCCGATTTACGCTTACAAATGCGGCTCCTGTGGTTTTGCCAAGGATGCGCTGCAGAAGATTTCCGATCCTCCCCTCACGGTCTGCCCGAATTGCGGAGAGCCCAGCTTCACCAAACAGGTGACGGCGGCCGGCTTCCAGCTGAAGGGCTCCGGCTGGTACGTGACCGATTTTCGCGACGGCAACAAGGGTGGCTCGGCCACCAAGGACAAGGCCGACAAGGCGCCGGCCCCTGCCAGCGGCGGTGCCGGCTCGGGGGGCGATGGCGCCGCGGCCGCACCGTCGCCGGCCCCGGCGGCCAGTGGCTCGGCCCCGGCACCCGCGCCCGCGCCCAGCGGTTTAACCGCGGCACCCGCGCCCAGCGGCGGCGGTTCGTCGGGCGGCTCGTCCGGCAGCTGAGCGCCGGATCGCCCCCGCCACCCGGAGCCTCGCATGATGTCCCGCCTGCGCCAATACTTCATCACCGGCTTGCTGGTGTGGCTGCCCATGGGCGTCACCGTCTGGGTGTTGCTGTGGCTGCTGGGCATCCTGGACAGCATTTTCCTGGGCGTGCTGACCGCCACCGAGGCGGTGCTGCCCGGCCTGGGCAGCGCGGCGGAGAAGCTGCGGCACATTCCCGGCCTGGGCGTGATCCTGGTGGCCATCGTCATCCTGGGCACCGGCCTGTTCGTGGCCAACATGTTCGGCCAGTGGTGGCTGCGCCAGTGGGACCGCATCATGCAGCGCATCCCCGTGGTGCGCAGCATCTATTCCAGCGTCAAGCAGGTGTCCGACACCTTGTTTTCCGGCTCCGGGCAGGCGTTTTCCAAGGCCCTGCTGATCCAGTACCCGCGCCAGGGCGCCTGGACCATTGCCTTTCTGACCGGCAAGCCCGGCGGCGAGGTGGCCCGGCATCTGGGCGCCGAATACCTCAGCGTGTACGTGCCCACTACCCCCAACCCGACCTCGGGCTTTTTCCTGATGGTGCCGCGCGGCGACGTGGTGGAGCTGCAGATGAGCGTGGACGAAGCGCTCAAGTACGTCATTTCCATGGGGGTGGTGGTGCCGCCCGTGCGCGAGGCGCGCCCCGGCGAACCGGCACCGGCGCCCCAGGTGCCGGGGGTCACCGGACCGCGCGAAACCGCCCCCACCCAGCCCATTTCTCCGGTGGCCGATACCTCGGCCGCCCGACCCGAACTTCTGCCCTGAAAGCGAACCAGCCATGTCCATGCGTACCCACTACTGCGGCCTCGTCACCGAGGCCTTGATCGGCCAGACCGTCACCCTGTGCGGCTGGGTCAACCGCCGGCGCGACCACGGCGGCGTGATCTTTGTCGATCTGCGCGACCGCGAGGGCTATGTGCAGGTGGTGTGCGACCCGGACCGCCCGCAGATGTTCCAGGTGGCCGAGGACCTGCGCAACGAGTTTTGCGTGCAGGTCAAGGGCGTGGTGCGCGCCCGCCCCGAGGGCACCACCAACGACAACTTGAAGAGCGGCAAGATCGAGGTGCTGTGCCACGAGCTGAAGGTGCTCAACCCCTCGGTCACGCCGCCATTCCAGCTCGACGACGAAAACCTGTCCGAGACCACGCGCCTCACGCACCGCGTGCTGGACCTGCGCCGCTCCTACATGCAGAACAACCTCAGGTTGCGCTACCGTGTGGCGATGGAGGTGCGCAAGTTCCTGGACGAGCACGGCTTCATCGACATCGAGACGCCCATGCTCACCAAGAGCACGCCCGAAGGCGCGCGCGACTACCTGGTGCCCAGCCGCGTGCACGAAGGCCATTTCTTCGCGCTGCCGCAGTCGCCCCAGCTGTTCAAGCAGTTGCTGATGGTCTCGGGCTTTGACCGCTATTACCAGATCACCAAGTGCTTCCGCGACGAGGACCTGCGCGCCGACCGCCAGCCCGAATTCACCCAGATCGATATCGAGACCTCGTTCCTGGGCGAGCAGGAAATCCGCGACATGTTCCAGGACATGATTAAGCACGTGTTCGCCAAGACCATGGGCGTCGATCTGGGCGAGTTCCCGGTCATGCCCTACACCGAGGCCATGCACCGCTTCGGCTCCGACAAGCCCGATCTGCGCGTCACGCTCGAGTTCACCGAACTCACCGACGTGATGGCCGACGTTGACTTCAAGGTCTTCAGCGGCCCCGCCACCACGCCAGGCGGCCGGGTGGTCGCCCTGCGCGTGCCCGGTGGCAGCGAGATCAGCCGCGGCGAGATCGACGGCTACACCGAATTCGTCAAGATCTACGGCGCCAAGGGCCTGGCCTGGATCAAGGTCAACGACGTGACAAAGGGCCGTGACGGCTTGCAGTCGCCCGTCGTCAAGAACCTGCACGACGCGGCCATCGCGGCCATCCTGACGCGCACCGGCGCGCAGAACGGTGACATCCTGTTCTTTGGCGCCGACAAGACCAAGGTGGTCAACGACGCCATCGGCGCGCTGCGCCTGAAGATCGGCCTGGGCGAATTCGGCAAGAAGTCCGGCTTGTTCCAGGACCGCTGGGCGCCGCTGTGGGTGGTGGACTTCCCCATGTTCGAGTACGACGACGAGGCGCACCGCTGGAACGCCGTGCACCACCCCTTCACGGCGCCCAAGGACGGTCACGAGGACTACATGGACACCGACCCCGGCAAGTGCGTGGCCAAGGCCTACGACATGGTGCTGAACGGCTGGGAGCTGGGCGGCGGCTCGGTGCGTATCCACCGCGCCGAGGTGCAGAGCAAGGTGTTCTCCGCGCTCAAGATCGGCCCCGAGGAGGCGCAGGTCAAGTTCGGCTTCCTGCTCGACGCCCTGCAGTACGGCGCGCCCCCGCATGGCGGCCTGGCCTTTGGCCTGGACCGCCTGGTCACGCTTATGACCAAGGCCGATTCCATCCGCGACGTGATCGCCTTTCCCAAGACCCAGCGCGCGCAGGACCTGCTCACCCAGGCCCCCAGCCCGGTGGACGAGAAGCAACTGCGCGAATTGCACATCCGTTTGCGCAACACGACGCCCAGCGCCGCGGCTTGATCGGGCTTTCGGGGTGCCCAAGTTACCCCGAATTTGCTTCTTATTTGATAGCTGGTTAGGATGAGTGGACGCCGGCAGAAGCCGGTTTTGACCAAGAATCGCCTGCTGGCCCCGGTCCCGCACGGTTGGCAGGCCCTTCGGCCACTGGCAGCGGCGCGGTCCTACGCGGCGTGCGCGGCGCCTCTGTTACGATATTTTTTTATCAGAAGGAGCGCACCATGAGCCAATCCGATCTCGTCGATTCGACCATCGAAACCAAGGAGCAACTGGTTTCCAATCTGCGCCGCGTCGTCTCCGACGCCGAGGACCTGCTGGCCGCCACGGCCGGCCAGACCGACAGCAAGATGACCGAGTTGCGCGCCCGAGCGCGCGAAAACCTGTTGATGGCCCGCGAGAAGCTGGCCGACGCCGACGCCGCCGTGCGCGCTCGTGCGCGCCAGGCCGCCATCGCCACCGACGAGTACGTGCACGACAACCCCTGGTCGTCGATCGGCGTGGCCGCCGCGGTGGGCATGCTGGTCGGCGTGCTGCTCGGCCGCCGCTGAGCCGGCCGGACCGTGTCCGATTTCCTCCGCGCGTTGAGGCCATGACCGGCTCCGCCAAGGGTTCATCCCGGCCAGGGGTGGCGGCCACTGTGGCCGGCACCCTGGCCGATCTGGTCGAGCTGGGCCAGATCCGGCTGGAACTGTTCACGATCGAGGCGCGCGAGGACCTGAACCGCCTGGCCACCATGGCGCTGCTGGGCGCCCTGGGCCTGGTGTTGCTCAGTTTCGGGCTGATCTTCCTGGCCTTGTTTCTCACCGTGCTGCTGTGGGATTCGCACCGCCTGCTGGCGTTGGGCGTCTTCACCGCCCTGTTCCTGGTGGGCGGTGGGGTGACGGCGGCCATGGCCTGGGCGCGCACGCGCCAGGGCCTGCGCCTGTTCAGCGCCACCTTGAACGAGTTGCGGCGCGACCAGGAAAGACTGCGCACATGAATCTCGACGACGAAACCGTCGGTCTGGCCGTGCGGCGTGAGCAATTGCTGTTGCGCTCCAGCCAGCTGCGCGAGCGGCTCAGCGCCCGTTCCCAGGCGTTTCGCCCGGCGTTCGGCGTGGCCGAGCGCTTGCGCGACGGCGTGGAGGTGGTGCGCCAGAACCGGGCCCTGGTGCTGCTGGTGGGCGCGGCGGCGCTGGGCGCAGTCGCGGTGCGTCCGCGCGCGGCGCTGAGCCTGGGCTTGCGCGCCTGGTCCGGCTGGCAGATGTTCAAGCGCGTGCAGCCGGTGGTGCACAGCTTTTTGCGCCAGTTGCTCTGACGGCGCGCCGTCAGCCGCCTCGCGTTCACCGTGACCGTTCAGGGCCCGTGCGCCGTGCGCCGCCACAAGATTCCTCAATCCGTGCTGGTGCTGATCCATACCCCGGCACTGCAGGTGCTGTTGATCCGTCGCGCCGACACCACCGCCGACTTCTGGCAGTCGGTGACCGGCAGCAAGGACAGCGAGGACGAGCCCTGGGCGCGCACGGCCGCCCGCGAGGTCCACGAAGAGACCGGCATCGATGTCCAGGCCGAAGGCCATGCGCTGACGGATTGGCGGCTGGAAAACGTGTACGAAATCTACCCCAGCTGGCGCTCGCGCTACGCACCGGGCGTGACGCACAACACCGAGCACCTGTTCGGGCTGCGCGTGCCGCGCGAGACGCCGGTGCGGCTG
>JAIUOM010000101.1 GCA_020161215.1 Pseudomonadota bacterium
CCGTGCTGCCAATGCCAGCGGCGATCGTCCAGGCGTGCGCGCGAAGCGGTCATGGCATTCCCATTTTGGTGGCGCCGCGCAGCGCATCAGATGGCCGCTGAGCAGGCCATGCCAGCGAACGCCGTGGAAGGGCGACGCCCGCCCACTGGCGTTGTCCCCCCTTCCGTAGAGAGAGGGAAGAAGGCGCGAAGCGACTCAGGGGGGAGTTCATTTACCCGAGCATCGGCGGTTGCCCCAGCGGCCAGGGGTTGTGGCCAGATTGGCGCAGCCAGCGGCGTGCTTGCGGCGCGCCGTCGTCGTGCCAGGCGCCTTGGCGCAGCACCTGCTCCAGCGGCATCACATGGTCCATGTGGCCGCCCAGTGCGGCGTAGTCGGCCTGGCGCATGGAAAACTCGATCGGCGCCACGATGGCTGGCGTCGGCACCGTGCCGAAGCTGTGGTCGGGCATGCGCAGCACGTCGGCCATGACGGTGATGCCGCCTCCCGGCCACACGTAGGCGGGCGCGCCACCACAGGTCACGTTGACCAGCGCGCGTTTGATGGCCTGGGTGAGCCGCACCGGGTTTTCGGTGACACCGGCGCGCAGGCTGCCGCCGGCGCCGCCCAGGAACAACACGCTGGTGAGGGAAGGTTCGCAGTTCTCGCCGATGCGCTCGACCACGTGCCGGACCTCGGTCGGCATGTCCTGCTCCACCGGCCGCAGCTGTTCGTCCAGCACGAACCACTGGGCGTGTTCGCCGGTGGTGGAGGTCATCAGCAGGCGCAGGCCGGGGCGCGCCACGCCTTCGGCCCAGCCTTCGATGATGGCCAACGGGTCGGCGATGTCGGTGCCGCCCCAGCCGGTGCCCGGGTTGGCGACCTGGAAGTAGCGCCCCGGGGTCGATTTGCGCCCGCGCATGCGGATGCCCGAGGGCTGCATGCCCAGGCAACGGCCGGCCTGGTGCTCGGTCAGCACGCCGGTGATGTGGTCGTCCACCACCACCACCTCGTCGACGTGGCCGTGGAACTGGCGCGCGAAGATGCCGATGGCCGCCGAGCCGCAGCCCACGCGCATGCGCTGCTCTTCCACGCCGCCGACGATGGGCGCCTTGCCGGCCTGGATGATCAAATCGGCGCCGCCATCGATGGTGCAGTGCACGGCTTCCTTGTTGCCGAGCTTTTGCATCAGCTCCAGCGCCATGCGGCCTTCCTTCTTGCTGCCGCCAGTGAGGTGGTGCACGCCGCCCAGCGACAGCATCTGCGAACCGTATTCGGCCGTGGTGACGTGGCCAATCGATTCGCCGTTGTAACGCACGTTGGCCTGTTCGGAGCCGAGGAAGCGGTCGGTGTCGATTTTCACCTTCATGCTGCAGTAGCTGAAGATGCCCTCGGTCACCACCGTCACCATGTCCACGTCGGCCTGGCGGCTGCTGACGATGAAGGGCGCCGGTTTGTAGTCGGGGTAGGTGGTGGAAGAGCCGATGCCGGTCACGAAGACTTCGTCGGCCAGCAGCAGATCGCCGTTCCAGCTCGGGTCGGTGGGCGGCGGTGTGCCAGAGGCCGCGTCGGCGTTGCCCTGCGCCATGAAGGGCACCAGGGCCGGGGCCTCACCCTGCAGCGTGCGGCGCAGCAGCACCACGGGGTCGAGCCGCACCAGATGACCGTCTTGGTTGGCGTAGCGGTCGCAGGCGCCGGCCCGGCCCTCGGAGATCTGGCACAACACCGGGCAGGCGTTGCATTCGACCTTGGCGGTGGCCATGCGTTCGTTGCGCGGCGCGGCGCGGGTACCGAATTCGGGCAGGGCCGGCGAGTCCAGCGCCGGCAGGCCATCGGTCTTGGTGTGCTCGGTCATTGAGAAGTCCAGAAATATGACAACCCGGCGCGGGCGCGCTCACGCCGTTGTGTGGCGCGCCGTGTGTCGGCGGGCTCGAGGCCAAGAGCTTGCAGGCGGGTCATGGGGTGAAAGTTCGGCTTGACGCTTTTTATCTTTTGTGTAGCATTCACTACATCTCCATGTTGTGAGTGCTACATTAAATCGAATGTAACGGCTTGGGTCGTTGCGCGAATCAGGGTTTTCCATCATTCACCACCTTCACCGCCCACCATGAGTGCCTTCCACGAAGAACAAGTATTGACCGTCCATCACTGGACCGACCGCCTGTTTTCCTTCACGACCACGCGCGACGCCGCGCTGCGCTTTTCCAACGGTCATTTCACCATGATTGGCTTGAAGGTTGAAGGCAAGCCCCTGCTGCGCGCCTACTCGATCGTCAGTGCCAATTACGAGGAGCAACTGGAGTTTCTCAGCATCAAGGTCGAGGACGGTCCGCTCACCAGCCGCCTGCAACACATCCGCGTGGGGGATTCGATCGTGGTGGGGCGCAAACCCACCGGCACGCTGCTGATCGACTACCTGCTGCCCGGCAAACGCCTGTACCTGCTGGGCACGGGCACCGGCGTGGCGCCCTTTCTGAGCATCATCCGCGACCCGGCCACCTACGAGCGCTTCGAGCAGGTAATTCTGGTGCACGGCGTGCGCGAGGTGGCCGAACTGGCCTACCACGACTGGATCTCGCAGGACTTGCTGCATCACGAATTCCTGGGCGAAATGGTCAGCGAGCAACTGCTGTACTATCCGACGGTGACACGTGAAACCTTCCGTAACCAAGGTCGTATCACCGACTTGATCACCAGCGACAAGCTGACCGGTGACCTGGGTTTGCCGCCCCTGTCACCGGAGGAAGATCGCGTCATGCTCTGCGGAAGCCCCGTGCTGTTGGCCGACATGAAGCTCATCCTGGAGCAGCGCGGCTTTCACGAAGGCAGCACCACCACGCCGGGCGACTACGTGGTCGAACGCGCTTTCGTCGAGAAGTAAATGTCACGTCTTCCGCCCAAACCTCAGCGTCGCGCCGGTGTTCGTGCGGCCGCCGCCGAGGCCACGCGGGAGGCCATCTTGCGCGCCGCCACGCGCATGTTCGCGCGCTACGGTTACGACGGCGCCACGGTCGAGAAAATCTCGACCGCCGCCAAGTCCGTGGACCGCATGATCTACTACTATTTCGGCAGCAAGGAAGGCTTGTTCATAGCTGTTCTTGAGGGCATTTATGCCCGCATGGCGGATGCCGAGAACGAGTTGGTGCTGGATGAATCGCAGCCCCTGGAGGCGCTGGCCGACATGGTGCGCTTCGTCATCCGTTACTACCGCGAGCATCCCGAGTTCATCACCCTGCTCAACACCGAGAACCTGCACCAGGGGCGCCATATCGGCAAGTCGCGCCGCGCGCGCGACTACTCCTCGCCCGCCACCACGCTGATCGGGCGACTGCTGGAGAAGGGACAGGCGCAGGGTCTGGTGCGGCCGGGTATCGACTCGGTGCAGCTGTACCTGCTGATCGCCGCGTCCGGGTACTTCCATATGTCCAACCGCTACACCCTGAGCGCCTTTTTGGGCCAGCGCATCGACACGCCCGAGGCCGTGCAGGAGTGGGAGCGCTTTATTACCGAGTGCGTGCTGCGTGCGATCCGCGCCGATGGCGCCGATATCTCGCTTGGCACGCAGGCTTGAACCTTCCATCAGGAGACACCCCATGGCCGAAGCCGCCGCCGCCGACCAGTCCGGCAAAGTCGTCATCAAGAACATCGGTCTGCTGCTCTCGGGCGACATCGATCAGCCCGTGCTGCAGGCCGACACCATCGTCGTGCAAGACGGTTTGATCGCCGCCGTCGGCCGCGAGAAGGACGTCGACACGGCCCAGGCCCGCACCACCATCGACTGCCGCCAAACCTGCGTGGCGCCCGGCCTGATCGACAGCCACGTGCACCCCGTGTTCGGCGACTGGACGCCACGCCAAAGCCAGCTGAACTGGATCGACTCGATGATGCATGGTGGCGTCACCACCATGATCTCGGCCGGCGAGGTGCACCTGCCCGGCCGCCCCAAGGACATCGTGGGCCTGAAGGCGCTGGCCATCACCGCCCAGCGTGCGTTCGACAACTTCCGCCCCGGCGGCGTGAAGGTGCTGGCCGGCGCGCCGGTGATCGAAAAGGGCATGGTCGAGAGCGACTTCAAGGAGCTGGCCGACGCCGGCGTCAAGCTGCTGGGCGAGATTGGCTTAGGGTCAGTCAAGGGCGGCACCGAGGCCGCCACCATGGTCAAGTGGGCGCGGGCCCACGGCATCCAAAGCACCATCCATACGGGCGGCCCCTCGATCCCGGGCTCGGGCCTGATCGACAAGGACGTGGTGCTGGAGGCCGACGCCGACATCATTGGCCACATCAACGGCGGCCACACCGCCTTGCCCGAGGCGCATGTGTGCGAGCTGTGTGAGAAAAGCCAGCGCGCCATCGAGATCGTGCACAACGGCAACGAGCGCGTGGCCATTGCCGCCGCCAAGGCCGCGCTGGAGCTGAAATGCCCGCACCGCGTGATCCTGGGCACCGATGGCCCCGCGGGCTCGGGCGTGCAGCCGCTGGGCATTCTGCGCATGGTGGCCCTGCTGTCGTCGCTGGCCAACATCCCGGCCGAGCTGGTGTTCTGCTTTGCCACCGGCAACACCGCCCGCCTGCGGCAGCTGAACTGCGGCCTGATCGAGGTCGGCCGCGCGGCCGACTTCGTCTTCATGGACCGCGCCCAACACACCGCCGGCAAGACCTTGCTCGAAAGCGTGCAGCTGGGCGACGTGCCCGGCATCGGCATGGTCATGATCGACGGCCTGGTGCGCTGCACCCGCAGCCGCAACACGCCGCCGGCGACCGAGGTGCCGGTGGTGCACTGACTCGGTTCGCCAGGCAAGGCGAACTTGCCAGGCAAGCCACCGTGCTTGCCCCGACCGAGGGGCCGGACCTCAGTCGTGCACGAACATGACGTGGCCGACAAATTGCTCACCCAACCACCAGCTGGGTCCGCTGCTGCCATAGCGGTGGTTGCGGCTGCCCGCCTGGCTTTGCAGCGGTTGCGCGACGTTGCCGGCGGCGTCGCGCCTTGCGCGTGCGGTATCGGTTTCCGGCACCACCACCGTGATGTGGCCTGATCGGCCTTCGGCGCGGCGGTCGGCGCAGATCACGCCCACGCCGCCCGCGTTGGCCGCGCCTTGCAGGGCGCTGGCGTCGGCCACGCGGCGCCAGCCGAACATGGGACCGAAGTCGATCAGCCAGCGGTACAGGTCGTCGGCGCGCATCTCGCGAATGGTGCGCTCATAAGTGGCTTCGACGGTTTGGCCGGCGCCCCAGCGCAGCAGCGCCTCGCCGGTCCACCAACAGCGCGGCAGGTAGGCGTCGGCCAGGTAGCAGTAGTCGGTTGCGTAGATGTTGCAATAGGTCTTGCCGTCCGCAGGTTGGTAGCGCGCGCTGCGTTCCACGTCCAGCCAGTCGGCGATGGCCGTCAACTGCGCGGCGCGCTGGGCCGGCATGGCGGCCCTATCGCGGCCAGGCCGACCGGTTTCACCGATGGGCGCGGCGCGGCCGCTGGTGGCGTTGCGGCGCGCCGAAGGGCTGTTTTCGGACAGATGGATCGGTGGCACCGGCGGCGGTGCGCTGGGCGTTGGTGGCGGCGCGGCGAGCGGCTCCAGGTGCTGCGCGCTGACATGACCGATGAAGGTGGCACCGCCCAACTGCACGCGCACCCGCACCCAGCCCGGCGCCGAGTCGCCCAGCACCACGACCGGCGTGCCCTCGGGCAGTTGCGTGATGGGCGTGTTGTTGTCCGCTGTTGGGACGAAGCGCAGGTTCAGCTGCGACGCGCGCACGCGCATGCTGGGCGCGTCGTTGGCGCGCACGTCGAAGCCGACCGGCACGAACTGACCAAAGTCCCCCGTGGCCGTGCAGCGCTGCCAGCCGTTGGCGATGCCGCACAGGGGGGCGTCGGTCAGGTACTGGCGCACGTCGTAAGCCGTGTAAGTCCGGGATTCGCGCCAGCCCGTGGCTTCGGCCAGCCAGGTGAAGTCGACCAACCCGGCTGCCCTGAGCAGTCGGCAGCTCAGCCCCGAACCGTAGACGCCGATGCCAAAGCGTGAGGTGCCGCCCGAGGCTGCGTTCAGCGCCTGCCGCACGCCACCGAAGTAGGGCAGCACCGCATTGCGGATCTGCTGCTCGCTGAAGTCCTCATCCACCGCGAAGTAAATCGCGCTGCCGGCCGGCTGGCCGATCTGCCCGGCGGCCGAGAAGGCGCTGGCGCCGTCCAGCAGGCCGCGGTCGCGACCAAAGTCCTCGGGCTGGCGCGCCCGGTCTTGGTAGACCACGGCGATCTGCACGCCCGCGCGCGCCAGCTCGGCGGCCTCGCGCGGGCGCAGTTGTTTTTCGGGCTGGGTGGTGGTGCGCGAGTAGTAGCGGAAGACGAAGACCTTGCCCTGGGCAGCCAGGCAGTCGGCCGACGATTCGCACAAACGGTTGGTGGAAATGCCTTCAAGCATGGGGCCTCCTGTCAGGATCAGCCCATTACAAGACCTGGCCTCGAGTTGGGCAAGACCTTGCATCCCCGCTGGGGCGTACGTCACCCGGTAAAAAACGGGATGAACGCCGACGGCTTCGGGCGTCGGGGGCCGAAAAATGAGCTCCACCGATCGGTCGGCACCATCGGCCAGGGCAGGGCCGAGATCAGCGCCAGGGTTGCATGGGGCCGGGCCCCCTGGACGCCGTTTTTCTCGCCCTGGGCGACGTCACCCGGCATCAGATGCCGCGCGAACTGGCGGTGCCCTGATCGAAGGCCAGGATGGGGTTCAAGCTCACACGGGCCAGAGGACGGGGAACAAGGGGTCGTCCATGGGCGCGCCGGCCGGCAACCGATCCGCCAGGCCGGGGAAGGGCGGCGACGTGACCCAGCGGCGCGGCGCGTGCGTGACGTCGTCGCCCAGCATGCGCACCGAGAACACGCGCCGCCGCGTGTCGCCATCCACCCCCGCCGAGGCGTGCAGGCTGAGCATGTGGAAGGCGATCACGTCGCCCGGCTCCACGGCCCAGCCGATGATGGGAAAGCGCTCCCGCGCCGCTTCGATGTCGGGCAAATCTTGCAGGCTGCCCTCCGGGAACCACTTGGCCTGGTGGTCCATGAAGCTGCGCGGCATCAGCCAGGGCCCCTGGTGCGAGCCGGCCACGAACTCCAGCGTGGAGTGGCGCCGCACCGCATCGACCGGAATCCAGAAGCTGACGTTTTGCCGCCCCTCGATGTTGTAGTAGGGCTGGTCCTGGTGCCAGGGCGTGCGCTGGCGCGTGCCGGGCTCCTTGGTCAGCATGTGGTCGTGGTACAGGCGCACCTGGCGGCTGCCCATCAAGCGGCCCGCGGCGGCGGCCAGGGGCGAGTCGAAGATGACCTGGCGGTAGGCATCGCTCTCCTGCCAGCAGCAGAAGTCCTCGATGAAGAAGCCCGGGTCGTCGGCGCGGCTGGCCACCTTGGCGCGTGGGCTGGGCTGGGCGATGTTGGCGTCGATGCCACGGCGCAGCAGGGCCACTTCGTCGGCGTTCAGCAGCCCGCGCAGGCACACGGCGCCGTCACGCGTGTAGGCGTCGATCAGGTCGGGGGTGACGATGGCGTCGGCGCGCCGGTTCAGCTCGGTCGGGGTCATGGCGGCCATTGTGCATGCCGACGCGCTGGCGGCGCGGCTGGCCGGTAGCCGGTGCCGTCCTTGTGGCCGAGCTGGGTGCGGCCGCACGATGAGCAGGGACAGCGACTGGCTTTTTGACTTCGAACCGATGTGCGCGACCGGTGGGCGGCCTACAAATCCGTCCTCAACCGCCACAACTCCGGAAACAGCACCACATCCAGCATCTTGCGCAGATAGCCCACGCCGCTGGTGCCGCCGGTGCCACGCTTGAAGCCGATGATGCGCTCGACGGTGGTGACGTGGCGAAAACGCCAGAGGCGGAAGGCGTCTTCCAAATCGACCAGCTTTTCGCCCAGCTGGTAGGCGTCCCAGTGCTGCTCGGGCGCGTGGTAGACCTGCAGCCAGGCGGCCTCGACGGCGTCGCTGGACTCGTAGGGCAGCGTCCAGTCTCGCTCCAGGCGGTCGGCGGGGAGGCTGAGGCCGCGCCGCGCCAGCAGGCGCAGGGCTTCGTCGTAGAGCGAGGGGGCGCGGTAGAACGACTCGACCAGCGCCAGCCGCTCGGGGTGGTGGGCGTGGGGTTTGAGCATGGCGGCGTTCTTGTTGCCCAGCGCAAACTCGATGCAGCGGTATTGAAAGCTCTGAAACCCGCTGGACGGCCCCAGGTAAGGCCGGATGGCGCTGTACTCGGGCGGGGTCATGGTGGCCAGCACGTCCCAGGCGTGCACCAGCTGCTCCATGATGCGGCTGGCGCGCGCCAGCTTTTTGAAGGCGGGGGGCAGGCGGTCGGCCTGCACATCACCAATGGCCGAGCCCAGCTCCTTGAGCAGCAGCTTCATCCACAGCTCGCTGGTCTGGTGCTGCACGATGAACAGCAGCTCGTCGTGCGCGGGCGAGAGCGGGTGCTGCGCGCTCAGGATCTGGTCCAGGTGCAGGTAGTCGCCGTAGCTCATGCTGCGGGCAAAGTCGAGCTGGGCTTTTTCGTCGTGGACGATGTTCTCGGGCGTGGGTTGGCTCATGGCGATGGCTCCGCGAAAAGGGTCAGGTCACGGCGTGGCGTTGGGTGAAGCGGGGTTCCAGGTACTCCTGCTTTTGCAGCACGTCACGCAAATGCTGCGCCGACATCAGCACGTTTTGGTACGTCAAATACAGCGGCGTGAAGCCAAAGCGCAGGATGTCGGACTGCCGTGCGTCGCCGGCGCGGAAATCGCCCACCACGCCGCGGGCGATCAGCGCCTGCACGATGGCATAGGCGCTGCCTTGGGGCAGGGCGGTGGTCGGGGTCAGGCACACCTGCGAGCCACGCTGGGCGTGCGCACGCGGCGTGACCAGGTCGAACTGGCCGGGGCACAGCGCTTCGACGGCGGCGACGAACAAATCGGTCAGCGCCAGCGACTTGGTGCGCAGCGCGGCCATGCCGCCCAGTGTTTCGGCATCGGCAAACACGTCCAGCGCGCAGTCCAGCGCGCTCAGGGCCACGATGGGCTGGGTGCCGCATTGGTAGCGGGTGATGCCAGACGCGGGGCGGTAGCCGGGGGTGAAGGCGAAGGGGTCGGCGTGCCCCCACCAGCCGGCCAACGGCTGCCAGAAGCGATCGACGTGGCGTGCGTGCGCCCACACGAAGGCGGGCGCGCCGGGGCCGCCGTTCAGGTACTTGTAGCCGCAGCCGACGGCGAAGTCGGCCCCGGCGCCGTTCAGATCGACCGGCACGGCGCCGGCGCTGTGCGCCAGATCCCACACCACCAGGGCGCCGGCGGCGTGGGCGGCAGCGCTGACGGCGGCCATGTCGTGCATGGCGCCGGTGCGGTAGTTGACGTGGGTCAGCATCAGCACCGCGACATCGGGCGTCAGGCTGGTGGGCAGCTCGTGCGGCTCGATCAGGCGCAGCGTGCAGCCCTGCTGCCGGCACAGCGCCTCGGCGATGTACAGGTCGGTCGGGAAGTTGCTGCGCTCGCTGACGATGACGCGGCGGCCCGGCGCGTCCTGGGCGGCGATGTTCAGCGCGGCCGACAGCACTTTGTAGAGGTTGATGGAGGTGGTGTCGGTGGCCACCACCTCGCCCGGCGCGGCGCCGATCAGCGGCGCGATCTTGTCGCCCACGCGGCGCGGCAGCTCGAACCAGTGCGCGGCGTTCCAGCTCTGGACCAGGCCCTGGCCCCATTCCCGTGCCACCACCTCGGCCACTCGCGCCGGCACGGCGCGGGGCAGGGCGCCGAGCGAATTGCCGTCCAGGTAGATCACCCCATCGGGCAGCGAGAACAGGGCGCGCAGCGGGGCCAGCGGGTCTTGCGCGTCGAGCGCCTGGCAGTCGGTCAAGGAGGTCATGTTTGCTTCTGTTTTAATAGCTGCTCAGGATGTATCCACGCCGGCATATGGCGGTTTTTGCTTGAATTTTTCACCGCAGGGCGCGCAGCACCGCGCGCACCGGCGAGGCGTCCGCGTCCATCAGCTTCAGGGGCAGGGCGATCAGCTCGTAGTCGCCTTCGGGCACGGTGTCGAGCACCAGGTTCTCCAGCACGCGCAGGCCGCGCTGGCGGATCACTTGGTGGCTGGCCAGGGCCTTGCTGTCGGCCGGGTCGATGCTGGCGGTGTCGATGCCGATCAGTTGCACGCCGGCATCGGCCAGGCGCTCCACGGTGTCGGGGGCAAAGGCGGCCAGCGCCGCGTCCCAGGCGTCGACCGGCATGCGCTGGTAGGTGCGCACCAGCACGCGCGGGGGCAGGTCTTGCGCGGCGTGGGCGATGTGCGCCCATTCGACCAGCGGGCGCACGCCAATGGCGTGGATCACGCGGCACGGGCCCAGGTAGGGCGCGAGATCCAGCGCGCCCACGGCGGCACCTTGCGGGTCGTAGTGCAGCGGCGCGTCGGCGTGCGCGCCGACGTGGGGCGACAAGCTCAGGCTGCTGACGTTCACCGGGCACCCCGGGCCGATGCGCGCCGTCCAGTGCTGGGCATAAGGCGTGTCGCCCGGAAAAACCGGCGAGCCCACGCGCACGGGCGGGGAGATGTCCCAAAGCGAGGTCATGTAGCGCACCTTAGCGAGTCGGAGCGGCGGTGGTGTCGGTTATTTCCAACGTTTTTTGGCCCAAGCGACCCTGACTTGGGTCAAGGTCCGGCGCCATCGGCGAATGCATAATGAGAATCATTGTCATTTTCATAGCCCAATGACGACCGCGTCCGCCACCGATCCGACTTCACCGGGCACGCTGCCCTTGCACGCCTTGCCGCGCGGCGCGGCCGGGGTGATCGAGTACCTGCACCAACCCACCGAGGCTGCCGACCGCGAGCTGCTGCTGCGCCTGATCGAGCTGGGCTTTCTGCCCGGCGAGCCGGTGCGCATCGTGGCGCGGGCGCGCGCCGACGGGGAGCCGGTGGCGGTGCGGCTGGGCGACCAATCGACCTTTGCCCTGCGCCGGCGCGAAGCCGCCCTGGTGGCGGTGCGCCCCGTGCAGGATGGGGCGGCGCCCGCATGAACCGCCCCGACGACGCCGACGTGCGCAGCATGCAGGTGCTGGCCGAGGTGGCCCCTGGGGTGGCGGTGGGCGGCGTGGCCGAACAGGCCATCGGCGGCGGCCGGCGCCCGTTGCGCGTGGCGCTGCTGGGCAACCCCAATTGCGGCAAGACGGCGCTGTTCAACCTGCTCACCGGCAGCCGCCAGAAGGTGGCCAACTACGCCGGCGTGACGGTGGAACGCAAGGAAGGGCGCCTGATCTCGCCGGCCGGCCGCGTGGTGGTGCTGGATTTGCCCGGCGCCTACAGCCTGAACGCCTTGAGCGTGGACGAGGAGATCACGCGCGACATCGTCACCGGCCGCCGGGCCGGCGAGCCGCTGCCCGATCTGCTGGTGTGCGTGGTCGATGCCACCAAGCTGCGCCTGAACCTGCGCCTGGTGCTGGAGGCCAAGCGCCTGGGCCTGCCGATGGTGGTGGCGCTGAACATGAGCGACCGGGCCGAACACCTGGGCATCCGGGTCGACGTGGCCCGGCTGGCCGCCGAGCTGGACTTGCCGGTGCTGCCCACCGTGGGCGTGCGCGGCGATGGCGCGCAGGCCCTGGTGGCGGCGCTGGAGCAGGTGCGGCCACCGCTGATCGGCCGCCAGCCGCGCCCCGCCGGCGCGCCGCCCGGCATCGAGGACGTGATGCTGACCCAGCGCGCCGTGCAGCGCCTGGTGGCCGACTGCGTGCAGGCACCGCCCCAGGCGCTGGCGCGCGACGACGCCATCGACCGCGTGCTGCTGCACCCGGTGTGGGGCATGGTGATTCTGGCGGCGCTGCTGCTGGCCATGTTCCAGGCCGTGTTCAGCTGGGCGCAACTGCCGATGGAGTGGATCAAGTCGGGCATGGACGCCAGCGCCGCCTTGCTGCGCGGCCACATGGCCGACGGGCCGCTGCGCAGCCTGCTGGTGGATGGGGTGATCGCCGGCGTGGGCAGCGTGCTGGTGTTTTTGCCGCAGATTCTGTTTTTGTTCCTGTTCATCCTGGCGCTGGAGGATTCGGGCTACCTGCCGCGCGCGGCGTTCCTGCTGGACCGGGTGATGGGGCGGGTCGGCTTGTCGGGGCGTTCGTTCATTCCGCTGCTGTCCAGCTTTGCCTGCGCCGTGCCCGGCATCATGGCCACGCGCACCATCACGCATTGGCGCGACCGGCTGGTGACGATCATGATCGCGCCGTTGATGACCTGCTCGGCCCGCCTGCCGGTGTATGCGCTGCTGATCGCCGCCTTCATTCCGCGGCGCCAGGTGGCGGGGCTGTTCAACCTGCAAGGGCTGGTGCTGTTCGCGCTGTACGCGGCCGGCATCCTGGGCGCGCTGGGCCTGGCGGCGCTGTACCGGCTGCGCGGGGCCGCCACCCGGCCGACGCCGCTCATCATGGAGCTGCCCTCGTACCGTTGGCCCAGCCCGCGCCAGCTGGCGTTTGGGCTGTGGGAGCGCGCCCGCATCTTCTTGCAGCGCGTGGGCGGCATCATCCTGGCGGTGATGGTGCTGCTGTGGTTCCTGTCCAGCTACCCGGCGCCGCCGGCCGGCGCGCCGGGGCCGGCCATTTTGCACAGCTGGGCCGGGCAGATCGGGCTGGCGCTGGAGAAGCTGCTGGCGCCGGTCGGCTTCAACTGGCAGATCGCCATCGCCCTGGTGCCCGGCATGGCCGCGCGCGAAGTGGCGGTGGGCGCGCTGGGCACGGTGTACGCGCTGTCGGCCAGCGGCGAAGACGTGGCCCAGCAGCTGGAGCCGCTGCTGGCCCAAGGCTGGAGCCTGGCCACGGCGCTGGCGCTGCTGGCCTGGTACGTGTTCGCGCCGCAGTGCGTGTCCACGCTGGTGGCCGTGAAGCGCGAGACCAACGGCTGGCGCTACCCGCTCATCATGCTGCTGCAGCTGTTCGGGCTGGCCTACGTCGCGGCCTTCATCACTTACCGCGTGGCGCTGGCGCTGGGGGCGGGCTGAAAAGAGGCCACGGACATGCAGGAACTCATCGTCGCCCTGATCGTCGGACTGGCCCTGGTGTACACGGTGTGGCGCTTTCTGCCCGCCCGGTGGCGCCGGCACCTGGTGCGCCGCGCCGGCTTGCCTGAGCGCGTGGCGAGTGCGGGCGCCTGCCACAGCTGCGACGACTGCGCCGGAGCCGATGCGTGCAAACCCACGGCCAAAACACCTTGATGTCGGCGTCCAGACTTCCTGAATAGCTATTTAAAAGATAGCAATTCAAGATTTTTCTCGGGTCTGCCAGAAGCCCAAGGCGCCCGCCGGCGACAACACGCACAATTGCCGCATGAACTCCAACCCATCCCTCTGTACCCGCCGCGCGCTGCTGGCCGCCGCCGCGCTGGGCGCCACCCCGCTGGCCGCGCGGGCCCAGGCCTGGCCAAGCAAACCCATCAAGATCATCGTGGCCTACCCGCCCGGCGGTGTGGCCGACACCGTCACCCGGTTGCTGGCCGAGCGGCTGACGCCGGTGCTGGGGCAGAACGTGCTGGTCGACAACAAGGCCGGCGCCAGCGGCAGCATCGGCATGGACGCCGTGGCCAAGGCCGCGCCGGACGGCACCACCTTCGGTTTTTCGGCCATCAGCCCGCTGGTGTTGAACCCGCACCTGGGCAAGTCGCCGTTCGATCCAGAAAAGGACATCGTGCCGGTGGCCAGCGTCATCGCCTCGCCGGTGCTGCTGCTGGGCACCTCGGCGCTGGCGGCCAGGGACTTCGCGGCCTTGCTGATGCTGGCCAAGATTCAGCCCGGTTCGGTGCGCTGGGCCACCTCGGGGCCGGCGTCGCTGGGCCACATCGTGCTGGAGCAGGTCAAGGCCGGCGCCGGGGTCGACATCACCCACATTCCCTACAAGGGCGGTGGTCAGCAGATCAACGACGCGCTGGCCGGTCAGTTCGAGGTGCTGAGCGTGAACGCCGGCCCGGCGGTGATGGCGCACGTCAAGGCCGGCAAGCTGCGCGCGCTGGCGGTCGGCGCGCCGCGCCGCCTGCAAGAGCTGCCCCAGGTGCCGACGCTGGCCGAGCAGGGCCTGCCGGCGGCGAACCTGGCCTCGGTGTTCGGTCTGTTCGCGCCCGCGGGCACGCCGGCCGCCGTTGTCGAGCAGATGAACGCCGAAGTCAACCAGTTGCTGAAGGACAAGGCGCTGCGCCAGCGCATCGAGGCGGCCGACAACGTGCCCACCGGTGGCAGCGCGGCCGAGTTCGCGCGCTTCATCGCCAACGAATCGGCGGCCAACGCCCGCATCATCCAGGCGGCCGGAATCAAGGCCGGCTGAACGCGCGACATTCCAGAACGATCCAACGGCCCGTGCCCCTCGCCGCTGTCTGATGGACGCCTCCTACCTGCTCAGTCCACCCGCCTTGCAGGCCCTGTTGCTGGCCGTCGCCGGCGCGCTGGCCTACTGGCTGAAAGATGTGCCGGGCCTGGCGCTGAGCTGGGGGCGGCGCTTTTTCATCAGCACGCTGAGTGTCGATTCGCGCGATGAATTTCTGTTCGCCGCGCTGGTCGAGTACATGGACCGCCACCCGGGCCTGCGCGGCGTGAACCAGTTCACCGCGCGCAGCGTGCGGCGGGGCACCGAATACCAGAGCCTGGCCGAGGACCTGCGCAATGGCCAGCCGCCGCGCGCCTACCTGAGCCCCGGCGAGGGCGTGCACGTCCTGCGCGTGGATGGCCGGTGGCTGTGGCTGCGGCGTGAGTTGCAGGTCGGGCAGAGCGTGTTCGAGCGCGTCAACCTGTCGGTGTGGGGGCGCTCACCCGCCTTTCTGGAGCGCTTCTTGCAAGCCGCCATCGACGCCCGCGCGGCGCGCGAGACCGACACCCTGTCGGTCTACATTCCGAATCCTTTTCACGGCGGGGACTGGATGCGGGCCCGCCTGGGAAGCCGCCGACCGCTGGCCTCGGTGGTGCTGCGGGCCGGCCAGGGCGAGGCGTTGCTGGCCGATCTGGAGCACTTTCTGGCCGGCCGCGAGCGCTATGCCGAGCTGGGGATTCCGTGGCGGCGCGGTTATTTGCTGTACGGACCACCGGGCACCGGCAAGACCTCGCTGGTGACCGCGCTGGCCAGCGAACTGCGGCTGAACGTGTGCACCCTCAGCCTGGCCAGCCCGATCGTGACCGACGAGAAAATCCACACGCTGCTGGCCGCGGTGCCGCAGCGCTCGCTGCTGCTGATCGAGGACGTGGACGCCTTCTTTCGCGACCGCGATGCCGCGCATACCCAGGTGCGGCTGTCGTTCAGCGGTTTTCTGAACGCCCTGGACGGCGTGGCCACGCAAGAGGGCACGGTGCTGTTCATGACCACCAACCACATCGATCGGCTGGACCCGGCGCTGATTCGTGCCGGCCGCATCGACGAGCGGGTGGCGTTGGACTGGGCCGACGAAGATCAGTTGCGGCGCCTGTACTTCAAGTTTCACCCCGACCCGGGCGCCGCGGCCGCGTTCGCGCGCGAGCGGTCCGGGCAGCAAGCCTCGCCGGCGGCGGTGCAGGCCGAGCTGATGAAGCGCTTTGGTGCGCGGACAGAGGCGCCGAGGGGGGCGCAAGCGCAACAGCCCTAGGATCAGGCCGGCACGGGTAATTTCCCGGATGGTTGGCCAATCAGGCGGTATGCCGGCGAGTGTCTTGGGTTTTTAGCTATTGTTTTTGAAATGATGGGGGCCTTGCACCCCTTCGTCCGCGGAGGCCAGCCCATGCCGGCGCCGCGCCACAAGGCAGGCCGGGCTGCCTGCGGCGAATTCGCGGCACGACGAGGGGCGCCATTCGTAAATACCGCAGGCCACACGCTGGCCCAGTCGGCCGGTCAGCGCGGCGCAGCGC
>JAIUOM010000102.1 GCA_020161215.1 Pseudomonadota bacterium
GACTACTGGACGCTGCTGCCCGAGGCGCTGCACCAGGTCACCATCGTGATGAGCGACCGCGGCATTCCGGCCAGCTACCGGCACATGCACGGTTTCAGCTCGCACACCTACAGCTTCTGGAACGCCGAGGGCGAGCGCTTCTGGGTCAAGCTGCATTTCCGCACCCAGCAAGGCATCCAGAACCTGACCGACGCCGAATCGGCCGAATTGATCGGCAAGGACCGCGAAAGCCACCAGCGCGACCTGTACGACGCGATTGAGCGCGGCGATTTCCCCAAGTGGAAGATGTACATCCAGGTCATGCCCGAGCTGGAGGCCGAGAAATACCGCCTGCACCCGTTTGACTTGACCAAGGTTTGGTACAAATCAGACTACCCACTGATCGAAGTCGGTGAGTTCGAGCTGAACCAGAACCCCGAGAACTTCTTCCTCGACGTCGAGCAAAGCGCCTTCTCGCCCGGCAACCTGGTGCCCGGTATTGGCGCCAGCCCCGACCGCATGCTGCAGGCGCGCCTGTTCAACTACGCCGACGCCCAGCGCTACCGCCTGGGCACCAACCACCAGCAGATTCCGGTCAACCGCGCGCGCTGCCCGGTGCACAGCAACCACCGCGACGGCATGGGCCGGGTGGACAACAACTACGGCGGCCTACCGCACTACGAGCCGAACAGCTTCGGCCAGTGGCAGGCCCAGCCGGAATTTGCCGAGCCGCCGCTGCGCATCCACGGCGACGCCCAGTTCTGGTCCTACCACGCCGACGACGACAACTACTTCGAGCAGCCGCGCAAGCTGTTCCAGTTGATGACGGACGCGCAGAAGGAGGCCTTGTTCGGCAACACCGGCCGCGGCATGGGCGATGCACCGCAGTTCATCAAGTTCCGCCACATCCGCAACTGCCACGCGGCGGACCCAGCCTACGGCGCCGGCGTGGCCCAGGCGCTGGGAATCGATCTGGCCCAGGCCTTGGCCTCCAAGAAAGACGACCCGATGTACGGCAACCCGCTGGTGCCGCTGCCAGCCTGAGTGCGCCCTGGCACCGCAGTTTTGAGTAAAAAAGGCCATCTGTCGGCGTCAATGCTTCCAGAATAGCTATTAATTTGATAGTTCCCTGGGAGCACAACCGGAGGTGGCCAAGGCTCGCCTCCATGCTGGTGGACGACGCCGCTCCGCAGCAACGCGTCGATTTCCGCCCGGTCAAAGCCAGCCTCGCCCAACACGTTCACCGTCTGCTGCCCCCACGTGGGGCGCGGCCGAGCGGGCGGGCGGGGACACGTTGTCGAAATGCAGCGACAGGCCCAGTGAGCGGGTGCCGCCGTCGGCATGCTCGACCTCGACCACCCTCGCGGTGGCGCGGTGGCGCGGTGGCGCGGTGGCGCGGGTCTGCGGGTGTGCCATGGCCTGCGCCACGTCGTGCACCGAACCGACGGGCACGGGCGTCCTGAAAGCGGGGGTCGTCGCGCCATTTCGGGTGCCCCAGGATGTCGGTGATGCGCGACCAGTTCGACGGGTTGCCGCGCCGCCCAGGGCCGTCGCCCCGCTGCGGCCACGGAGGGTCTGGTAGGGGGCCGCCGATCAGCGGCTGCGCGGGCCTAACGGCCGGGCCACGGCGCCGCTGTGGCAGTGGGCGGCGGCAAGGACTTCGCCGCATTCGTCAGCGGGATACCAGGCAGCCGGCGCGCGCGTTGCGTCACAGGGGCAACGGTGCGTCCGGGCGGGAAAGATGGCGCGGCTGGCGGGGATCGAACCCACGACCCTTGGCTTCGGAGGCCAATACTCTATCCACTGAGCTACAGCCGCGTGGCTGGCGTTCACGGCACGAAAGGCAGGAACGGCAAGACGTCTCGTGCGGTGCCGGCACCCACGGTCATTGGGGGCCGGCGCGACAATTCAAGCGCTTGCGGGCGTCATTATCCCCGATCGGCGGCGCTCACCTCGAGACCCGCGCCCTCCAGCATCGCCACGATGCCCGAGATCGTCGCCGCCTCCAGGTCGAACTGGGGGTCGCCCAGCCAATCGACGGCCAGCCCGACCAGCAAGGCATAGATGGCCCGGCCGAGCACGTCGGACGGAAAAGCCAGCTTCAGGCCGCGCTGCGCCGCGCCGCGTTCGAGGATGGCGGCGATGCGCTGGGCGTTGTCGCGGCGGTCCTGAATCATGAGCGAGCGAATGACGGCCATCTCGTCGACCTGCTCCGACATGAAGGACACGATCTTCAACACGCGGCGCACCTGCGGGTCCAGCACGATCTGGTGCAAGGCCCAGCGCACCGCACGCAGCAGTTGGGACACGGCATCCTCGTCCGCCCCCGTGTCCCCGGCGTGCGCGCTCGCGCCGTCCAGGCAAACCTCCAGCGGCGAGGGCACCCGCGCCGCCATGGCGCCGAACAAGTCGACCTTGTTGCGGAAATGACCGTACAGCGCCCCCCGGGTGACGCCGGCCTCTTGCGCGATGGTCTCCAGCGAGCTGCGGGCCACGCCTTGGCGTTCGAATACCCGCTCGGCGGCGTCCAGCAGCGCGGTGCGGGTGGCTTGGGCGGCTTCTCGGGTGCGTCGCGGCATGTTGGGCGGTGGGCTCCGGTGGGGTACGGCCTTTTTTCCTACAGCCAGAGAAGCGAACAGCCCCTATGCTATGCCGGCTCCGCCCCCGGGAGAGATGCGCCATTTATATATGCAGTAGTGAATATAAATGGAGTCTGGAGCTAGCATGCGCGATTCTGTCCGATTGACCTTGGGTTTTCTCCCGAATACATTGGATCGAATTCGCGTTGACGCAGATCGACCTATCACAACAAGTGCCCAAGTGCCGCCGGCCCACGGAGGGAAGTCCAACCGCGCCCCCGGCCGCTGCCCCATCAGAGCGACCATGAACATGACACAAACTTCCCGATTTCAAGGCCCGGCGCTGCGCAAGGCAGCCACACTCAGCGCTCTGGCGATCACTGTTGCACTCACGCTGACGGCGTGCGGTGAAAAGAAGGGGCAGGAGCAATCCGGCGAAGCGCCCCCCCCGCCTGAAGTCGGCGTCGTCACCGTCCAGCCGGGCACCATCGCGCTCAGCACCGATCTGCCTGGCCGCCTGGAGTCGGTGCGCACGGCGCAGGTGCGTGCCCGCGCCACGGGGATCTTGCTCAAGCGCGTCTTCACCGAGGGCGCCGAGGTCAAGGAAAACCAGGTGCTCTACCGCATCGATCCGGCGCCCTACCAGGCGGCGCAGCAGAGCGCCAAGGCCCAACTGGCGCAGGCCGAGGCCGGTCTGGCGCAAAACCGTGCCACGGTCGCCCGCTACCGCCCGCTGGTGGCCGCCAATGCGGTCAGCAAGCAGGACTTCGACGCGGCTGTCGCGGCGGAACTCGCCTCCGCCGCCCAGGTGGCGGCGGGCAAGGCCGCGGTGCGCACGGCCGACATCAACCTGGGCCACACGACCGTCACCGCGCCGATCTCGGGCCGCATCGGCCGCTCGATGGTGACCGAAGGCGCCCTGGTCAGCGCGGCGGAAGCCACCCAGCTGGCCGTGATCCAGCAGATCAACCTGCTCTACATCAATATCACGCAGTCGGCCGCCGCGGTGTCCGAGCTGCGCGCCGCCCTGCAGTCGGGCCAGCTCGAGCGCGCTGGCAAGGGCGAGGCCGCCAAGGTCGAGATTCTGTACGACGACGGCCGCCCGTACGAACACCCGGGCCGTCTGCTGTTCACCGACATCACCGTCGACCCCGGCACCGGCCAGGTCAGCTTGCGGGCCGAAGTACCCAACCCGCGTGGTCTGCTGCTGCCCGGCATGTACGTGCGCGCGCGTCTGCAACAGGCCGAGGTCCAGAACGCCGTGCTGCTGCCCCAACAGGCGGTCACCCGCGGCGGCGCCAAGGGCGACACCGTGCTGGTGGTGGCGGACGACAACTCCGTTGCCCAGCGCGTGGTCAAGGTCGGCGAGTCGCAGGGCGCGCAATGGGTGATCCGCGACGGCCTGAAGGCCGGTGAAAAGGTGATCGTGGACGGCGTGCAAAAGCTGCGCCCGGGCATCAAGGCCGTCAAGACGGTGCCGTGGTCGCCCAAGGGGCAGACGGCCCAGGGCAACGCCCAAGCCGCGTCCGCACCGGCTTCCGCGGCCTCTCGCTGATCGGGGAAAGCCCAGGCCATGTCCAATTTCTTCATTCACCGCCCCATCTTTGCCTGGGTCATCGCGATCTTCGTGATGATCGCGGGCATCGTGTCGATCACGCAGCTGCCGGTGTCGCAATTTCCGTCGGTGGCCCCGCCCACCATCACGGTGACCACCACTTACCCTGGCGCCAGCGCCCAGATCATCGACGAAACCGTCATGTCCATCATCGAGCGCGAAATGAACGGCGCCGAGGGCATGATGTACATGGAGTCGCGCTCGCCGGCCGCCGGCTTTGCCCAGCTGACCCTGACGTTCGAGCAAGGGCGCGATCCCGACCTGGCCCAGGTGGACGTACAAAACCGCCTGGCCCGCGCCACGCCCCGACTGCCTGACCTGGTCAAGCGCACGGGCGTGGTGGTGGAAAAGGCGGGCTCCAGCTTCCTGCTGGTGGTGTCCTTCAGCTCCGAGGGCACGGTCAGTCGCGATGATGTGGCCGACTACGTCAACCGCAACATCGTGCCCGACCTCAAGCGCGTGTCGGGCGTTGGTAATGTCCAGCTGTTTGCCTCAGGCCGCGCCATGCGCGTGTGGATCGACCCTGCCAAGCTCGAGGGCTACGGGCTCACCCCTGGCGACGTCAACGCGGCCATCTCCAGCCAGAGCATGCAGATCGCCGGCGGCAACCTGGGCGACTCGCCCACGGTGCCCGGGCAGTCGATCACCGCCACCGTCACGGTGCCCAGCGGCCAGCTCACCACGCCCGAAGAGTTCGGCAACATCGTGCTGCGCGCGCGCGCCGACGGCTCCACGGTGCGTATCCGCGACATTGGCCGTGTGGAACTGGGCATCGAGAACTACGGTTTCACGTCACGCCAGAACGGCTCACCTTCGGTCGCCCTGGGCATTCAGCTCACCTCCTCCGGCAACGCCATGGCGGCGTCCAAGGACATCAAGGCGCGCATGCAGGAGCTGCAGAAATTCCTGCCTCCTGGCGTGGTCTGGGACATTCCCTACGACACCTCGACTTTCGTGGCCATTTCGATCGAGAAGGTGGTGCACACCCTGATCGAGGCCATGGTGCTGGTGTTCATCGTCATGTTCGTGTTCCTGCAAAACTGGCGCTACACGGTGATCCCGACCATCGTGGTGCCGGTGGCGCTGCTGGGCGCGTTTGCCGTGATGCTGCAGCTGGGCATGTCGATCAACATCCTGGCCATGTTCGCCATGGTGCTGGTGATCGGTATCGTGGTGGACGACGCTATCGTGGTGGTGGAAAACGTCGAACGCATCATGGCGGAAGAGCATTTGCCGCCACGCGAGGCCACGGTGAAGGCGATGAGCCAGATCCAGGGCGCCGTGGTCGGCATCACCATCATCCTGATTTCGGTGTTCCTGCCCCTGTCGTTCTTCGGCGGGGCCACCGGCAACATCTACCGCCAGTTCTCGATCGTGATGGCGGTGTCGATCGCCTTCTCGGGCTTCTTCGCCCTGACGCTCACGCCGGCCCTGTGCGCCACCATGCTCAAGCCGCTGCCCGAGGGGCACGACCACACCAAGAAGACCGGCTTCTTCGGTCCGTTCTTCAACGGGTTCAACCGCGGCTTTGGCAAGGTTTCCGGGGTCTATGAAGGTGGCATGGCGCGCGTGATCAAGCGTGCCTGGGTGGTGTTCGGCGTTTACGTGGCCATCATCGCCGCCGTGTACCTCTTGTTTGCGCGTCTGCCGACCAGTTTTCTGCCGGTCGAGGATCAGGGCTTCGTGATGGTGAACGTGCAACTTCCGCCGGGCGCCACCCAGGAGCGCACGGTGGACGTGATGAAAGAGGTCGAGACGTACATGATGAAGCAGCCCGAGCTGGCGGCCATCGTGAGCATCGTGGGCTTCAACTTTTCCGGCACCGGCCCGAACATGGCGCTGGCCTTCGCCACGCTGAAAGACTGGTCCGAACGCACGACCGAGGAACAATCGGCCGGTTCGCTGGCAGGTCGCGCCACCCAGGCCCTCAGCAGCATCCGGGACGCGTTCGTGATCGTCATCACCCCCCCCGCCATTCCCGAATTGGGCACCGGCAACGGCTTCTCGTTCCGCCTGTTGGACCGCAATGGTCTGGGGCATGACGAGCTGCTGAAGGCGCGCAACCAGCTGCTGGGCGAAGCGGGCAAGAGCTCCCTGATGGTCGCCGTGCGCCCCGAAGGCGTGGAAGACGCGCCGCAGTGGGAGCTCTTGATCGATCGCAACGCCGCCTCCGCGCAAGGCGTCAGCATCGCGTCGATCAACACGGTGCTGGGCACGGCGCTGGGTTCCGCCTACGTGGTCGACTACCCGAACAAGGGGTACATGAACCGCGTCACCGTGCAGGCCGACGCCAGCAAGCGCATGTCCCCCGCCGACGTGATGGCGCTCAAGGTACCCAATGCGCAAGGCCAACTGGTACCCCTATCGACCATGGTCAGCGCCAAGTGGATCACCGGCCCGATGCAGCTCACGCGCTACCAGGGCTTCCCATCGATGAACATCACGGGCGAGGCCGCCCCAGGGCGCTCGTCCGGCGACGCCATGGCGGAAATGGAACGCATCGCGGCCAAGTTGCCAGCCGGTTTCGGCTACGAGTGGACTGGCATCTCGCTTGACGAGAAAAAGGCGGGCGGCCAGGCCGGCATCCTGTACGCCTTCTCGATCCTGGCGGTGTTCCTGTGTCTGGCCGCGCTGTACGAAAGCTGGAGCATCCCGCTGTCGGTGGTGTTGGTGGTGCCGCTCGGCGTGCTCGGCACGCTGGTGGGTGTAACGATGCGCGTGATGCCCAACGACGTGTACTTCCAGATCGGCCTGATCACGGTGATTGGTCTATCGGCGAAGAACGCCATCCTGATCGTCGAGTTCGCCAAGGACCTGCAGGCCGAGGGCATGAGCATTCTGCAATCGGCGCTGCACGCGGCCAAACTGCGTTTCCGCCCGATTCTGATGACCTCCTTCGCCTTCATCTTGGGCGTGGTGCCGCTGTACATCTCCAGCGGCGCCAACGCGGCCAGCCAGCGCGCCATCGGCACGGGTGTGCTGTGGGGCATGCTGGTGGGCACGACCCTGGCCGTGATCATGGTGCCGGTGTTCTTCCTGGTGGTGCGCTCGCTGTTCCGCAACAAGCAATCGCGCGAGGACGACCACAAGAAGGAAGAAGCCGAGGAAGCCGGCGAAGGCACGAGCGGCCCGAAAGAAGTGAGCATCCCATGACAACCCCCCTGTACTCCGTCGGCCTGCGGGCCAGCCTGAGCGCCATCGCCGCCGCCGCAGCCCTGGCCGGGTGCTCTTTCATCCCCACCTACCAGCGCCCGAGCGCCCCGGTGGCGGCAAGCTGGCCGGTCAGCGCCGGCCCCACCGCCGACGCCGGTCAAGCCGCGGCCGACCTGCCCTGGCAGGAGTTCGTGCAAGATGCGCAATTGCGTGAACTGATCGGTCTGGCCCTGGAGTCGAGCCGCGATTTGCGCGTGGCCATCCAGAATATCGAGCAGGCGCGCGCCCTCTACCAAATTCGCCGTGCCGACCAATTTCCGACCCTGGGCCTGAGCGCATCGGGCAATCGCTCGGCACCCAACGCGATGGCAGCCTTCGGCGCCGGCAGCGTGGCTTCGCAGTACACGGTGGGCATCGGCGTGGCCGCCTGGGAGTTGGATTTCTTCGGCCGGGTGGCCGCGCTCAAGGACGTGGCCCTGGCCAGCTACCTGGCCACCGAAGAGGCACGCAAGTCGACCCAGATCGCCCTCGTGGCGGCCATCAGCAGCACCTGGCTGCAACTCAAGACCGACACCGAGTTGCAAGCCCTGGCCGAGCGCACCCTGGCCACGCGTGAACAATCGCTGTCGCTGACCAAGTTGCGCTTTGACAACGGTGCCTCGTCGGCGCTGGACATGCGCCAGGCCGAATCGCTGACCGCCAGCGCACGCGCCACGCGGGCACAACAGGTGCGGCTGCGCGCGCAGGACATCAACCTGCTGACCTTGCTGGTCGGCCAGCCGTTGCCCGATCGTCTGATCCCCTCCCTGCCCACCGCCGTGGCCGCGCAGGCACCGCGCGATCTGTCGCAGCCCAGTGCCTCCGCGGCGCCGCCGGCACCGCTGCCCACCTTTGCCGAGGTACCGGCCGGTTTGCCGTCCGATCTGTTGCTGCGCCGGCCCGACATCCGTGCGGCCGAGCAGCAGCTGATCGGCGCCAACGCCAACATCGGTGCGGCACGCGCCAATTTCTTCCCGCGTATCTCGCTCACCGGCAGCCTGGGTCGCGTCAGCGGCGACCTGGACGGCCTGTTCGGCTCGGGCGGACAAAAAGCCTGGTCCTTTGGCCCCAGCCTGTCGCTGCCCATTTTCGACTTCGGCCGCAACCAGGCCACGCTGGAAGGTGCCCAGGCGGCGCGCGACATCGCCGTGTCGCAGTACGAAAAAGCCATCCAGACGGCCTTCAGCGAAGTCTCCGACGCACTGGCCGGTCGCGCCACGCTGGGTGAACAACTGGCGGCCCTGCAAGCGCAGATGACGGCCGAGCAGGACCGCTACCGCCTGGCCGACCTGCGCTACCGCAACGGCGTGGCCAGCTCGCTTGATCTGCTGGACGCCGAACGCTCCCTGTTTGCGGTGCAGCAGGCCCTGGCACAGGTGCGGCTGGCGCAGCGCGCCAATGACGTGGCGCTGTACAAGGCGCTGGGCGGCGGTTGGACCGAACCCGCGCCGCAAACGCCCGTGGCCACCGCCGGCGCACCGGCTCGTTGAGCGCGACCCTGGCGCCCCGAAGCCGTTCGGGGCGCCCTCTATAATCGCGGATTGGCACGCGCGCCCATGGATACCAGCAAGGGCGGTGCGCGGGCGCCAGCGAATTTCCATACCAAGACCGAAGTCCCGAGGACGCCATGAGCGACAACACGCACGAGGAAGCACACACCGGCCCCATCAAAACCCCGAAGCAGCTGTTCTGGGTCAGCGTGGCGGCATTCGTGGTGCCGGTGTTCATCATCATCGGACTGGTGTATTACGTCGTTTCCACCAACAAGTCCGCTCCTGGTGCCACCGATCCCGAGCGCGCCATCGCCGAGCGGCTGCAAAAGATCGGCAGCGTCGAGATCCGCGACGCCAGTCGTCCGCTGTCCTCCGGCGAGGACGTGTACAAGGCGCAGTGCGTGGCCTGCCACGGCACCGGCGTGTCCGGTGCACCGAAGTTTGCCGATGCCGGCGCCTGGGGTCCTCGTCTCGGCCAAGGCTATGAGGCCCTGCTGACTTCCGCCCTCAAGGGCAAGGGCGCCATGGCGCCTCAGGGTGGTGGCAACTTCTCCGATCTGGAAATCGGCCGCGCCGTGGTCTACATGGCCAACCATTCGGGCGGCAAGCTGGCCGAACCTGCGGCCCCGGCCAGCGCCGCGGGCGCCGCCGCGGCCCCCGCACCTGCACCGGCTGCTGCTCCGGCACCCGCCGCAGCGCCTGCGGCTGCTCCGGAGCCAGCGGCCGCCGCCGCCCCGGCCCCTGCCGCTGCCCCCGCACCGGCCCCGGTGGCCGCTGTGTCGGCCGATGGCGGCAAGGCCCTCTACGACAAAGCCTGCCACACCTGCCACGCCGCGGGCGTGGCCGGCGCACCCAAGCTCGGTGACAAGGCCGCCTGGGCGCCCCGCATCGCCACCGGGATGGACGAAATGCTGAAGATCGCCATCAACGGCAAGGGCGCCATGCCGCCGCGCGGTGCCTCCACCGCCACCGACGCCGAGCTGAAGGCCGCCATCGAGTACATGGTAAACGCCGCCAAGTAAGCGCGGCGCGCCTCACCTGCCAAGCCGGTCCCCGCAGGGCCGGCTTTTTTCATGGCTGAGCCGGTTGTATCGGTTATTTTTGCACCGGCGATCGGCCTGCGGGGCAGGGATTCGGTCAGGAACACCGCAAAACGGTCTTCGGCCCCGCGGCTCAGACCACCGCCTGCCGCGCCTGTGGGCTCGTCACATAACCATGCTCAATGGGCATGTCGACGGCACGCACGGGGGTTGGCCGCCAGCGCTCTTGCTCCACCAGATCGGCCACCAGGCCCATGTCCTGGCTGTGCACCAGGCCCAGGCCCAGATCGGTGCGCAAGAACACCCGGCCCGATTCGTCCGTCAATACCTCCAGCAACTGCGCGGGCTGACCGGAATGCGCCTGCACCGTGCCATCGGCCTGCACGCGCCAGACCCAGGGGGTGAGTTCCAGTTCCACATAGACCCGCTGCGGACCGTTCTGAAAATACCACTGTCCCTCGGCATCCGCGGCGTAGTTGCGCTGGATGAAGTCGATCAGCTTCTCGTGCCGCAACATCGAGCCCTTGGCGCCCGGCGTGCCACTGGCAAAAGCGCCCAAGGCCTGCGCCTGGGCGTCGCGCAGGTACCAATTGCCGCGTGCATCCAGCCCCAGCCAGCCGTAGGCGTTCGGCACGTTCGGCCACTTGACCATGGCCTGCCTGACGATGTCGTCCATTCAGGCATCTTATGCCGGAAATCCGGCCCGAGATAGGGTGTGGCGCCGTCAGCCGATTTGGGCCAGCAGCCAGCTGCCAACGGCTTGCGGCAGCCAGAACACCTGGCCCGGCGGGCGCCCCTGGGCAAAACCGACATGTCCGCCGTGGGAAGGCTGCCACAGCGTGACGTGCCGGCCAACGTCACCCGGTCGGGGCAAGGATGTGGCCGGGACAAACGGGTCGTTGCGCGCGTTCAACGCCAGCGCCGGGACACGAATGCGCGGCAGATGGGGTTTGGCCGATCCCCGGCGCCAGTAGTCCTCGACCCCCGAGAACCCATGCAAGGGCGCGGTGAACAGGTCGTCGAAGGCCCGCAAATCGCGCGCCGCACGCAAGCGCTCGGCGCTGAACAGGCCTGGGTACTGGGCCAGCTTGGCCCGGGCCTTGGCTTTCATGGTGCGCAGGAACATGCGCGTATAGATTTGCCGGTTGACGCCTTCGCCAATGGCCTGCCCGCCGGCGGCCATGTCGAGCGGCGCGGATACCGCCGCCACGGCTCGCACCGTGTCGGCGGCCGAGGCCCCGGCCTCGCCCGCCCAGCGCAGCAAGGCATTGCCCCCCAGCGAGATCCCCACCGCCACCAAGTCGCCGCCACCGGTGGTCTGCTGGCGCGCGCGCAGGCGCCGCAGCATCCAGCCGACCTCGGCGTGGTCGCCGCAGTGGTAGGCGCGCGGCGCGCGGTTGATCTCCCCCGAGCAGCCGCGAAAGTGCGGGACGGCGAAGCCCATGCCCCGCGCGCGGGCCCAGTCGGCGAAGGCCTCGGCGTAGTGGCTGCGCGAAGAGCCCTCCAACCCGTGCAGCAGCACCAGCAGGGGCGCGCCCGGTGGGGCGGCCGGATCGAGCAGGTCCACATCGATGAAGTCTCCGTCCGGTGTGTCCCAGCGCTCGCGGCGGTAGGTGATGGGCGCACCGGCCACGCGGCGCGCTCGCAGCGCCGGCCAGATGGTCTGCAGGTGCCCTCCGGGCAGCCACCCTGGGGCGCGGTAGCCTGGCGCCGGCCACGCCAACGCATCGGGCCCAAGCCCGGTGGGCGGCGCTGCCACGAACCGGGTGCTCAATGCAGCAGCGGCGCGGGCACCGTGACTTCCGCAACCTCGGTGCGGCTGGGACTGGCGTGGTGCGCAACCAAGCGCCAACCTTGAGCGGTCTTGAGGTACACGTTGGTGGCCACCACCCAGGCGCGTTGCATGCCTTCGGCGGTCACCAGGTCAATGCGCTCAAGCACGCTGTGCACGGCCGCGCCCAAAGTCTCCACCCGGCGCAGCCGCTCCGGTGTGGCGTGCAGCGTGCCGCCGCTGAACATGGCCTCGAACGCGGCCCGGATCGCCGCCGCCCCGACCAGCCGCGCCCCCCCGGGATGCACGCAGACGATGTCGTCCTCGTCGGCCCAGCAGGCCATCAGCTGCTCCAGGTCGCCGTTGTGCAAGGCCTCGTAAAACGAGGCCTCGATGTCTTCGGCGGTGCCGCCCAGGTTGGCGGCGCGGTGGACATTCTTGGGCATGAGGGACAATCCTGCGCGTCGATTGTGCTCCGTTTCACGGCCGGGAGCAGGCGGCCGCGCCTCGGGCTGTTGGCCGACAGCGGCAGAACGCGCCGGCATGGTAGCTTCGGGCCAACTTTTGTTTTTTCAAGGGATTTCCCATGACGAGCCGATTCCTGCAGCTGCTGGCCGCGCTGCTCCTGACCCTGGGCCTGACCGGCTGTGGCTACAACGACTTCCAGCGCCTGGACGAAAGCACCAAGTCGGCCTGGAGCGAGGTGGTCAACCAGTACCAGCGTCGTGCCGACCTGATCGACAACCTGGTGGCCACGGTCAAGGGCGAAGCCAATTTCGAGCAGGAAACCCTGACCAAGGTGATCGAGGCGCGCGCCAAGGCGACGTCGATCCAGGTCACGCCCGAGACGCTGAGCAACCCCGAAGCGTTGCGGCAGTTCCAGGCTGCCCAGGGCGAGCTCTCTGGCGCGCTCAGCAGGCTGATGGTGACGGTGGAGCGCTATCCCGACCTGAAGGCCAACAAGGCCTTCGCCGACCTGCGCGTGGCGCTGGAAGGCACCGAAAACCGCATCGCCGTGGCGCGCAACCGCTACATCAAGGCGGTGCAGGAGTACAACGTGCTGGCGCGCAGCTTCCCCAGCAACCTGACGGCCCTGGTGTTTGGCTACCAGGCCAAGGAAAACTTCAGCGTGGCCAATGAAGCCGCCATTTCACGCCCACCCCGGGTGGATTTTGGCTCATCGCCCGCCGCGCCGGCCCGCTGATCCACCCGCCAGACCTACCGCTTCGAAAACACTGACTTTCGACAAAAAAGTGGCCTCAGCCGGCATCTGGAAATCCATGTTAGCTATCATTTTGATAGTTTTCTTGGGGCAACCCGCGCCGGCCCAGACGCTGCAACCCGTGCCAGCGCTGACCGGCCATGTGGTCGACACCAGCGGCACCTTGACCTCGACCGAGGCGGCGGCGCTCGAAGCCAAGCTGGCCAGGCTGGAGCGCGACAAGGGGGCGCAGGTGGTCGTGCTGCTGGTACCGACCACCGCGCCGGAGGATATTGCCGCCTACGCCAACCGGGTCGGCAACGACTGGAAGATCGGCCGCCGCCAGGTGGGCGACGGCCTGATCCTGCTGCTGGCGGTACAGGACCGGCGCCTGCGCATCGAGGTGGCCAAGACGTTGGAAGGCGCCGTGCCCGACATCGCCGCCAAGCACATCATCGACGAAGCCATTACCCCCGCGTTGCGGCGCGGCGACTTCGCTGGCGGCATCGACGCCGGGGTGGAGCAGCTCGCCGCGCGCATCCGGGGCGAAGCCTTGCCGCCGGTCGCTGCATCCGGCGCCACGGACGGACGAACCACCCCCGGCACGTGGTTGGAGTCGGCGGTCTTCGGCGCCTTTGACGGCCTACAAATGCTGGTGTTGGCCTTCATTGCCTTGCCCGTCGTGAGCTCGATCGGACGGGCGGTGCTTGGGCGCAAGCTGGGTGCGGTACTGGCCGGCGGCGCGCTGGGGTTCATGGCGTTCGTGGTGACAGGCAGCCTGGTGCTGGCGGTGATCGTCGGCGTGATCGGCTTATTGGTCACCCTGACGGGCGGCGGTGGTGGCACTGGCCTGCCCCGGGCCCGAACGGGCGGACGAAGCCCATGGGGCGGCGTGGTGCTGCCGCCGGCGTCGGGCGGTGGCTGGGGTCGCGGTGGCGGCGGCGACTGGGGCGGCGGCTCGGGCGGTGGGGGCTTCAGCTCGGGCGGCGGCGGCGATTTCGGTGGCGGCGGCGCCAGTGGGAGCTGGTGAGCATGCTTCGTCCCCTCGTCACCGCCCTGCGCCACCGTTGGCTCGACGTCTCGGACACGCGCCGGGCCGTCCCGCGCGAGCTGGCCGAGCGCTTGCGCGCACGCGTGGCCGCAAGCGAGCAACGCCACTCGGGCGAAGTGCGCCTGTGCATCGAGGCCGGGCTGCCCCCCAGCTACCTGTGGCGCCACTGGCGCGACAAGGTGCCGATGTCGGCGCTGGTGCGCCAGCGGGCGCTGATGATGTTCTCGAAATTGCGCGTCTGGGACACCGAGCACAACAACGGCGTGCTGATCTACCTGCTGCTGGCCGAGCACGCCATCGAGCTGGTCGCCGACCGGGGCGTGAGCCGTGTGGTGGCGCCCCAGGCATGGCAGGACATGGTGCACCACATGGGCGCCGCGTTTCAGGCCGGACGTTTCGAGGACGGCTTGACGCAGGCGCTGGAGGAGGTGTCGGCCGTGCTGGTGGCACACTTCCCGCTCCAGGACGGGGCCACCCTCTCGCCCAACGAACTGCCCGACGAGCCCGTGTTGCGCTGAAGTCCAGCCCAGGCCGGACCTTCAGGGCGTCATGCGCGGCGCGGCGGTGATGGCGGCCGAGACCTCGTCCAGCAGACGTTTGTTCACCGAATGGGTGGCGTCCAGTTCCTGCTGCAAGGCCTTGCTGACCTGGGCAAAGGTGATCAACTTGCGGTTGGTGTCGCGCAGGTGGTCGGCCAAGCGCTTGGACATGGCCAGCATCAGGCGCGCGGCCACGGCCGGGTCTTCGTCCATGAGCCGCATCAGGGCTTCACGCGTCAGCACGCCCAGCGCCAAATCGGTGGCGGCAATGCAGGTCGCCGAACGCGCCCCACCGTCGATGATGCCCATGTCGCCGATCAGGCTGCCGGGGCCGAGCACCGACACCACCATGCTGTCGTGCGCGGCCGCCAGCGTGTTTTCGACCGTGACCTCGCCGTCCAGCACCAAGGCCATGAAATCGCTGTTCTGCACGTCGCCCTGGCGGATGATGACGTCACCGGTGCGCGCCCGGTGTGGTTGCATGTAGCCCACGATCTCCTGGGCATCCGCCGAGCTGAGCTCCACCAGCGCACCCTCGGTGATCAACAACGCGGCGGCGCGGGCTTGCGCATCCGCGCCGGATTTGGGCTTGCCAAGCAACATGCCCGAAATTGTAATGAGTTGCGGCCTGGCAACCCGGAAAAAAACAGGCCCGCTCGAAGGCGGGCCTGTAGGGATTTGCCCGGGGGCCGGACATCTCACGGCACCCCGGCGGAGAACGCCCTCAACGCTTCTGGCGGTATTTGCGCAACGCCGCGATCTGCGCGGCCAGCACGGCCAGCTCGGAGGTGGCGCGGGCCATGTCGATCTCGCTCTTGGCGTTCTTGAGCGCTTCCTCGGCGTCGCGCTTGGCGGCGTTGGCCTTTTCCTCGTCCAGATCCTTGCCGCGAATGGCGGTGTCGGACAGCACCGTGACCCGGTTGGGTTGCACCTCGAGAATGCCGCCGGCCACGAAGATGAACTCCTCGTCGCCGTTGGCTTTCTCGACGCGCACGGAACCCGGCTTGATGCGGGTGATGAGTGGCGTGTGGCGCGGGTAGATGCCGAGCTCGCCGGCTTCGCCGGGCAGCGCCACGAACTTGGCCTCGCCGGAGTAGATCGATTCCTCGGCGCTGACCACGTCAACGTGAATGGTGTGTGCCATGTCTTCAGGGCCTCCTGTGAATGGGGTGGCCTTAGGCGACCTTCTTGGCCTTCTCCATGGCTTCCTCGATGGTGCCGACCATGTAGAAGGCCTGCTCGGGCATGTGGTCGCACTCGCCGCCCACGATCATCTTGAAGCCGTGGATGGTGTCCTTCAGCGACACGT
>JAIUOM010000103.1 GCA_020161215.1 Pseudomonadota bacterium
TGGTCGGCGTCAATACATCCTGAGTAGCTATCAAAATAGAAGCGATTTCAGCTTGATGAAAGGTCACGAACGGCGTGGAAAATAGCGCTCCATGACCTCCCTGCCCGATTTCATCGCCCCCGCCGCGTTCGACGACGCCGCCGCCGCGCTGGCCCGCGTGCGCCAGATCTACGAGGCCGGCATCGCCCACCTGCGCCGGGAGCTGCTGAGCTTCATGGCGCGGGCGCAGCCGCCCACGGCGCCGCTGCCGCGGGTGCGCGCCTGCTACCCCTTCGTGCGCCTGGTCACCGCCAGCCACCGGCACCCGGACACCCGGCTGTCCTACGGCTTCGTGCCGCAGGCTGGCCAGTACCAGGCCACGCTGACCCGCCCCGACCTGTTCGGCAACTACTACCTGGAGCAGCTGCGCCTGTTGCTGGAAAACCACGGCGTGACGCTGGAGGTGGGCACCAGCCACGAACCCATTCCCCTGCCCTTCAGCTTTGGCGACGGCGACCACTTCGACGACAGCCTGCACCCTTGGCAACGCGAGCTGCTGGCCGAGGTATTCGATCTGCCCGATTTGCGCGCCATGGACGACCGCATCGCCAACGGCACGCACGAGGTGCGGTCCGGCGAGCCGGCGCCGCTGGCGCTGTTCAATGCCCCGCGGGTGGACTATTCGCTACAGCGCCTGCGCCACTACAGCGGCACCTCGCCCGAGCATTTCCAGAACTTCGTGCTGTTCACCAACTACCAGTTCTACATCGACGAGTTCATCGCCCACGGCCTGCGCGAAATGCAGGACCCGGCCAGCGGCTACACCAGCTTCGTGCAGCCCGGCAACGTCATCACCCGGCGCGCCGGCCTGCCCGCACGCGCCGGCGACGAGGCCGGCCAGGCGCCACCGCGCCTGCCGCAGATGCCGGCCTACCACCTGATGCGCGAGGACCGCGCCGGCATCACCTTCGTCAACATCGGCGTCGGGCCGGCCAACGCCAAGACCATCACCGACCACATCGCCGTGCTGCGCCCGCACGCCTGGATCATGGTTGGCCACTGCGCCGGCCTGCGCGGCAGCCAGCGCCTGGGCGACTACGTGCTGGCGCACGGTTACGTGCGCGCCGACCACGTGCTGGACGACGACCTGCCGCTGTGGATTCCGGTGCCCGCCCTGGCCGAGGTGCAGATCGCCCTGCAAGAGGCCGTGGCCGACGTGACCCAGCTGCGCGGCGCCGAACTCAAGCGCGTGCTGCGCACCGGCACCGTGGCCACCACCGACAACCGCAACTGGGAGTTGGTGGGCGCCGACGCGCCGCAGCGGCGCTTTTCGCAGTCGCGCGCGGTGGCCCTGGACATGGAAAGCGCCACCATCGCCGCCAATGGTTTTCGCTTTCGCGTGCCCTACGGCACCTTGCTGTGCGTGTCCGACAAGCCGCTGCACGGCGAAATCAAGCTGCCCGGCATGGCCGACCAGTTCTACCGTCAGCGCGTGCACCAGCACCTGCAAATCGGCCTGCGCGCCATCGAGCGCCTGCGCGCCAACGGGCTGGACCAGTTGCACAGCCGCAAGCTGCGCAGCTTCACCGAGGTGGCGTTTCAGTAGGGCTCGTTCCCGGTTTTTTGGCCCATCGCCAACACGCCGGTCACGGCCCAGCGGACCCGGCGCGGAATCTTTCGTGTGAGATCCCCCCTGATGTGCTGCCCCCGCGAGTCCTCGCGGGGGCAGCACATTCAGTGCCTCTCGCGGGCGATGCGCATGCGGCCGACCTCCTGGCGGGGTTGCAGCACCGCCACTGTATTTGCGCTCCAACCTGCCGCAAAATGAGTTCGCGGTGGCTGAAAGTCAGGGTCATGTCGATCTCGGGCGAGGCGCCGCCGAGGAGGAGAGCTGAAATGTCTGTTCTGCTGCGCTTGTTGTCCCTGCTCCTGGTCCTGATGGGCTTGGGTCTGGGTGCGGGTGGCGCCTGGTTGCTGTCGCTGGGGGGCTCGCCGTACTACCTCCTCGCGGGCCTGGGCTTGCTGGTCGGCGGCGTGATGCTGTGGCGCCGCCAACGTACCGGTGCGCTGATCGTGGCGCTGGTGGCGGTGTTGACCGTACCCTGGGCGCTGTGGGAGTCGGGGCTCGATTTCTGGGCGCTGTTTCCGCGCTTGATGGCGCCGCTGGCGCTGGCCGCGCTGGCCCTGCTGCTGGCACCGCCGCGTGCGAACGGGCAGCGTGGCGGCGCCCGCGCCATGGGCCTGCTTTTCGCGCTGCTGTTCCTGGTGGGGCTGGGGCTGGCTTTTGTGCCGCATGGCGTGGTGTCGCCCGGTCCGTCGATCACCTGGCAGGCCCCGAAGGGCTCCAACACGCCCACCAACTGGAGCGCCTACGGCCGCACCACCCACGGCCTGCGCGACGCGCCGTTCGACCAGATCCACCGCGGCAACGTGTCGCAGCTCAAGCTCGCCTGGACGGTGCGCACGGGCGACCTCGGACCCGGCATAGACCAGAACACGCCCATGCAAATCGGCGACACCCTGTACAGCTGCACACGCAACGGCGTCGTGCTGGCGCTGGACGTCGATACGGGCGCGGAGCGCTGGCGCGTCGATCCGCAGGCCAAGTCGCCCATGTGGCAGCGCTGCCGGGGACTGGGCTACTACAAGGTGCCCGAGGGCGCTGCCAACGCGGCGGCCGGCGGCGTCTGCCAGGAACGCATCGTGCAGACCACCATCGATGCCCGCCTGATGCAGCACGACGCACGCACCGGCAAGCCCTGCGAGAGTTTTGGGGACAAAGGCACCGTAGCACTGGGCCAGCACATGGGTGAGGTCAAGCCGGGCTTTTACTTCCAGACTTCGGCGCCGCTGGTCGCGCGCGACGTGATCGTCATCGGCGGTTGGGTGGTCGACAACCAGATGCGCGGCGAGCCCTCGGGCGTGATCCGTGCCTTCAGCGCGCTCACCGGCGAGCTGGCCTGGGCCTGGGACCTGGGCAACCCGGCCATCACCAAACTGCCGCCCGAGGGGCAGACCTACACGCGCGGCACGCCCAACATGTGGACCACCGCGTCCTACGACGACAAACTGGGCCTGATCTACGCGCCGCTGGGCAATGCCACGCCCGACTACTACGGCATCGGCCGCCCGGCGCACTCGGAGGAATGGGCATCGTCGCTGGTCGCTCTGGATGTCACCACCGGCCGCCCGCGCTGGAAGTTCCAGACCGTGCACCACGACATCTGGGACTACGACCTGCCCTCGCAACCGGCGCTGATCGACTTGCCCGACGGCAAGGGCGGCGTGACGCCGGCCGTGCTGCAGACCACCAAGCGCGGCCAGATTTTTTTGCTGAACCGCGCCACCGGCGAGCCGCTGGCCGAGGTGGTTGAAAAACCCGTGACGCAGGAAGGGGCGGTGCCCGGAGAAAAGCTGGCGCCCACTCAGCCGTACTCGGTCGGCATGCCGACGATCGGCGCCGAGCGGCTGCACGAGCGCAGCATGTGGGGCATGACGATGTTCGACCAGCTGGCCTGCCGCATCGAGTTTCGCCAGTTGCAGTATTTTGGCGACTTCACGCCGGCGGGCTTGAAGCTCTCGATCGAGCAGCCGGGCAACATCGGCGGTATGAACTGGGGCAGCGTGTCCGTCGACACCGCCAACCAGCGCGTGTTCGTCAACGACATCCGCGTGCCCAGCGTGTTCCAGCAGGTGCCACGCGACGAGTACGCAGCGTTTTCCAAGAAATATCCGCCAGTCAGCGATGGCCACGGCCCGTCGCCGCAATTGGGTACGCCCTACGGCATGTACACCAACATCTGGTTTTCCATGCTGGGCGTGCCCTGCGGGCCGCCGCCGTTCGGCACCATCACCGCCATCGACCTGAAAACCCGCCAGATCGCCTGGCAGGTGCCCGCCGGCACCGCGCGGGAACTGGGCCCGCTGGGCATCCGCATGGGCCTGCCCATGCCGGTGGGCATGCCCACTTACGCCGGCACCATGGCTACTGCCGGTGGCCTGGTGTTCTTTTCCGGCTTCCAGGATTTCTATCTGCGCGCCTACGACGCCGAGAACGGCCAGCAGCTGTGGGAGACCGGACTGCCCGTCGGCTCCGGCGCCACGCCCATGACGTATGTCTCACCCAAGACCGGCAAGCAGTACATCGTCGTGTCGGCGGGTGGGGCGCCGTATTCCAAGGAGACGGGCGATTACGTGCTGGCTTATACGTTGCCGTGAGGGAGTTGCTGACGAAAGCGGTTTCGGGTCGCTGTTGAATATGCAGCTCCTGGCGCTGGATGTTCGGGCGCCAGCGGCCGATAACGCTTCAAGTTTCGCGTCGCGGGTTTTGCGCGAAACCACGGCTGGCTAAGCGAAAGGTCAGTGACCCACCCTAAATAGGCAGCCGAATAAGTACTCGAAAGGGGCCCTCAGCAAGGCGGCCATTTCAAGCCATCCGAGGATCTGGCGGTGATGGCTGCAGCATCGGTCTAGTCGTTTTTGCTGCGCCTGCCGAAGAGGCGGTAGGCGACGGCAAACCTGAGCGCCATCAGGCGTACGGTATGGCCGAACTTCGCAAATTCGCGTGCCCAGTGGTGGGCGCTGGAGCAGGCCTCCATGCCGATCACCGACGGCTGTAGCGCGGCGATAAGTTCGAGCAGTTTGCCGCGCGGGACGCTCGGGCGCACCAGCTTGCCATGGGCTTGCTCTTCCAACAAACGAGTGAGTTGATGAGAGTTCGACCTTCCCATCGTGGTACCTGAATGCCGTACGCCACAATGCGGCATGGACACTGAACTACTCAAGTCGGTTGGCCCACTGATTGGCGGACTACTCGCACTTGTGGGAGGCGTCTTCACTTTTGTGAACGGCCGCCTGCGGGATGCCGAGACTGCGGAACATAAGGCTTCCCTCTTGAGAAGCACGGCGGAGTGGGTTGCACTCGCGCCGGCGCTTGCGGGCTTGTTGGTCATGCTTCTCGGGGCGAAGTACTACATAGCCGTCGCACTATTTGTGGTGTCTTATCTGCTGCAGGCGCGCCTGTTCATCCTTAAAAAGCCACCCGTTCGCCGCGTTGAGGTCGTAGCGTTCTCCTTGCTAACGGCCGTGACCGCCGCATCGGTCGTATTCGCCGCCGGGGGGTACTTCCTGGAGCGCATTCTTTCGGTCCAAGAGCGCACAATCCAACTCTTGGAGCGTCAGGCCACCCAGAAATGAGCGGCCTCTCAAGACACACCAGACAACTGATTGATGTTGATGGTGTTCTCAAGCCGGGGCGTCGGAAGGCACGAGCTGCATGCCCATGGCTTTGGCCTTCTGGGCGAGGTTGTGCAAGACGCGTTGTCGGTAGCGCTCCTCGAAGTAGTCCTGCGCCCGGTGGGCGTACTCCTGAACGTTGGTGAGCATGGCGTAGATCAACCGGACCAGCTTGTGGGCTGCTGGACGTCCGAATTCACTCCGCGTCAGGCTGATCCAACGGAAGAAGCGGCGTGCGCCCTGGCACTCACTCCGCCGTGATGCGGGCCGACTCCACCAGGCCCTGGAACTTGGTGGTTTCGGTCTTCACGAAGTCGCGGAACTGCGCCAGCGTGAGCGGCTGCAACACGCCGCCCTGATCTTGCAGGCGTTTGGCCAGCTCGGGCTTTTTCAGTGCCTCGTTGATGGCGAGGTTGAGCTTTTGCTGCACCGCTTCGGGCGTGCCGGCGGTGGCGAACACGCCGAACCAGTTCTCCAGATCGTACTTGGCCAGCGGCGCGTAGCTGGCAATGGCTGGGATGTTGGGCGCAAACGGCGCCGGTTTGGCCGAGGTGACGGCCAGCGCCTTGACCTTGCCATCGGCGATGAAAGCCTTGCTGGCGGCGTAGCTGACGAAGGTGAGCGGCACCGTGCCCGAAACCACGTCCACCAGCTGGCCCGCCGCGCCCTTGTACGGCGCGTGCACCATCTGGATGCCGGCCAGTTGCTCCAGCAGGGCGCCGTTCAGGTGCTGCGGGTTGCCCACGCCGCTGGACGAGTAGGTCAGCTTGCCGGGGTTCTTCTTGGCGTAGTCCACCAGCTCGGCGATGGTGTTGGGCGCGAAGGACTTGGACGCCACCAGCACGTTGGGCACCCGGCTGACCAGCGCCACCGGTGCCAGCTCCTTGGAGGGCGAATACTGCATCTGCGCCTTGTAGACAAAGGGGTTGATGGCGGTTTCGCCGGCCGACCCCATGAGCAGGGTGTAGCCGTCCGGTGCGGCCTTGGCCACGGCGCGCGCGCCGATCATGCCGCTGGCGCCGGGCTTGTTGTCGACGATGACGTTCTGCTTGAGCGAGGCGCGCAGCTCTTCAGCCAGCAGGCGCGCCATGCCGTCCACGCCGCCACCGGGCGAGAAGGGCACGACGATGGTGATGGTCTTGGCGGGGTAATCCTGCGCCTGGGCGAGCGCGGGCAGCGCCAGGACGCAGACGGCGCAGACAGTGCTCAGGGCGGTGATGGCGAGGCGGCGAGAAGCGTGCATGAAAGGAACTCCGGTCGGTAAATGGAAGGGTCGAGATCAATTTATAATTGCACTTTACATTGATTAAATGCAAAATACAAGCCATGGAAAACACGCACGACATCCCGCTGGCGCAACTTGATCACCAGGGCACGCGCTACACCGTGGTCGATCTGCCGGCGCTGCTGGGCGCCGATTTGCCACGTCTGCCGATGGTGCTGCGCCTGCTGGCCGAGAACGCGGCGCGCCACATGGCGGGCGAGGAGCGACGCCAGGCGCTGGCCGCCATTCACGATTGGCTGGTCACGGGCCGCAGCGAGCAGGAGATCGCCTTCCAGCCGGGCCGGGTATTGATGCACGACACCACCAGCACGCCGGCGCTGGTCGACGTGGCCGCCATGCGCGATGCGCTGGCCGAAGCGGGGGTGGACCCCACGGTGCTGAACCCGGTGGTGCCGGTGGATGTGTCAGTCGACCATTCGCTGGCCGTGGAAGCCTTTGCGCGCTCCGGTGCCGACACCGAGAACATGCGACACGAGATCCGCCGCAACGCCGAGCGTTACCGTTTTCTGCGCTGGGCTTCTGGCGCGCTCAAGGGTGTGCGCATCAACCCGCCGGGCACCGGCATCATGCACACGCTCAACCTGGAGCAACTGGCCAGCGTGGTGACCGATGCGTCGCAGGGCGGCATGCGCTGGCTGGTGCCCGACATGATGATCGGCACCGACAGCCACACGCCCATGGTCAACGGCATCGGTGTCCTGGGCTGGGGTGTGGGCGGGCTGGAGGCGCAGACGGTGATGTTCGGCATGCCGACCATGCTGCGCATTCCCGACGTGGTGGGCGTGCGGCTGACCGGGCGTCTGTCACCCGGCGTGCTGGCCACCGACCTGGCGCTGACGGTGACCCAACGCCTGCGCGCGCTGGACGTGACGGGCGACTTTGTCGAATTCTTTGGCCCCGGCGTGACCACGCTGACCGCTGGCGAGCGCGCCGTGGTGGCCAACATGGCTCCCGAGTACGGGGCCACCACCGGTTTCTTCCCGGTCGATGGGCAGACCCTGCAGTATCTGCGTGACACCGGTCGCCGCGCGGCCGACATCGCCCGTGCCGAGGCCTACCTGCAGCGCGTGGGCCTGTGGTTCGACCCGGCGGCCACGCCGCGCTACACGCGCGAGATCGTCATTGACCTGGGCGAGATTGGCATGCACGTGGCTGGTCCGCGCCGCCCACAGGATTTGCTGGACTTTGGCCAGACCGGCGCGGCGCTGCAGGACGTGGGCTTTCAACCCGCTCAAGCGGCGAGCGGGATGCCCGTGCACCCGGTGGCACTGGCCGCCATCACCAGTTGCACCAACACCTCCGACCCTGCGCTGCTGATCGCCGCTGGCCTGCTGGCGCGCAAGGCGCGGGCGCGCGGGCTCACGCCTCCGGCCTGGGTCAAGACCTCGCTCGCGCCCGGCTCGCCGGCGGCGGCCTCCTATCTGGCGCGCGCGGGCCTGCTGGACGATCTGGCCACCGTGGGCTTTGGCATCGTCGGCTACGGCTGCACCACCTGCATCGGCAATTCCGGGCCGTTGACCGAGGCGGTAGCCCAGGCACAGCGCCAAGGCGCCGCCAAAGGCGTGGCGATCCTGTCGGGCAACCGCAACTTCCCGGGCCGGGTGCACCCGGACATCGAGCTGAGTTTCATCATGTCGCCGCCGCTGGTCATCGCCTTTGCGCTGGCCGGCGATGCGGCGCGCAACCTGGCCACGGAGCCGGTGCAGACAGCGCCCGACGGCCAACCGGTGTACCTGAGCGATCTGTGGCCCACGCACGAGGAGATTGCCGAGCACCTGCACCAAGGCCTGGAGGCTGCCGACTTCCGGCGCGACTTCCAGATCGCCGCCGCCAACCCGTTGTGGGCCGATCTGCAAGCACCCAGCGGCGCGCTGTTTCCGTGGGACCCGGCCTCCACCATCCTGCGCCGGCCACCTTTTGCCGCCGCCAGCGAAGGCAGCCAGCTGGGGCACTACACCGCCTACCCCTTGCTGGTGGTGGGCGACGACGTGACGACCGACCACATCTCACCGGCCAGCGCGATCCCGCCCGACAGTCTGGTGGCCGATTTTCTGGTGGCTCGTGGCGACGACCGGGGCGATCTGAACGTGTTCGCCTCTCGGCGCGGCAACTGGGAGGTGATGATGCGCGCCGCCTTCCACAGCAAGACGCTGGTGAATCTGCTGCAGCCTGGCATGCCGGTGGCACACACGCTGCACGCGCCCAGCGGCGAGGTGGCGCCGATCTGGGACGTGGCCGAGCGCTACCGCCAGTCGGGCGAGTCGGTGGTGCTGGTGGCGGGCGAACGCTACGGCATGGGCTCCTCGCGCGACTGGGCGGCCAAAGGCCAGCGCCTGTTGGGCATCCGCGCCGTGCTGGCGGTGAGTTATGAGCGCATTCACCGCTCCAACCTGATCGGCATGGGCATCCTGCCGCTGCTGTTGCCCGAAGGCGTGACGCCCACCACGCTGGCGCTGCAACCCGGCGACCGGCTGGAGGTGGATGCCGACGCCGAAAACCTGGCCCCGCGCGGCACGGTGCTTGTTGCGGTGCATCGCCTGGACGGCCGCACCGAGCGCCTGAACGCCCGCGCGGCCGTCGAGACGCGGCTGGAGCTGGCCCAACTGCGCGACGGTGGCGTGATGCCCGCGATCCTGAAGCAGAGCTTGCGCACCCACGGGGTGGGCGCAGCGTGAACCTGCTGGCCGCGGCGCTGCAAAATCCGGTCACCATGAGTTCCGGCAAGCCGCTCACCGCCCAGATCATCGACTTCATCCAGCGCGAGGGCTTGACCGTGGGCAGCCACCTGCCAGCGCAGCTGCTGGCCGACCGGCTGCAGGTCTCGCGCACGCCCATCAACGAGGCGCTGGCCACGCTGCATACGCACGGTGTGCTGGAGCGGCAGAAAAACCGCGGTTACTTTCTGGCACCAGCGGCCGAGTCCGGCACGCTGGCGGACGATGTGCTGCGCCAGTCGTCCGACGAAGACGCGGTCTACCAGGCCTATCTGCGCATCGCCGACGATCTGCTGAAGGGCGAATTGCCCGGCGAAGTGACCGAGGTGTTGCTGCGCACACGCTACCAGCTGACCCCCGCGCAGCTGAAGACGGTGCTGAACCGGATCGGTCAAGAGGGCTGGGCAGAGAAAAAACGTGGCTACGGCTGGCAGTTCCACACCATGCTGACCACGCCGGAAGGCCTGTTGCAGTCCTACCGCCTGCGCCTGGCGCTGGAGCCCGCCGCGCTGCTGGAGCCCGGCTACGCCATTGCGCCCGACGTGATCGCGCGCTGCCGCGCGGCCGAGCAGCGCCTGTTGGCCGGTGCCATCGACACCGACTCACCCGACGAGCTGCACGAGCGTGGGGTGCAGTTCCACGAGTCCATCGTCGCGGCTTCGGGCAATCCGTTTTTCATCGACACCATCCGCCGGGTCAACCGCATCCGGCGGCTGATCTCGTACCGCTCCATGCAGGACCGCAAACGCTACCCGGAGCATTGCCGCCAGCACCTGCACATCCTGGATCTGCTGGAAGCCGGCCGCTCAGCCGAAGCCTCGGCCGAATTGCGCCTGCACCTCGAACGCACCCTTGCCAATCACCAGAAAATCCGACGTATCCTGACACCATGAAAGCCTCTTCCGACATCGTGCGCGCCTTCGCACCCAGCGGCACGCTGCGTGCCTCCATCAACCTGGGCAACCCCATTCTGTCCAACCGGAACGCAGCCAGCGCTCAGCCCTTTGGCGTGTCTATTGACCTGGCCACCGGGTTGGCGCAGGCGCTGGGAGTGCCCATCGAGTTGGTGGTGTTCGACGCCGCCGGCAAATCGGTCGAAGCCGTGGAGCAGGGCCGTGCCGACATCGGCTTCTTCGCCATCGACCCCAAGCGCGGCGAGCACATCGCCTTCACGCCGCCCTATGTGCTGATCGAGGGCAGCTACCTGGTGCCCCAGGATTCCGTGCTGCAAGCCAACGACGAGGTGGACCGCACCGGCACCCGTGTGGTGGTAGGCAAGGGCAGCGCCTACGACCTGCACCTGAGCCGTGAGCTGAAAGCCGCCGAGATCGTGCGCGCGCCGACCTCGCCCACGGTGGTGGATGTGTTCGTCGAACAAAAGGCCGAGGTGGCGGCCGGCGTACGCCAGCAATTGGAAAGCGATCTGGTGCGCCACCCCGGTCACCGGCTGCTGCCGGGCCGCTTCATGGTGATCCGGCAGGCCATGGGCGTGCCCAAATCGCGCGGCGCGGAGGCATCGGCTTTTCTGACGGCCTACGTCGAAAGCCAGAAAGCCAGCGGCTTTGTGGCCCAGGCGCTGGCACGCCATGGCATCCAGGGCGCTTCAGTCGCGCCCGCTGGCGACGGAGTTTGAAGCCATGACCTTGTTCGCCTACATCGGCTCCCGCACCACCCGCGAACGTCAGGCGCGCGGCGAGGGCATCAGCGTGTACCGGGTCGACCCCAAATCGGGCGCGCTGGACTTGGTTCAGGTGCTGGGTGATCTGATCAACCCCTCCTTTCTGGCGCTGAACCGGGCCGCGACGCGCCTCTACACGGTGCATGGCGACGAGGAGTCGATCAGCGCTTTTGGAGTCGATCCGGCCAACGGCGCCCTCAGCTTTCTGAACCGCCAGCCCACCGGTGGCCGCAATCCGGTGCACCTGGCGCTGGACGCGAGCGAGCGCTTCATCGTCGTCTCCAACCACCTCAGCAGCAGCCTGGCGGTGCTGCCGATCGATGCCGACGGCGCCCTGCAGCCGCTGAGTCAGCTGGTGGCGCTGCAAGGCGAGCCCGGCCCGCACCGCAAGGAGCAGCCCTTTGCCAAACCCCACTTCAACCCGTTTGACCCCAGCGGCCGCTGCGTGCTGGTGCCGGACAAGGGCGTGGACCGGGTGTTCTGCCTGCGCTTTGAGGGCGGTGTGCTGACCCCGGCCAGCGAAGCCGTGGCACGCGAGGGCGCCGGCCCGCGCCATGTGGCTTTTCACCCCAGCCAGCCCTGGATGTACGCCATCAACGAGCTGGATTCCACCGTCACCGCCTACCACTGGGATGCGGCGGGCGGCGCGCTGGCGCCGTTCCAGGTCTTAAGCGCCCTGTCGGACCGGTTCACCGGCAACAGCCGCGCCTCGGAGATTGCGGTACATCCTGCCGGACACACGCTCTACGCCTCCAACCGCGGCGAAGACAGCATCGCCGTGCTGTCCATCGACCCGACTTCGGGCCGCTTGGCGCTGGTGCAAACGTTGCCGGCCGGTGGCCGCACCCCGCGTTTTTTCACGCTGACCCCGGATGGCCGCTGGATGTACGTGCTGAACGAGGACAGCGACCGCATCGTCCTGATGCAGGTGGCGCCGGATTCAGGGCGCCTGTCCGAGACGGGCCAGTCCTGGCCCTGCGGCAGCCCGGTGTGCATGGTGTTTGCGCAGCCACGCGCTCAGGGTTGACCGGCGGATTCGGACCGAAAGCGTGCGCCGTCGGCTCCAGGCAGTGCTGATCGAGGCCCACCACAGTCTCATTTCGCTGCCGCGTCACAGGTGTCCAGCGCGGACAGCGCCCCATCTTTCATCGATGAATGGTGCACCCGCACTTGCTGCGGCACACGGTGACGCGCCCCCTTCACTGGTGAGCAGTCGCTGATTCTCAACACCCCAAAAGGATGTTGTATTGCAACGTTGAGGCCGTCCTTCAAGAACAAGTGTCAAGCTCTGGCAGGATGGGCCATAGAAAACAAAAAGCCCCGGCTGGCGCGGGGCTTTAAGAGGTGTTTTGTGGCCTGGGTGGACCACACACAAAATACATCGCTGGCGGAAACGGAGGGATTCGAACCCTCGATGAGGCTCTACACCCCATACTCCCTTAGCAGGGGAGCACCTTCGGCCACTCGGTCACGTTTCCAGCGCGAAGCAGCGAATTATGCCACGCCTTGTCAGACGCTGACCACCTGGTCCAGATCGAAGGCGCGGTGCAGCGCGCGCACCGCCAGCTCCATGTACTTCTCGTCGATGACCACCGAGGTCTTGATCTCGCTGGTCGAAATCATCTGGATGTTGATGCCTTCCTCGCTCAGCACGCGGAACATCTTGCTCGCCACGCCGACGTGGCTGCGCATGCCGATGCCGACGATGCTGACCTTGCAGATCTTGGCGTCGCCCAGCACGTCGGCGGCGCCCAGCGCGGGCAGCACCTTGTCTTTCAGCAGATCGATGGTGCGCGCGTAGTCGTTGCGGTGCACGGTGAAGCTGAAATCGGTCTTGCCGTCTTTCGAGACGTTCTGGATGATGACGTCGACCTCGATGTTGGCGTCGGCCACGGCGCCCAAAATATGGAACGCGATGCCGGGCTTGTCGGGCACGCCCAGCACGGAGATCTTGGCTTCGTCGCGGTTGAAGGCAATGCCGGAAACAACGGCTTGTTCCATTTGTTCGTCTTCCTCGAAAGTGATCAGGGTGCCGGACTTGGCCTCTTCGTTGATGTCGATGTCCCAGGGCGTGAAGCTGGACAGCACGCGCATGGGCACCTTGTACTTGCCGGCGAACTCGACCGAGCGGATCTGCAGCACCTTGCTGCCCAGGCTGGCCATTTCCAGCATTTCCTCGAAGCTCACGGTCTGCAGGCGGCGCGCCTCGGGCACCACGCGCGGGTCGGTGGTGTAGACGCCGTCCACGTCGGTGTAGATCAGGCATTCGTCGGCCTTCAGCGCCGCCGCCACGGCCACGGCCGAGGTGTCGGAGCCGCCGCGGCCCAGGGTGGTGATGTTGCTGTCCTCGTCCACGCCCTGAAAGCCGGTGATGATGACCACCTTGCCGGCATTCAGGTCGCCGCGCACGCGCTGGTCGTCGATGCTGTCGATGCGCGCCTTGGTGTAGGCGCTGCTGGTCCGGATGGGCACCTGCCAGCCGGCGTAGCTGACGGCGGGCATGCCTTCGGCCTGCAGGGCGATGGCCAGCAGCGCGGACGACGCCTGCTCGCCGGTGGCGGCCAGCATGTCGAGCTCGCGCAGGTAGTCGGCGCCGGGCTTGGCCGGGGTCAGTTCCTTGGCCAGGCCCAACAGGCGGTTGGTTTCGCCGCTCATGGCGCTGGGCACCACCACCATCTGGTGGCCCGCGCGCGCCCACTTGGCGACGCGTCTGGCGACGTTGGCGATGCGCTCGGTGGAACCCATCGAGGTGCCGCCGTATTTGTGAACAATCAATGCCATGGCATGTGCTGGATAAGGCCGCGGCGCCGCACATGGCGCGGTCGGCAAACGGCGGATTTTAGCCTGCCACGAACTCGCTCGGGCCTGGCGGCCGGGCGGCCGGCTCAGCCGGCGTCGGCGCGCCAGACCAGGTGCTCGCCCTGGCGCAGCGCCTGGCCGCGCCCCACGCGCAGCGCGATGTGGTGGCCGCGCGTGGCGCAAGCAGCCAGCACGCGCTGCAGTTCGGCCAGTTGCGCGGCGCTGGGGGTCTGGCCGTGGGCGCTGGCCAGCCAGTGGCGCAGCAGATTGGCCTGGCGCGCGGGCGAGAGCGCGCGCAGCGCCTGCAGGCGCGGCGGGTTACCGCAGGCGGTCAGGTCCTGCGCCGCCAACTCGCGCAGCAGGGTCTGGGCCTGGGCGGCGTGCCTGGCGCTGCGCGCGAAGGTGGCGCGAAACTCCGGAAACACCGTCTCCAACGCCGGCAGCAGCTGCGCGCGGATGCGGTTGCGGGTGTAGCGCGGGTTCTGGTTGCTGGGGTCTTCCACCCAATTTTCGCCACGCTGGCGCAGCCAGGCGCGCACGGCCGGGCCCGGCACGGCCAGCAGCGGACGGTGGTAATCGGCGTCGCCGCGCCGCCAGCGCGCCGGCATGGCGGCCAGGCCGGGCAGGCCGGCGCCGCGCGACAGGGCCAGCAGCACGGTCTCGACCTGGTCGTCGGCGTGCTGCGCGATCACTACGGTTTTGATAGCTACTCCGGATGAATCGGCGCCGGCCAAGGCGTCAAAAGCCTCGTAACGGCGTTGCCGGGCCGCGTCTTCCGGACTCTGGCCGGGGGCGTGGCGCGCGTCCACCCGGCGCACCTGCAGGGGCACGTCCCAGCGCGCGCACAGGGCGGCGCAGTGGCGCTCGAAGTCGTCCGCCGCCGCCTGCAGGCCGTGGTGCACGTGCCAGGCCCGCACCTGGCCGGGCCAGCGCTCGGCACAGGCCACCAGCAGCGCGCTGGAATCGGCCCCGCCACTGAGCGCCACGGCCAGCGGCAGCGCCGGCGCCTGGGCGGCGAAGGCGTCCATGGCGCGGTCGAGCAAGGTGGCGTCGGCCGCCAGGGCGTGGGGATCGTGCACGGGGCAAGAGCCTACACCGACGGCGCCCGCACCCCAAGAAAAAGGGCGCCTGGCCAGGCGCCCGGAGCACGGCGGCTACCGCCAGCCTCAACGCTTGCGCAAGGCGCCCATGACCACCGAGACCACGGCCAGCGCCAGGAAGATGAAGAACAGGATCTTGGCGATGCCGACCGCGCTGGCGGCGATGCCGCCGAAGCCGAACACCGCGGCGACGATGGCGATGAGAAAGAAAACGATGGCGTAATGCAACATGCTGGACCTCCTGGACATCGGTGGAATCGACAGCCGCCCGGCTGCCGCCTGATGGACGGGTTGCCGCCGTGACGGCCAAGGGGCCGTGCCGGCGGCGCACCGGCTGAGAAACAGTGTCCGGCCGGCTGGCCGCGCCGGGCATCGGCGCGCGCCGCCACGCCGTGTCGGCGGCGCGCTGGCCCCGGCTGTAGGACGAGACACCTTGGCAAGGCTGGCAACGCCGGCGATGGCCTTGTTGATCGCAACCCGCAGGTAATTCCATTTCTAATTCACAAGTGAATTTAAAAACGCACCTGTGATCCACGGCCACGACACGATGGAGGCGACGGTACTTGGGTCTTCTTCGAAAGACTTTAGCGCCATGGCCAAGTGATCCTCCAAGGCGTCGAGGCTTTTGAAGACCCGGTTGTGGAAGAACTTTTCGCGCAACTCGTCCCAGACGTGTTCAATCGGGTTGAGTT
>JAIUOM010000104.1 GCA_020161215.1 Pseudomonadota bacterium
GCCAACTCCCAGCCGTTCCAATGGACGGCCACCGCAGATTCAATCCTTGAAAAGTTGCATCGACTTTGCTCACGTATCAGCGGGACAGGACACTAGGTGGGGGTATGCAGAAAACCCCGGATGCGTCACCATGCAAGCCTGACGTCCTTTAAGCGCAGTTGATGCACGCGGCTGAATCTGTTCGGTTTGGGTTGATCCTTGACGATCACCCGCTGGTCGCGCGCGGGATTGCAGAGTACCTGCAGTCGCTCCCCCCTTTCCTGCCGATGCGCGTGGTCACGAACGCGGAGTTGATGTTCGGACTCATCGACCGCCATGGGCCGCCCGATATCGCGCTGATTGACTATTGGCTGGCTGAGGGTGCCGCCGACTCGGTCATCGAAAGGCTTCGCGTCCGCTGTCCCGCCTGCGCCTTGCTGGTGATCAGCGGCGATGGCGATCCGCTGGTGGCGCAGCGCGCCATGAGCAAAGGCGCGCGTGGCTTCTTGCATAAGCAGCAGCAGCCAGAGGTTTTCGGGCGTGCCGTGGCAACGTTGCTGGCCGGTGGCCGCTGGGAACAGGAAATGTCACCGGCCGTCCCGGCGCGCGGCCCGGCCGGCGCCTGGTCGGCCCAGGAGCTGGGCCTGACGCCGCGCCAGGGTGAGGTGTTGACGCTGGTGCTGCGCGGCTTTCCCAACAAACGCATCGCGCGCGCGCTCCAGCTGTCGGAGTTCACGGTCAAGGAGCACGTCACCGGCATGCTGGCTCGACTGGGTGTGCGCACCAGGGTGGAAGCGATCACACTGCTGCGCGCGCGTGAGTTGCGGCTGACGGACTCTCTGTGAGTGCGCGCGCCCATGTGGAGTTGAGTTTGGCCGGTCAGGCGCGGTTGGTGGCCGTCGCGAGCGGCCGTGCCAGCGCGGAGCTGTCCGCGGTGCTGATTCCGGCCTGCCTGGCATGGCTCTACCAGCGCATACACCACAGCCATGCGTTGGTGCCATGGGCGTGCGGCATGGTCGCCTTTGCACTGCTTTTGCAGCGGGTGCGCAAGCGCGTGCAGCGCACCGCCCGAGAGGCGCCCAATGCGCGTGCGCTGAGCGAGCGGGTGTTGCTGGGCTGCGCCATCTCCCTGCTGGCCGGCTTGCTGTGGGCCGCGCCGATTCTGTTGACGTTGGGGCACGGCGATTTTCAGTTTTCGATGATCCTTTACTGCACGCTGCAGGGCATTTCGGCCGCCTCGGCGGTTTACCTTTCGGCCGTATTGGCTGCGTACTACGCTTTCTTGGGCGGGATTTGGGTGGTGGCATTGACTGGAATCCCGTGGATGTTTCCGGGAAACTGGGTCATTCTGCTGCCGCTTTTCACCCTGTTCTGCTTCGTCCTCATAGGCCACGGACGGGCGCTGAACCGGTTTGTCGTGCGGCAGGTTCAGCTTGAAGAGGGCAGCCAGCAGTTGGCCGAACAATTCAGGGGGGCGAAGGAAGAAGCCGAGGACGCGTTGCGCCAAAAGGAGCTGTTTCTCACCACCGCCAGTCACGATCTGCGCCAGCCGGCCAACGCGATGTCCATGCTGGTCGAGGCGATCTCCCTGCGCAATCGCGACACCACGCTGGTGCCCTTGCTGGCCGACTTGCGCCAAGGCATGACGTCGTTGAACCTCATGTTCAATTCGCTGCTGGATCTCTCGCGCCTGGAAAGCGGTGCCCAGTCCGTGTCGAACGTCCCACTGGCGCTGGCGCCCCTGCTGCGCGAAGTGGCCACGCTGTTTCGCGAACAGGCCGCGTTGCGCGGTCTGGCGCTGCGGGTGTATACGCCGCGAAACACCATCGCCTATGTGCTGGCCGACGCCGCGTTGCTGCGTCAGGCCTTGGTCAACCTGGTGCACAACGCCTTGCGCTACACGGAACATGGCGGCATCCTGATCGGCGTTCGGCGGCACGGGGAGGCTTGGCAGGTGGACGTCGTCGACACAGGCGTTGGCGTGGCGACCAAGGACGAGCCGCACATTCATGCCCCGTATTTCCGTTCCGATCAGGCTTGGCGTGCGGACAGCGCCGGCCACGGCCTCGGGTTGGCGGTCGTCGCGCGCAGCGCACGGTTGCTGGGTGGCCAGCATGGCTTTCGATCGCGCCGGGGGCATGGCTCACGCTTCTGGCTGCGCCTGCCCGCGATCACTGGCGAAGGGGTGGAATGCCCGTACCCGATCCCGCCGCGGGGCGAAAGAACGACGTTTCTGGGCGGCCGGTGCCTGGTGTTGGACGATGATTTCCATGTGCTGTCCGCCTGGTCCGCGCTGCTCAGTCAGTGGGGCGTTGACGCGCGCTTTGCCCGCACTGGGGCGGAGGCGCTGGCAACGTTGGACCTCGGTTTCGAGCCCCAAGCCATCCTGTGCGACCAACGCCTGCGCTCGGGCGAAAGCGGCTTCGATCTTCTGCGCGTTCTGCTGGAACGCTGCCCATCGGCCAGCGGCGCCATGGTCAGCGGGGAGTTTCAGTCTCCGGAGTTGCACGACGCCGAAGCCGAGGGCTATCTGGTGCTGCGCAAGCCCGTGAACCCGGAAACGCTGCAAGCGGTGCTGGGGCACTGGCTGCGCGCGTCGGAAAGCACACCGCGACCGGGATAGCGTTGGTGCAGCGCGCACCGCCGTGACGGTGCGCGGTGGCTCGGCACCGCCCGGCGCGTCCGTTTCCAGCGCCCACTTCACACAGGCTTCACACAAGCCCCCTTCAAGCGCGTGCAGCTTTCTCACTCGCTTCATCACCACTTCCCGGGCGGATTTCAAAGTCAAGGCCATGCGGTGCTGCGTGGTGAGGGCGGCGCCGCAGAGCCAACAACAAGCCCCCTCACGGTCAGCGCCCGATGGAAAGGAACCCCGCCATGCGCCCCACCGCCGTTCACCCCTTGATCGACACCCTGGCTGCCAGCCTGACCGCGCTGCGCGCCTTGCCGGCCGCTGTGCAGGCCACGGCGCTGCCGGCCGCGCCGCCACCGATCCGCCGCGCCATCCAGGTGGGCCAGCGCGCCGGCTCCGCGGCGCACCGTGTGGCCTGGTACGCCGCCTTGTCGGCCCTGGTGCTGCTGGCGCCGACGGCGCGGGCGCAAGGCGCGGATGCCGCGCCGGCCAAGGCCGAGAGCCCGTACTTCTTTGTCAAGGGCGCGCAGCCCGGCGTGGACGCGCTGCCGCTCAAGAGCACCGACGTCAAGGTCAACATCAGCGGCGTGATCGCCGACGTGGTGGTGACCCAGCGCTACAAGAACGAAGGCACGCAGCCGATCGAGGCCAAATACATCTTCCCCGGGTCCACCCAGGCGGCCGTCAACGGGCTGAACGTGCGCGTGGCCGACCGCCTGGTGGTGGCGCAGATCCGCGAGAAGCAGCAGGCCCGCGTCGAGTACGAGGCCGCCAAAAAACAGGGCCAGACCGCCGCCCTGCTGGAGCAGCACCGGCCCAACGTGTTCCAGATGAACGTGGCCAACATCCTGCCCGGCGACGACGTGCAGGTCGAGCTGCGCTACAACGAGCTGCTGGTGCCGACCGAGGGCAAGTACCAGTTCGTCTTTCCTACCGTCGTGGGACCACGGTACGCCGGCACCGCCGCCACTACCAGCGGCCAGCCGCTGGCCCACGCGCAGGGCTTTCCGGCCCAGCCGGTGCTGCGTGCGGGCGAGCCCAGCAGCGCCGCCCTGCGCCTGCAGGTGGACCTGGACAGCCCCATCGGCATCCAGGAAGTGCGCTCGCCCAGCCACGCCATCGACACCCGCATGGACCAAGGCGCCAGCGCGCGCCACGCCAGCGTGCAGCTGGCGGCAGCTTCGTCGCGCGGCGAGCCGCAAAGCAACAACCGCGACTTCATCCTCGACTACCGGCTGGCCGGCGCCGCCATCGAGTCGGGCGTGCTGCTGCACCGCGGCGAGAAGGAGAACTTCTTCCTCGCCATGGTGCAGCCGCCCAAGGCCGTGCCGGCCCAGGCCATCACGCCGCGCGACTACATCTTCGTGGTCGACATTTCGGGCTCCATGCACGGCTTTCCGCTCGACACCGCCAAGGCGCTGATGCGCCAGTTGCTGGGCGACCTGAAGGCGGGCGACACCTTCAACGTGCTGCTGTTCTCGGGCTCCAACCGCTTTCTGGCGCCGCGCTCGGTGCCGGCCACGCCGGCCAACATCAACGCCGCCATCCGCACCATCGACGAGATGGGTGGCGGCGGCTCGACCCAGCTGCTGCCCGCGCTGCGCCGCGTCTACGCCGAGCCCAAGCCGGCCGACCTGTCGCGCACCGTGGTGGTGGTGACCGACGGCTACGTCACCGTCGAGAGCGAAGCCTTTGCCCTGGTGCGCCAGCACCTGGGCCAGGCCAATGTGTTCGCCTTCGGCATCGGCTCGTCGGTCAACCGCCACCTGATGGAAGGCCTGGCCCGCGCCGGCATGGGCGAGCCCTTCATCGTCACCCGCCCGGCCGACGCCAAGGCCCAGGCCGAGCGCTTTCGCCGCGTCATCGAGTCGCCGGTGCTGACCAGCGTCAAAGCCGCGTTTGACGGCCTGGACGTGTACGACGTCGAGCCCGCCCAGCTGCCCGATGTGCTGGCCGAGCGCCCGGTGATCGTGTTTGGCAAGTGGCGCGAGCCGGTGGCGGGTGCGCAGCCCAAGCTGCAGGTCACCGGCCGCGCTGCCGACGGCGCCTACCAGCAGCAGCTGCCCATCGACCTGGCCGCCGCCACGCCCGGCCGCAACGCCGCGCTGCGCAGCCTGTGGGCCCGCCACCGCATCGCCGCCCTCAGCGACGAAGAAGCCCTGACGGGTGGCGACGCCCACAAGGCCGCCATCACCCGCCTGGGGCTGGATTACAGCCTGCTCACCCAGTACACCAGCTTCATCGCGGTCGACAAGGTGGTGCGCAACCCGGGTGGCCAAGGCGCCACCGCCAACCAACCCGGCCCGATGCCCGAGGGCGTGAGCAACCTGGCCGTGGGTGAAGAAGCCAGCGCCCTGGGCGCCGCCGTCAGCAGCACGCCCGAGCCCGCCACCTGGGCCGCGATGTTGGTGGTGCTGGCGGTGTTGGGCGCGCAACTGGCGCGTCGGCAGCGCCGTGGGCCGTTCGCCGGATAACGCCGAACAACTTCAAAAAAGATAGCTACTCAGGAAATATCCACGCCGACCAAGACCGGTTTTGATGTCCAACACACGACCCAAAGGCTTCCCATGTCCCTGATCGTCCGTTCCCCCCGCCTGCTGGCCGCCGGCCTGCGCATCGACCGCGCGCCCGCCGCGCTGTGGCTGGCCTTACAAGCGGCCGCCCTGTGGCCCACATGGCGCTGGATGGCCGCGCGCTGGGCCGATGGCTCGGACGACCCCGTGGGCCTGCTGGCCATCGCCGCGCTGGCCGCGCTGCTGTGGTCGGTGCGGGGCCAGTTGCGCTACACCCCGCGTACGCCCTGGCTGGTGGCGGCGCTGGCCGGCACGCTGGCGGCCACGGCGCTGCGCGGGGCCGTGGCACCGCTCATCACCAGCCTGGTGGCCACGCTGGCACTGGCCTGCGGACTGCTGGCCTTTTTGCCCGAGTCGCGCCGCGGCGCCATGCGCCAGCACAGCGGCGTGCTGTGGCCGGCACCGCGCCACGCCATTGCCGCCGCGCCGGTGCTGGGCCTGGCGCTGCTGGCGCCGCCGCTCATCGCCTCGCTTCAGTTCTACGCCGGCTACCCGCTGCGCGTGGTCACCGCCGAGGCCAGCCGCTGGCTGCTGGGCGCGTGGTTCAGCGTGCAGCGCACTGGCAGCAGCCTGCTGGTGGACGGCCAACTGGTCATCGTCGACGCGCCCTGCTCCGGCGTGCAGATGGCCTGGGCCGGCTACTTCAGCGCCTGCGCCGTGGCGCTGTGGGCGGGGCGTGGCAACCGCAGCTTTCTGCTGCGCCTGCCCCTGGTGGGCGCCTGTGTGCTGGCTGGCAACGTGCTGCGCAACAGCGTGCTGGTGGCGCTGGCCGGCAGCGGCCCCGGCGCCAGCGAGGCCGTGCACCAGGGCGTGGGCCTGGTGGTGCTGGCCGCGGTGGTCGGCGTCATCGCCTGGGGCATGGCGCGGCCCGAGCGCGCCTGAACGTCATCAACCCACAGGAGATTCACCATGAACCGCTTCAACACCTTCGCCCACCGCGTGCTCGGCAAGAGCCTGTTTGGCGCCGCCATGCTGGCCTGCGCGCTGGCCGGCCTGGCCGGCGCAGGCCCTGACTTGGCGCCGCCTGCTGCCCTGGCCGGCGGCGCCGAGTTGCCTACCGACTGGCAGGGCCGGCCACTGCGCCCGCTGGCGCTGTCGCGTGTCGAGCAGCGCTTTGCCGAGCGCTTTCCGGGCCGCATCGCCCGCCTGACCGACGGTCGGCAGATCGTGGTGCTGCGCGATGTGGACCGCCCCACGCGCATGCTGCACCCGGCCGTGGATTGCTACCGCGCACTGGGTTACCGGATCGAGGGCGAGCAACTCGAGCGCGTGTTGCCCCCACGCTCCCCCGCTGACACGTGGTCCGCTGCCCCCCGAGGGGGCCGCACCCCGCCTTCGGGCGGCCGGGCGGCGGGGTGGTCGCCCGTCACAGCGCACGCCACCCCCGCCACGCTGTGGCCGGCTGCCGCTGTGAGCGACATCCAGCGCTGCTTCACCGCCCGCAAGGGCGGCACGGCCCTGCGCGTGTGCGAGCAGATCGAGGACGCGGCCGGCCAGCGCTTTGCCGACACCTCGGCCTGGTTCTGGGCGGCAACCACCGGCCGCTCCACCGGGCCGTGGCGCGCCGTCACGGTGACGCGAGTCGTCGGCACGAGCGACGTGTAACTCAGTAGAGAGGCCTCACGTCGAAATCATTGTTAGGCGCGGTGCGAGGGTCAGCCGGCTCGTAGCGTGCAATTTTAAATCCCGGCTGAATTAGGAGTAATCGATATGGCTAAAGGTAATTCGGGCAATGCAGGTGGCGCGCGTGGAGGCGGTGCTTCCGGTTCGTCGAACGGCCAACGAAGTGGTGGCCAGAGCGCCGGAGGGAGCGGTCGTGGACAGGGCAATGGCGGAGGTTGGCCGAGCACCACAGGAAGCCCGTCGGGCGGCGGCCGGAGCAATGCCGCCCCGCGTAGCGGTGGCAGCAGTAAGTAGTGTTGTGCCCAGCTTAAGTAGCTAAGCCAACAACTGCCGGCACGCTAGATGGCGTGCCGGCAGTTTTGACCCTGCCGAGCCTGAAGGGAGGTTGTTTTCATGATGCCTCAAGCTATCAATGCCAGCTACCGTGGGCTTCTACGACGTCTGCTGCGTCTGGCGCTTGTGTTGGCCGCCGCCGTTATCGTGCTGTCCGGTGCCCTGTGGGCCGGGCTGCGCATTGCCCTGATGCCGCAAACCGGCGAATGGGCCACCGAGATCGGGCGTGGCCCTTTTACCCTGCAGGTCGGCGTGCCGCAGCTGGTCTGGCTGGCCACCACGCCGACCATCGGCGCGCGGTTGCACGGCCTGCGTCTGCGCACGCGCCTGGGCCAACTGCGCCTGGGCTGGGTGCCGGCCGGGGCCGACGGGCCCGAGCCGGTGCTCACCGTGGACTGCGAACCCTGCCGCCTGCCGCTGCCGGCCGCGCTGGGGCAGACCGCGCTGGACGTCCCGGCGGCGCAACTGGCGTTGTCGCGTGAGATCACGCAGGACAACGGCCAGCACCTGCGCGGCACCCTGCTGCTGGGCGCTGTCCGGCCGGACAGCACCGACGCCGTGCTGGCCGCGCGCTGGCAAGCGCGCAGCCAGGGCGCCGGCTGGGCCGTCACCATGGACTGGCCCGACGCCCCCGCGCGCGACTGGCTGGCGCTGCTGGCGCCCGGCCTGCCCGAGCTGACCGTGGCGCGCATCGACGGCCTGATTGGCGCCACGGCCGAGCTGCAACTGCCACGGGGCACGCTGCAGCTGGTCCCGCGCGTCAGCGGCCTGGCCGTCGGCGGCCTGGGCACCGAGGCCTGGGCGCACGCGCGCTCGTCTTGCGGGCCGCACCGGGCGCACGACGCGCGCGGCTGGCTGGCGCGCGCCGTGCTGGCGGCCGAGGACCAGCGCTTTTACGAGCACCCCGGCATCGACCTGGCCGAGCTGCAGGCCTCGCTGGCCCACAACCAGGCGCAGGGCGGCATCCGCCGCGGCGCCAGCACGGTGACGCAGCAACTGGCCAAGCTGATGGTGGCCGGCGACGAGCGCACGCTGAGCCGCAAGCTGCGCGAGCTGCTGTACGCGCTGGAGATCGAGCAGACCCTGGGCAAGGCCCGCATCCTGCAGCTGTACCTGAACATGGCGCCGTGGGGCGAGACGGCCGAGGGCCAGCTGGTGTGCGGCGCCGACGCCGCCGCGCGCCACTACTTCGGCGTGCCGGCCGCGCGCCTGACCGCCCGCCAGTCCGTGACCCTGGCCGCCATGCTGCACAACCCGCGCCGCGAAGCCGAGCGCTGGGCCACCCAAGGCAGCGTCAGCCCCGACCGCCTGGTGTGGATCGCCGAGCAGGTGCGCGGCGTGCCCGGCCGCCAGCGGCGCGCGCTGGTGGCGGTGTTGCGGGCGGAGGCGGATTCAGGCGTGTCGGAGGTGGTGAGCCCGGTGTTGCGTGCCACGCCAGCGGCCGCAGCGATGGGGTTACCCGATCAGAGGGTGGCGAGCCGACCATGACGCCAGTGCGCAGCGCATGGACAGCGGCTTTGCGCTGAGGGTCACGATAGGACGTTGCTGGCGGGATTCGGTCAGGAGCCGCCGAACGATGGCGACCGTTGCGGTCGGCACGAACGACAAGTCAGGCGTCAGCACGAACCAGAGCAGATTGATGGACGTGGATATCAGCTCCGAACTCAGACTCAAGGATGAACTCCGGTTCGGGGCTGAGAGCGAGGAGTGCAACCAATGAACCCCGAGTGCCCGCACTCGGGCCTGTGGTGACGAGTACGTACTCGTTGTGTTGGTAGTCGACTCCGGCGATGTACTCCCGCCAGAGAAAGGCTTGACCGAAGTCAGCACTGCGTGGGTTGAAGGAAGAAGGGATCGCTTCCACCCAAACTGCTTGATTGGGGTGGTGCTCGCGCAGTGTAGATACTGCATCTTCGATGTCGGCGCTCGTGCGGACTGGATGGACGAAGACAGCAAGCTCAATGCCCGAAGCGCGAAGGTGAGCGATCTCCGCCTCGGAGAGAACTTCCGACCCGATCCACAGAGGGTTTGCGTCGCCGCCGGCTTGAACGACGCTAGCGACGCCAGCTCGTGTGATGGCGATATAGGCCACGTTCTGACGCCTAACGATCTGTAGGCTGCACCAACCCGCAGGCTGAATCTGGCGGTAGCGGTCTAAATTGGCCCGACGAAATTGCTGCAAGGGGCTTACAGCCTAGTGGCGCAGCACACGTGATGTAGGTGATTGCAGCACTAAATTCAGTCATGAAATCCGCCATACTGAAGCAGGACATGGTCGATAGCCACTCCGCTTAGTTCAGGTCTCGCGCGCACCGCGCGGGGGCATGCCGGGTGACGCGGTCAACGCACGCGCGCGGACGCCTCGACGGCACAAGACCTGGGTGTGCAGGGCGTCGGTCGACGACCGCCCCGTCGCCCCCCAGTCAGTTCAACACATCCCGAATCGACGCATCCTTGTCGAACTGCGACTTGGCGTAAGGGCACAGCGGCACCACCTTGATGCCGTCCGCGCGCACCCAGGTCACCAGCGCGTTCAGCAGCTCGCGGCCCACGCCCTGGCCGCGCAGCGCGTCGTCGACATCGGTGTGGTCAATGATGATGAGCTGCGGGTTGGTGCGGCTGTAGGTCATCTCGGCCAGGCGCAGGCCGTTCAGGTCAAAAAAGAAGGCGCCGCCCTTGGGTTGGTCGTCGTGCTGGATGGTGTGGGACATGGATTCTCTGAGGTCAGGAAGCGGCGCAGCGCCGCAACTCGGCCCCCGATCTTAGGCGCCTGCCGGCAGCGCGCGCCCGCTGCCCCTGACTTAAACCGGGAGGGCGGTGAGTTCCTGGATGCCTTGGTTCAGGGTTTTGGGCGTGATGGCCCAGCGCCCCGCGTTGCTGTATTCGAAATCCGCACCGACCTCGCCGTTGCGGCCGATGCGCAGCAAACACGCCACCCAGGGCCGGCCCGTGGCGTTGTCGCGTCAGATCACGCAGGACAACGGCCAGCTCCTGCGCGGCATCCTGCTGCTGGGCGCCGGCTGGGCCGTCACCATGGACTTGCCAGACGCCCCCGCACGCGATCGGCTGGCGCTGCTGGCGCCGGGCCTGCCGAGCTGGTCGCGCCGTGCCGACCGGCGCCGAAAGCCGTTACCCTTGGCGCCATGACTGCGCCCCTCGTCTACACCCTGCCCGGCTGGCTGGGCAGCGGCCCCGAGCACTGGCAAAGCCGCTGGGAAACGCGCCACGGCTGCCTGCGCGTGGAACAGCACGACTGGCAGCGCCCCCTGCGCGGCGACTGGAGCGCACGCCTGCAAGACGTGCTGCTGGCCAGCCCACCCGAGCGCCCGGTGCTGCTGGCCGCGCACAGCCTGGGTTGCCTGCTGGTGGCCTGGTGGGCGGCGCACGCGCCCCAGGTCGCCACGCGGGTGCGCGGCGCGCTGTTGGTGGCGCCGCCCGACATCGAACGGCCCGATCTGCGCGAGCAGATCCCCGGCTGGGCGCCGCCGGCGCGCCAGCGCCTGCCGTTTCCGGCCGTGCTGGTGGCCAGCAGCGACGACCCGTACGGCGCCCTGCCCACAGCCAGCCGGCTGGCGGCCGACTGGGGCGCGGCCTTCTACAGCCTGGGCCCGCGCGGCCACGTCAACGCCGACTCCGGCCTGGGCGACTGGGACGAAGGCTGGGCGCTGCTGCAGGGGTTGGCGCGCGGTGAGGCGCTGACCACGCCGCGCCGATGACTTCCCGGGGCCGCTTTCTTCCGGACCGGTCGTCTCCCGGCCGTGGTCGCTGGGTGCGGCCCGCCGAACCCGCCGCACCTCGGGTGCCGGGTGCGCGCCCCCGTATCATTGGACTGGCGTTTCGCCACCGAGTCCCCCGCCATGCCCCCTGACATCGCCGACGACGACCGTCCCCTGAGGCCCCCAGAGCCGGCCGGCGTTTCCAGCCTGCTGACCTGGGTCGTGGCCTTGGCGCTGGCGCTGGCCCTGGTGCTCGGGGCCTTCCAGGCCTACCGGTGGTGGCTTGATGCGCCGCCGCACGAAGCCGGCGCCCCCGAGGCCCAGGCGCCCGCCCCGGCCCAGCCCACCGAGTCGCCCCAGGCCGGACCGGAAGGCAAGGGGGCCCACAGCTGTTTCGTGAACGGCAAATGGATGCGCACCGAGGGCCGCTGTCCGCTCGGCAGCGAGCGTCCCGCCGCGGCGACCCCGGCCCGCGCCGATCTGCCCTTACCGGCGCCCCCGCCCGGCGAGGTCGATTCCGGCCCGCGCGGCGCCTGGTGCGCCTACCTGCTGGCCGAGATCACGCGGCTGGACTTCGAGTTCAAGCAAAACCTGCCGCCGCCCGTGCTGGACCGCATCTCCACCCGCCTGCACACGCTGCGCGCCCGCAACGCCGATGGCGGCTGCCCGGCGCCGCCGCGCGAAGCCGATCTGCGGCCACCCGGCAAGGTGCTGAACGAAAAAGGCAGCGGTTGACGGCACGGCGTGGCGGCGCCTGGTGATTTTTGTTACCTTGGGCGGCCTCTTTCGTTCGTCACCGCCGCGCCGATGTCCGTCCCCCAGCCCCGCCCCGATCCGGCCGAGTCCTTTCTGCGGCCGCCCGAACGCCGCTGGCCGCTGGGGTGGCTGATGCTGCTGCTCATGGTGCTGGGCGCCGTGGCCTTGTACCACTGGCGCCAATCCGCCGCGCCCCTGGCGCGCCCACCCGCCGAACGCGCGCCAGGGGCGCCGGCCCAGCCGCACGGCGCCGCCGCCGGCCGATGCGCGCGCCGCGCCCCGCGCCGCCCCGGCGCCCGACGTCGACGTGGTGACGCGCTGCGTGCAGGCCGGCCGCACCACCTTCACCGACGGCCCCTGCCCGCCCGGCGCGCAGCAAAGCGAAGTGCGGGTGCGGCGCAATCAGAACCTGGCCGATGGTTTTCGCCCGCCGCCGGCCGCTGCGGCCCCCGCGCGGGCCGTGCCACCGCCCCAGGCATGGGCGGCCCCGGCCGCGCCGGCACTTGATCCGCGTGCCGAATGCGCGACCCTGGCGCGCCAGATCGAGCAGTGGGACGCCCTGGCCCGGCGGCCGCAAAGCGGTCAAAGCCAGGACTGGATCACCGCGCGCCGCAACGAAGCCCGCACCCGCCAGTTCAGTTTGCGCTGCTGAGCCTGCGTAAAACCCCCAAATCCGCTACACTATTGGGTTGACGACCGCGTGCGGCGCCCGTGTACCCGTCAGGGGGCACCTGCAGCTTTCCTGATCCGCGCCCTTCGACGCTCGCCGGCTGCCCTGCCGCGCCACCCGCGCGCAGGCGCTGTCTCTGGCTGTCCCCGGCCAGTGCCGAGCCTCTCGTTCGCTGCCTTCGGTCTGCCCCTCGTGTTTTGGCGTCCCTTCCTGTCCGCTCCCGCATGACTTCGTGGCTGGCGCGAGCAATGCCGATCAGGGGTTTTCGCATCAACGCAAAAGGAGTTATCGCATGGCCAAGGAAGAACTGATCGAGATGCAAGGCATCGTCAACGAGGTGCTGCCGGACACGCGCTTTCGCGTCACCCTGGACAACGGGCACCAGCTGGTGGCCTATTCGGCCGGCAAGATGAAGAAGAACCACATCCGGATCCTGGCCGGCGACCGCGTGTCGCTGGAGCTGTCGCCCTACGACCTGAGCAAGGGCCGGATCAATTTCCGTCACCTGGAGCGCCGCGGCCCCCCGGCCGGTGGCGGCGGCCCGCGCCGCCGCTGACCCACGGCAGCACCCTACCCTACCCGCCCTTGCCGGCGGGTTTTTTTCGCCTAACCGCGCGCCTGACGCCGCGCCCGCACGGCCAGGGCCAGGCCGTCCAGCACCGGCACGGTCTGCGCCAGGCTGATGCAGGCGTCGGTCACCGACACGCCGCGCGTGAGCGGCTGGCCGGGCACGATGTCCTGGCGTCCCTCGTACAGGTGACTTTCGATCATCACGCCGACGATGCGCGCGTCGCCCGCCGCCACCTGCCCCGCCACCTCGTGCGCCACGTCGATCTGGCGCTGGTGCTGCTTGCTGCTGTTGGCGTGCGAGACATCGATCATGACCTGCTCGCGCAGGCCGGCGCCTTGCAGCATCGCGCAGGCTGCGGCCACGTCGGCGGGGGCGTAGTTGGGCAGCTTGCCGCCGCGCAGGATGACGTGGCAGTCGTCGTTGCCACGGGTTTCAAACACCGCCGCCTGGCCCATCTTGGTCATGCCCATGAAGGCGTGCTGGGCGCGCGCGGCGACGATGGCGTCGGCCGCCACCTTCACGCCGCCATCGGTGCCGTTCTTGAAGCCGACCGGGCACGACAGGCCCGAGGCCAGCTGGCGGTGACTCTGGCTCTCGGTGGTGCGCGCGCCGATGGCGCCCCAGCTGACCAGGTCGCTGATGAATTGCGGGCTGAGCAGGTCGAGAAACTCGGTGCCCACCGGCAGGCCCAGGGCCAGCAGGTCGAGCAGCAGGCGCCGCGCCATCTCCAGCCCGTCGTTGATGGCGAAGCTGCCGTCCAGGTGCGGGTCGTTGATGTAGCCCTTCCAGCCCACGGTGGTGCGGGGCTTTTCGAAGTACACGCGCATCACCACCAGCAGCTCGTCGGCCAGGCGGTCGGCCTCGGCCTTCAGGTGGCGGGCGTATTCGAGCGCCTGGTCGTGGTCGTGGATCGAGCAGGGCCCGACCACCACGATCAACCGGTCGTCCTGCCCGTGCAGCACGCGCGAGATGGCGGCGCGGCTGGTTTCCACCAGGTCTTGCGCCGCGTCGGGCGTGGGCAGGCGCTCCTCCAGCAGGGCCGGGGTGAGCAGCGGGCGCACCGCGCCGATGCGCGTGTCGTCGATGCGGGTGGTGTCGTGGGTGCTCAGGTCGTGGCGGGCGTTCATGGCCGGGATTATCGGCGATTTCCGGCCTTGGCCGGCGCGAGAAAAGCCCAAGTAGCTATCAATTCAGGAGCATTCTTCAGCCCGGTGGCTGGGCTTCCGGCAAGCGCCTGAGCAGCTGGCGCAGCAGCGTGCGGCTGCTCTGGATGACTTGCGTGCGCCAGGCCGGCGAGGAGGGGTAGAACATCTCGCGGTAGGCCTGCTTGACCGCTTCCTCGTCGCCCGGCGTGGCCCAGCCGTTCTGGAAGCCCTGATTTTCCAGCACCGTGATCTGCAGCGACTTGATGGCGCCCAGCGTGCTTTGGCTGTCCAGCGTGCCGTACTCGAACACCGCCGGTAGGTGCAGCCCGTTCGAGCGCAGCGAACCGATCCAGGAGGTGACGTCGCCGGTGACGGTGTAGAAATCGGCGCCCGAGCCCCAGTCGATCGGGTACTCGCCGAACACCGTCTCCAGGCCCTGGCGCACGCGCTCCTCGCCCGGCGGGTTGAGGAACACGTGCAGCCGCCCACGCGCGCCGTAGCCGGTGTGCAGGTCGATGCTCATCGACATCGGGTAGGCGTTCAGCAGGGTTTTCAGGCGCGGCGCCAGGTCGGCCAGCTGCGGCTCCAGCGCCTGGCCGCCAAAGTAGATGCCGCGCGGGTACTGGTACTGGCCCTGCAGCACCGCCTGGCGCAGCACCGGCATGCCGTGCGCGGCGATCATGCCGACCGAGCGCCACAGGAACAGCTTGTGTTGCCAGTCGTTCAGATTGACTGGTGCCGGCGGGTTGATAAGCGGATCCACCATCGGATAGCCGGCGTTCACCGTGCGGTACAGCGAGGCCGAGGTGCTGGCGTTGCGGTTCAGGTCCACGTTGCGGGCGGTGAAGCGCCGCGACTGCGCGAAGCCCCAGGGATTGAGCGCGTGCAGCAGCAGGATGCCGGTGTCGGCCACCGTCTCGTCGTTCATCAGCTCGCGCATGAACATGCGCTGCACCGCGCTGCCGGTGCCGCCTTCCACGCCGTGCACGCCCGAGGACAGAATCAGCAGGCGCCGGGGCGAGCGCTGAGCCGGCACGTAGACGGCGTCGACGAACAGATCCTGCCCGAAGCCGTTGCTGGCCACCGGCACGGCGAAGCGCTCCACGTCCCGCCAGCGCGCCGCCAGCTGTGCGCCCTGGGTCAGGAAGTCGGCGCGCGCGCCGGCGTAGTCGGGGTGGAAATAGGCCAACGCCGAGGGGTCGGGGGCCACCGCCGGGTCGGCTGGCGCGTACTGGGCGTAACGCCACCCCATCACGCCGCTCACGCCCAGAACGAGTACCAGCAAGGCCAGCAGGGCTCGCCACAGCCAACGCCACATTGCAATCTCCTGAAATGTCACTGCTGCGCACTATAGTCGGGCGCATGAGCGACGCCATCACCCGCCACCTGGCCATCCGTGGTCGCGTGCAGGGGGTGGGCTACCGCGCCAGCCTGCTGGCGCAGACCCGCCCGCTGGGTTTGCGGGGCTG
>JAIUOM010000105.1 GCA_020161215.1 Pseudomonadota bacterium
GTCTCGGCTCAGATGGGTGTAGCTCATGGGTGCACTTGATCGACTGGCAGGTCAAACAGGTGATCTTCGCTCGCCTCGTCTGAGCCTTCCGCTTCTACGTGCACTTCATTGTGGAAACCGCCCACTGAAAATCGCCCCAGGTCGGCGAATATACGGCCTGATAAGCTATTTTTTTTATAGCTTATCAGATGATCGGACAAAAAAAAGCCTGCCGCGTGAGCGGCAGGCTGGGGGCGGAAAACCGATGGCCCGGGGGCTCAGTCGGCGGCCACTTCTTCCTCGGGCTCCGAGGGTTCGGCGCCCTTGGCGCGCTCTCTCTTTGGCAGCGGCGTGATGTCGAGCAGCACCTGGCCTTCGTCGTCGATGTCGACCTCCAGCCGGCCACCATCGATCAGGCGGCCGAACAGCAGTTCATCGGCCAAGGCCTTGCGGATGGTGTCCTGGATCAGGCGCTGCATTGGGCGCGCGCCCATGAGCGGATCGAAGCCCTTCTTGGCCAGGTACTTGCGCAGCTTGTCGGAGAAGGACACCTCGACCTTCTTCTCGGCCAGTTGCTGCTCAAGTTGCAGCAGGAACTTGTCGACCACGCGCAGGATGATCTGCTCGTCGAGGGCCTTGAAGCTGACGATGGCGTCCAGCCGGTTGCGGAACTCGGGCGTGAACAGGCGCTTGATGTCGGCCATCTCGTCGCCCGACTGGCGGGCGTTGGTGAAGCCGATGGTGGCCTTGTTCATGGTCTCGGCGCCCGCGTTCGTCGTCATGATGATGATGACGTTGCGAAAGTCGGCCTTGCGCCCGTTGTTGTCCGTCAGCGTGCCGTGGTCCATGACCTGCAGCAGCACGTTGAAGATGTCCGGGTGCGCCTTCTCGATCTCGTCGAGCAGCAGCACGCAGTGCGGCTTCTTGGTGATGGCCTCGGTGAGCAGGCCACCCTGGTCGAAGCCGACGTACCCCGGAGGCGCGCCGATCAGGCGGCTGACGGCGTGGCGCTCCATGTACTCGGACATGTCGAAACGGATCAGCTCCACGCCCATGATGTAGGCGAGTTGCTTGGCCGCCTCGGTCTTGCCGACGCCGGTCGGGCCGCTGAACAGGAAGCTGCCGATCGGCTTGTCGCCCTTGCCCAGGCCCGAGCGCGCCATCTTGACGGCCGACGACAGCACCTCCAGCGCCTTGTCCTGACCGAACACCACGCTTTTCAGGTCGCGCTCCAGCGTCTGCAGCTTGCTGCGGTCGTCGTTGCTGACGTTGGCCGGCGGGATGCGCGCGATCTTGGCCACGATTTCCTCGATCTCGTGCTTGCCGATGGTCTTCTTGCGCTTGCTGGCCAGCGCGATGCGCTGCGCCGCGCCGGCCTCGTCGATAACGTCGATGGCCTTGTCGGGCAGGTGCCGGTCGGTGATGTACTTGGCCGACAACTCGGCCGCGGCCTGCAGCGCGCCCAGCGCGTACTTGACGGCGTGGTGCTCCTCGAAGCGGCTCTTCAGGCCCTTCAGGATCTCGATGGTCTCGGGCACCGTGGGCTCGACCACGTCCACCTTCTGGAAGCGCCGCGACAGGGCCGCGTCTTTTTCGAAGATGCCGCGGTACTCGGTGAAGGTGGTCGCGCCGATGCACTTGAGCTGGCCGCTGGACAGCGCCGGCTTGAGCAGGTTGGACGCGTCCAGCGTGCCGCCCGAGGCCGCGCCGGCCCCGATCAGGGTGTGGATCTCGTCGATGAACAGCACCGCGTTGGGCTTGTCCTTGAGCGCCTTGAGCACGCCCTTCAGGCGCTGCTCGAAATCGCCGCGGTACTTGGTGCCCGCCAGCAGGGAGCCCATGTCCAGGGCGTAGACGTTGGCGTCGGCCAACACTTCGGGCACATTGCCTTCGGTGATGCGCCAGGCCAGGCCCTCGGCAATCGCCGTCTTGCCCACACCGGCCTCGCCGACCAGCAGCGGGTTGTTCTTGCGCCGACGGCACAGGATCTGGATGGTGCGCTCGACCTCGTACTCGCGGCCGATCAGCGGATCGATCTTGCCGTCCTTGGCGCTCTGGTTCAGGTTGACGGTGAACTGCTCCAGCGGCGAGGCTTTTTCGTTCTTCTCGCCGCCTTCGCTTTCGCCTTCACCGGCCGCGCCAGGCTGGCCTTCGGCCGGCTTGGTGGCGTCGGGCGGGTCGCTCTTGCGGATGCCGTGGGCGATGAAATTGACGACGTCGAGCCGCGTCACGCCCTGCTGATGCAGGTAATAGACGGCGTGCGAGTCCTTCTCGCCGAAGATGGCCACCAGCACATTAGCGCCGGTGACTTCCTTCTTGCCGTTGCCGGTGGACTGCACGTGCATGATGGCACGCTGGATCACGCGCTGGAAACCCAGCGTGGGCTGGGTGTCCACCTCGTCCGAGCCGGCCACCTGGGGGGTGTTGTCCTTGATGAAATTGGTCAGCGACTTGCGCAGGTCGTCGATATTGGCGGAGCAGGCGCGCAGCACCTCGGCGGCGCTGGGGTTGTCCAACAGGGCCAGCAGCAGGTGCTCGACCGTGATGAATTCGTGACGTTGCTGCCGGGCCTCGACGAAGGCCATGTGGAGGCTGACTTCCAGTTCCTGGGCGATCATGATGTGGGCTTTCCTTTACGCCATGAGCTTACGATGGTCTCACAGCTTCGACTGTTTCACATGGGGGAAGTTGCGTGATATTCAACGCCGTGCGGGGCGAAACGGGCGACAGGGTCATGACACCGGTTCGCTGACGCACTGCAGGGGGTGCCCCGCCTCGCGCGCCGCGTCCAGCACCTGATCGACCTTGGTGGCGGCCACGTCGCGCGAATACACGCCGCACACGCCTCTGCCGTCCAGATGAATCTTGAGCATGATCTGGGTCGCGGTCTCGCGGTCCTTGCCGAAAAACTCCTGGATCACGACCACCACGAACTCCATGGGTGTGTAGTCGTCGTTGAGCATCAGCACCTGGTACATCTGCGGGGGTTCGGTTTTCTTGGGTAAGCGCTCCAGCACGACACTCTCGTCGCCCTCCGGTTGACGCACCGGGGACGGCAAGGCTGGCGGCTTGACAGGGGGGGACGTGGCCATGAAATCCATTCTAGCGATGCCATTCCATCCGTGACGGGCGGGCCCCGGCGGCGGCATCATTCTTAGGTGTTGCTGAGGGCAGCGCCGCGACCGACGCCACCCGCCGCCGCGCAAAAAAACGGCGACAGAGCCGCAGATGTGGCCAATTTGCGCCGGTACAAGCCCTCGTAGCCGCCGTCGCGAAGGCAGCACATGCGTGGCACGCCGATATTGACAAAGCGCAAACGCTGATTGCACACTTCTGCCGCTTGGACAAAAGTACAACGGAAGTACGCAGAAGGAGACGCATCATGGCCCAGGGAAAAGTCAAGTGGTTCAACGATCTCAAGGGCTTCGGGTTCATCGAACCGGACGGCGGCGGCCCTGACGCGTTCGCCCATTTTTCCGCCATCAACATGGATGGCTTCAAGACCTTGAAGGAAGGCGCGCGCGTCAGCTTCGACATGGACCACGGCCCCAAGGGCCTGCTGGCGCTGAACATCCGCGCCGAGGTGCCCGAGGGCGCGGCGGCGCCCATGCCCAGCCTGAGCGACAGCGTCGTCACCGGCCAGGGCGTGCTGGCCTCCTGATTCGGCGCGCCCTTTCAGCGCACCGGTCCGCCGGGCCAAGGCCCGGGCGGCCGGTTTTGTGCCGCGCCCCGAGGCCCTCCGGCGCGGGCGGGCCAGGCTACCCGCCAGGCAGCTCCACGGTCACGCGCAGTCCGTGCGGCGTCGCGGCATCCAGCCGGACGTTGCCGCCGTACAGCTCGACCAGTTCGCGGACGATGCCCAGCCCCAGGCCGCTGCCCGGAACCGACTGATCGAGCCGCGCGCCGCGTGCCATCACCGTCTCGCGGCGCTCGGGCGCGATGCCCGGGCCATCGTCCTCGATCACCAGGTGCAAGCGCCGGCCGTTCGGCGAATGCACGGACCACCCCGCCACCCGCACCGCGTGACCGGCCCACTTGCAAGCGTTGTCGAGCAGATTGCCGACGATTTCCTGCAGATCCTGCACCTCGCCGGCAAAGCTCAACTCGGGCTCCATCGGATCGCAGCGCAGCGCCACGCCGCGCTCGGCGTGGACACGTTCCATCACCCGGATCAGGCCCAGGATGGCCGGCGCCACCGCCACCCGGGCCCCGGCCCGGCCGTGCGCGGCGGCGGCGCGGGCCCGGGCCAGGTGCCAATCGACGTGGCGCCGCGCCATCGCCACCTGCTCGCGCACCAGGGCCGGCAGCTCGGTGTTCCCCCCGGGCGCCCGCTGGGCGGCCTCCGCCGCCTGCGACAGCACGGCCAACGGTGTCTTCAGGGCGTGTGCCAGGTTGCCGGCCTGGGTGCGCGCCCGGGTGACGATCTCGGCGTTGTGGTCGAGCACGCGGTTGAACTCCTCTCCTAGGGGCTGGACCTCGGACGGAAACGGTGCCGCCAGGCGTTGCGCGCGTCCTTCATGGATGTCCGCCAGGCCGCGCTCCAGCGCACGCAGCGGCGCCAGGCCGACCGCCACCTGCGCGACGGCGGCGGCGGCCAGCAAGACCAGCAAAACCCCCAGTGACGCGACCAGCGTGCCGGTGAAGCGCGAAACGGCCGCCGTCGTCTCGGCCAGGTCCGCCGCCACCATCAGGCGCCAGCGCCCCGGCGTCGGGCCGTCCTGCGCCACGATGCGTTCCATCAGCATCAGGCGCGCGCCGTCCGGGCCGTCCAATTCGTGCACGTGCACCTGGCCGTCGGCGGGCGCGTCGTCCGGCGCTGTCAAGACGTCGTCCCACAAGGAGCGCGAGCGCAGCACGCCGCGCCGCGCCGCGCCGTCGGCGCGGTCGATCTGCCAGTACAAACCCGAGTAGGGGCGCGACCAGCGCGGATCGCTCAGCAAGGCCGGATCGAGTTGGGGTTGCCCGCCGGTGTCGAACTCCAGCCGGGCCGTCACCTGATCCAACTGCGCCGTCAGCGCGTGGCCAAACTGCCGCATCACATGGTCGCGGAACAGCTCGGTCAGCAGCAGTCCGGCCAGCGTCAGGGCCACGGCCATGCCCATCAGGGTCGCCGCGAGCAGGCGAAAGCGCAGCGAGCGCCCGGGGCCGGCGGGCGGCGTCGGCGCGCTCAAGCCGGGCCCGCCAGCCGGTACCCGAGGCCGCGCACGGTCTCGATGAGTTCCGGGTACAGCTTGCGGCGCAGGCGACCAATGAACACCTCGATGGTGTTGGAATCGCGATCGAAGTCCTGTGCGTACAGGTGTTCGGTGAGTTCCGTGCGCGAGACCACCGTGCCCGGGCGGTGCATCAGGTAGGCCAGCAGCCGAAATTCGTGGCCGGTCAAGCCGACCGGCTGGCCGTGGCAGCTGACGCGGCTGGTGCGCGTGTCCAGCGCCACCGGCCCATGGCGCAGCAGAGCCGAGGCCAGCCCCTGCGATCTGCGGATGAGCGCCCGGATGCGCGCCAGCAGCTCTTCCATGTGGAAGGGCTTGGCCAGGTAGTCGTCGCCCCCGGCGTCGATGCCGGCCACCTTCTCGTGCCAGGTGTCGCGCGCCGTCAGGATCAGCACCGGCATGGCGTGGCCGGCTTCGCGCCAACGCCGCAGCACGCTCAGGCCGTCCAGGCGCGGCAAGCCCAGATCCAGCACCACCACGTCGTAGGTCTCGCTGGCGCCCAGGTGCTGCGCGTCCAGCCCGTTGTCGGTTTCGTCCACGGCGTAGCCGGCCGCCACCAGTCCGACGCGCAATTGCCCGCGCAGCGTGGCGTCGTCCTCCACCAGCAGCAGCCTCATGGGGCCGAGTCCCTGGCTCCCCCGGCCCGATCCGAATGCTTGCGACGCACCTTCAGCACCTCGCCGCTGGCCGCATCGACGTCCAGCTTCAGCAACTGGCCGCCGGCCTGCAGCAGCTTGATCTCGTAGGTCCAGCGGCCGTGTTCGCGCTCCAGTTCCAGCTCCAGCACCTGCCCGGGATGCGAGGACTGCACGCGCTCCAGCAGGGTGGGCAGCGGCAGCACTTCACCAGCCTCCACCGCCGCGCGGGCCCGGTCGTGGTCACGCGCGCCGCCGCTGACCAGGGCCGGGGCCGCCAGCAGACCGATCAGCACGGCCAACACGTACCCGACGCGGCGCGGCGGGCGAATCGAACAACGGAGGAGAGCGGCAAACGGTGCAAACATGCCCAGATTGTCCGCACCCGGGCCTGAACCGCACATGAATGCCGGCTTCACCCCGGATTCAGGGCCGGCGCCAAAGAATGGAATTCCCGCCAACGGAGAACATTCGATGACACCCTTCCCGCACCTGGCCGTGCCTCCTCGCCGCTGGATCGGCGCTGTCTTGACCTTGACACTGGCGCTCCCGGGTGCCTGGGCCGCGGACACCTCGGCCACCGAGCAACTGGCGCGCTGGAGCGCCCAGGCCGGCCAGCCAGGCCAGCCCGAGCGCGGGCGCCAGCTGTTCACCCAGCGGCATGGCGGCGAATGGTCGTGTGCATCCTGCCACGGCAACCCGCCCACGGCCCAGGGCCGACATGCCAGCACCGGCAAGCCGATGGAGCCGCTGGCGCCCGCCTTCAATCCCAAGGCCTTCACCGACAGCGCGAAAGTCGACAAATGGTTTCGCCGCAACTGCAAGGACGTGCTGCAACGCGAATGCAGCGCCGCCGAAAAAGCCGACGTGCTGGCCTGGTTGACCCGATTGAGCCGCTGAACCCCCCTTTTTTGGAGCACACCATGACCTACCCCGACGCCCTCCGCAACCACCTCGCCGGCGCCCTGCTCGGACTCACCCTGACGGGCCTGGCCCACGCCGACGGGCGGTTGATGCCGGCCCAGGTGCCCGCCTCCTACACCCAGGAATGCGCGGCCTGCCACACGGCCTACCCGCCCGGGCTGCTGCCCGCGCCGTCGTGGCGGCGCCTAATGACCGAGCTGGACCACCACTACGGCAGCGACGCCTCGCTGGACGCATCGACCCTGCGCCAGATCGACACCTGGCTGCAAGCCCACGCCGGCAGCTACAAGCGCGTGAGCGGCGAGCCGCCGCAAGACCGCATCACCCGCTCGGTCTGGTTCGAGCGCAAGCACCGCCGGATCGACGCCAGCGTCTGGCAATTGCCCAGCGTGCGCGGCGCCGCGCAATGCGCGGCCTGCCACGTCGGGGCCGAGCGTGGCCGCTTCGACGACGACGCGCTGCGCCAACCCGCCGGCCTGAGCGCCCGCGACCGCCGCGCCTGGTCCGATTGACGCCATGAAAGGACACCCCATGCTCCCCGTTGCTACCTCCATCCCGACCGGCCCCGCATCGCCGGCCGCCCCAGGCGGCGCGCGGCGCCGTGTCGTCGATGCGCCGACGCGCATGTTCCACGCCCTGTTCGCGCTGAGTTTCCTGGGGGCCTACCTGACTGCCGATGGAGAGCGCTGGCGCGCGCTGCACGTCACGCTGGGCTACACGCTGGCCGGTTTGTTCGTGTTCCGAATCGTGTACGGCCTGATCGGCCCGCGCCATGCCCGCTTGGCGCCCCTGCTGCGCCGGTTGAGCGGCCTGCCGACCTGGTGGCGCGCCGCGCTCGACGCCGTGCGTGGCGCCGCCTACCGGGATCTGCCCTGGCGGCAAGGCTTGCCCCTGCTGATGGCACTGGCCGTGGTGGCCTTGTTGACCCTGGTGGTGCCACTCACGCTCAGCGGCTATGGCGCCGACCACGCCTGGGGCGAGGCGCTGGCCGAGCTGCACGAAGGCTTGGGCGAAGCGCTGCTGTTCCTGGCCCTGGCGCACCTCGGCCTGGTGCTCGGGCTGAGTGTGCTGAAGCGCCGGAACCACGCACTGCCGATGCTGACCGGTCGGGTCGATGGCAACGGTCCAGACTTGGTGCGGCACGACCGCCGCTGGCTGGCGGCGCTGTTGCTGCTGGCGGTGCTGGCCTTCGCCAGCTGGGAATGGCGGCATGCGCCGAACGGGCTGCTGCCCACATCGGCGACGGCGCACGAGCGGCACCACGACCACGACCACGACCACGACCACGACCACGACCACAACGATTGAGCCGCGACCTCAGGAAACCGCCCCATCGCACTGCCGGCACGACGGCCCGCGCCACGCTTCAGAGCGCCAGCACGATCCTCGAGCCAGCCGCCCGGGAGCAACACGCCATCATGCGTTGGTTGGCCGCCCGCTCGCTCTTGCTCAGCACCTTGTCGCGGTGGTCCACCTGGCCCTCGACCAGCTTCACCTCGCAGGTGCCGCACAAGCCCTCGCCGCAGTCGCAGGGCACGTCGAAACCCGCCGCCTGCAGGGCTTGCAACAGAGTCTGGTCGGCGGGCACGGTGACGCTCACGTTGGAGTCCTTCAGCTCGGCGACGAAGCCGTGCTCCCGGGTGGGGTCAAGCGCCGAGCCGTCGGCGCTGAAGTGCTCGAAGTGCAGCACGCCCTCGGGCCACCGCTCGCCCAGGGTTTCCAGCTCGTCAATCAGCCGATCGGGGCCACAGGCGTACACACGCGTACCCGCGTCCACGCGCGCAACCACCGAAGGCAGGTGCATGCGCCGGCCTTCCGCCTTCACGTACAGCGACAGGTTCGCCCCGTGGTCCTGCTCCAGGCGCGTCAGCAGCGCCATCTGCTGGCGTGAACGGCCGGCGTAGTGCAGTTCGTACGGCTTGCCCTGGGCCTTGAGCCGATCGGCCATGGCCCGCATCGGCGTGATGCCGATACCGGCGGCGATCAGCACGAAACGCCGCGCGGATTCGTCCAGCCGGAACAGGTTCTTGGGGCCGGACAACTGCAGGGTATCTCCGACGGCCAGGTGGTCGCAGAAATGGCGCGAACCGCCGCGGCCGTCGCCCTCGCGCTGCACCACCACTTGCAGGCTGCCGCGGTCGCCGGCCTGCCCGCACAGCGAGTACTTGCGGCGAAAGCCCCCGGCGATCAAGTCGATGTGCGCGCCGGCCGTCCAGGCCGGCAGCGGCTGGTCGCGGGGATCGGCGAGCACGAGACGACACAGGCCCTCACCCTCGGCGTGCTTCTCGCGCACCACCACCGCGCGCGAGATGCTGTCCTTGGACGGCGGGCCGATGTAGAACGCGTGCTCGCTCGCGGGAGCGATGGCGCCAGCGCGCTCGGGATTGCGTGCCGGATCCCATTCCACCCACAGCGCATCGGGGCCACGGAACGAAGTGTTGGGCAGGTAGCCGATGGCCTGCCCTTCCACCAACCGGATGTGCGGCAGTCGGCGCGTGAATTCTTCCAAAAACACCCGCATCTGCATGCGGCCGATGTTCTTGCCCATGCACTGGTGGGCGCCGTAGCCGAAGGTCAGGTGCTCGACCGCGTTCTCCCGGTACAGGTCGACTCCGTCCGGGTTCTCGAAATGCCCGGGATCGAAATTCGCCGAGGCCTGCACCAGCAGCAATTTGCCGCCCTTGGGGATGGCGACTCCACCGACCCGGGCCTCGGCGGTGGCGACGCGGCGCCAGGCGATGATGGAGCCGGCCACGCGCAGGCACTCTTCCACGGCATTCGGGATCAGGGCCGGGTTCTCGCAAATGGCTTCCCAGGCATCGCGCTGGCGCAGCAGCGTCAGAAAAGCGTTGGCCGTGGCGTTGGAGGTGGTTTCGTGGGCGGCGGCCAGAATGGCCATCATCATCGAGCGCAGGTACGAGGTCGTGACGATGTCGGGGTGCACCAGATGCTGGCGAATCGATTCGTACATCCATCCCTCGCCGTCGGGCTGGGCCATCATGTGGTCCAGGATCCGCTGCGCGGTCTGCCAGAAGCGGCCGACGTTCTCCGCGATCTCCAACTGCTCCCGCGCCTTCGGGCGGCCCCAGGTGTTGAGCGTGTGCGCCACCGCGAATTGCCGCAGTTGCTCGGCGCCGTCCTCGGGCACACCGAGAAACTTCAGTGCGATATTCAGCGGGATTTCGTAGAACATGTCGCGCACCAGGTCGGCGCTGCCTTTGTCGACGAAACGGTCCATGTACTGGCGCGCCAGATCGCGCACCATCGGCTCGTAGGCCACCAGGCGTTCCGGGAGAAATGCGTCCATGAGCAGACGCCGCCGCGCCATGTGGTCGGGCTCGTCCTCGTTCACCATGGTCCGGTTCATGGCGTAGCCGTGGCGCTGCAGGATCTGCGTCACCTCGGGCGTGGCCGGGGTGATTTTCTCCAGCGCGATGGACGGTGAGAACAGTAGGTTGTCGCGGAACACCGCCTTCACGTCCTCGTACCGCGTCACGATCCAATAGCCCAGCTGCGGGCTCCAGAACACCGGCTCCTGCTCTCGCGCCCAGCGCAGGTACTCCGCCGGGGCCTGCAGGTAGGCCGGCTCGAAGGGGTCGAATGCGGCCGCCTGGCGGCTGATCGGACAGCCGTTGGGTGCGGTCTGGCCCATCAGGGCCTGGTGGTCGACCGGACAACGTTCGGCGGCGGAAGACGGGGGCGGGTTCATGGCGTGCAGACGTCCTTGCAGGGCAATGCTGTATTTGCGTAACTGTATTTCGCAAAGCGTAATGTTCGCAGCCGGGGTTTACCCTTGATCTGAAGGTGCCACGGACCGGCCTCCGTGCCGCCGCTCAGGCCGGGTGGAACCCCAGGGCGGCGCTGATGTCGGCCGCTTCCCGAACCACCTGCGGGCACACCGCGCCTTCCGGCCGGACATCAAAGCCGTTGCTGGCCCCGAGCGCGGTGAGCACCGCGCCGACATGGCCGTGCGCATCGAAGATGGGGGCCGACACCGCGCTGATGCCGGGCAGCAGCGTGTCGTGCACGATGGCGCAGCCCTGCGCGCGCACCTGCCGGCACAGCTGGGTCACCGGGTCCGAGCCGGCCAGGCGCGCGCGCTGCTCGGCGGTGCCGGCCGTGTATTCGTCGACAGCCTTGCGGTGGATCTCGGCGTCGTCGGAAAAAGCCAGGAACGCCTGGCCGGTGGCGGACCACAGCAGGGGCAGCACCGAGCCGGCGCGGATGTTCACCGTCACCGGAAGAGAAGGCTCCTCGATGCGCAGCACGGTCGGCCCCAGGTTGCCCATCACCGCGATGAAGCAGGTTACCTGCAAGGCGCCGCGCAGTTGCGCCAAGGCCCCTTCACCCAGGCGCACCGGATGGCATTGGCGCAGCGCCGCCTGCCCCAGGCGGATGGCTTCCGTGCTCAGGTGGTAATGGAGGGTGACCGGGTTCTGCGCCACGAACCCTTCCTGGGCAAAGCTGGACAGGTAGCGGTGCACCTTGGCCGTGCTTTCGCCAACTTCATGGGCCAGGGCCGTCAGGCTGGCCTCCCCACCCAGCCGGGTCAACGCCTTGAGAATGGACAGGCCGGTTTCAGCGGACTGCACCCGCTGGCGGCGGTCGCTGGCGGGGGAACGGGGCGTCGGGTTCGGCATGGCGCCAGTATCTCAGGGCCGCCCTGGATGCAAAAAGCCCCGCCTCCGAAGTGGTAGGCAGGGCCCGCGCGCGCGCCGGCCGCGCCGGGGCGGCGTCCGATCACATGTGCTCGATCATCACCTGCCCGAAGCCCGAACAGCTGACCTGGGTGGCGCCGTCCATCAGGCGGGCGAAGTCGTAGGTGACCTTCTTGCTCTGGATGGCCGCTTCCATCGACGCGATGATCTTGTCGGCGGCCTCGGTCCAGCCCATGTGCCGCAGCATCATCTCGGCGGACAGGATTTCCGAGCCCGGGTTGACGTAGTCCTTGCCGGCGTACTTGGGCGCCGTGCCGTGCGTGGCCTCGAAGCAGGCCACCGAATCGCTCATGTTGGCGCCCGGGGCAATGCCGATGCCCCCCACCTCGGCGGCCAGCGCGTCGGAGATGTAGTCGCCGTTCAGGTTCAGGGTGGCGATCACCGAATACTCGGCCGGGCGCAGCAGAATCTGCTGCAGGAAGGCGTCGGCGATGGAGTCCTTGATGACGATGTTGCGGCCGGTCTTGGGGTTCTTGAACTGGCACCACGGGCCGCCGTCCAGCGGCTCGGCACCGAATTCGCGCTGCGCCAGGGCGTAGCCCCAGTCGCGGAAACCGCCTTCGGTGTACTTCATGATGTTGCCCTTGTGCACCAGGGTCACGCTGGGCTTGTCGTTGTCGATCGCGTACTGGATGGCCTTGCGCACCAGGCGCTCGGTGCCCTCGATCGACACCGGCTTGATGCCGATGCCCGAGCTTTCCGGAAAGCGGATCTTGGTCACACCCATTTCCTCGATGAGGAACTTGATGACCTTCTTGGCCTTTTCGCTCTTGGCCTCCCACTCGACGCCGGCGTAGATGTCTTCCGAGTTCTCGCGGAAGATCACCATGTTCACCTTCTCGGGGGCCTTCAGCGGCGAGGGCACACCCTTGAAATACTGCACCGGGCGCAGGCAGACGTACAGGTCCAGCTCCTGACGCAGGGCCACGTTCAGGCTGCGGATGCCGCCCCCCACCGGCGTGGTGAGTGGGCCCTTGATGGACACCACGTAGTCCTTGAGCACCTGCAGGGTTTCCTCGGGCAGCCAGACGTCGGGGCCGTAGACGCGGGTGGATTTCTCGCCCGCGTAAACCTCCATCCAGTGGATCTTGCGCTGGCCGCCATAGGCTTTCTGCACCGCGGCGTCGACCACCTTGATCATCACCGGCGTGATGTCCAGGCCCGTGCCGTCGCCCTCGATATAGGGAATGATCGGCTGGTCCGGCACGTTCAGGGAGTAATCGGGGTTGACGGTGATCTTCTGACCGTCGGCGGGCAACTTGATGTGCTGGTACATGGGTCGTCTCCTGACACTGAATCACTACGGCGGCACCCGTGGCCCTGCGCGGGCCGTGCGTGCCAATGCCAAAAGATTCTAGCGCCGCGCCCCAACGCGCCAGCAGCGACAATCCGACCTGGCGCGCCAGCCGCTTCGGCGATGAACTTTTCACCCGGCATCGGCTTCCAAGGCGCCACACCCTGTCACCCCCCGTCCGCACCATGACCCGATTCCCACGCCGCCGCTTGCTCCCGCTGCTGACCGCCTGCGGTCTGGCCTGGCCCGCGCTGGCCCAGTTCGCCCCCGCCGGTGGCCCGCAGTTGGATTTGCCGCGCACCCCGATCAGCGCCGGCATGCACCGCATCGACGCGCAGGTGGCGGCCACGCCCGAGCAGCGCCAGATCGGGCTGATGCACCGCAAGGACATGCCCGTGCACGAAGGCATGCTGTTCGTGTTCGAGCAAGCCGGCGTGCAGTGCTTCTGGATGAAGAACACGCTGATCCCGCTCACCGCCGCCTTCGTGGCCGACGACGGCGCCATCGTCAACCTGGCCGACATGAAGCCGCTGGACGAGGCCAGCCACTGCTCGGCGAAACCCGTGCGCTACGTGTTGGAGATGAACCAGGGCTGGTTCGAGCAGCGCCACCTGAAGGCCGGCATGAAGCTGCGCGGCCCGGCCTTCGACGCCAAGCGCTGATCAAAAGGCCGCGGAGCAGGCCACGCCAGGAGCCGCCGCGCCCGGCCGCTCCGAAGCGGCCGGCTCGCCCCCAAGTGGGGGAGACGCCGCAGGCGCTTCGGGGGAGTCATGTTCCGGCCGGCTCGTCCCCCGCCCGAAGAGAGCGGGGGAAGGCGCATCAGCGCCTCAGGGGGTCAAACTGACTCCAGCACCTTGTTGAAAGTGGCACTCGGACGCATCACCTGCGCCAGCTTGACCGGATCCGGCTGGTAGTAGCCACCGATGTCCACCGGCTTGCCCTGCACGTCGTTCAGCTCCTTGACGATGGCCTGCTCGTTGTCGGCCAGCGCCTTGGCCAGCGGCTTGAACTTGGCCGCCAGGTCCGCGTCCTCGGTCTGCTTGGCCAGCTCCTCGGCCCAGTACAGCGCCAGGTAGAACTGGCTGCCGCGGTTGTCCAACTGGCCCGACTTGGGGCTGGGGCCCTTGTTGTTGTCCAGCAAGGTGCCGGTGGCGGCGTCCAGCGTCTTGGCCAGCAGCTTGGCCTTGGGGTTGTGGTTCTTCAGGCCCAGGTCTTCCAGCGACACCGCCAGCGCCAGGAACTCGCCCAGCGAATCCCAGCGCAGGTGGTTTTCCTGCACCAGTTGCTGCACATGCTTGGGGGCCGAGCCGCCGGCGCCCGTCTCGTACATGCCGCCGCCGGCCATCAGCGGCACGATGGACAGCATCTTGGCGCTGGTGCCCAGCTCCATGATGGGGAACAGGTCGGTCAGGTAGTCGCGCAGGATGTTGCCGGTGGCGCTGATGGTGTCCTGGCCGCGCACGATGCGCTCCAGCGTGTAGCGCATGGCGCGCACCTGGCTCATGATCTGGATGTCCAGGCCCGTGGTGTCGTGCTCATGCAGGTACATCTTGACCTTGGTGATGAGCTGGTGCTCGTGCGGACGGTACGGGTCGAGCCAGAACACCACCGGCGTGCCCGAGTTGCGCGCGCGCGTGACGGCCAGCTTGACCCAGTCGCGGATGGCGGCGTCCTTGACCTGGCACATGCGCCAGATGTCACCGGCTTCCACGTTCTGGCTCATCAGCACCTCGCCTGTTTCCAGGTCGGTGATGTTGGCCACGCCGTCCTCGGAGATCTCGAAGGTCTTGTCGTGGCTGCCGTATTCCTCGGCCTGCTGGGCCATCAGGCCGACGTTGGGCACGCTGCCCATGGTCTTGGGGTCGAACGCGCCATGCCACTTGCAGAAGTTGATCATCTCCTGGTAGATGCGGGCGAAGGTGGATTCGGGCATCACGGCCTTGACCTCCTTCAGGCGGCCGTCGGCGCCCCACATCTTGCCGCCGTTGCGGATCATGGCCGGCATCGAGGCGTCCACGATCACGTCGTTGGGCGAGTGGAAGTTGGTGATGCCCCTGGCCGAATCGACCATGGCCAGCTCCGGGCGGTGCTCGTGGCAGGCGTGCAGGTCGCGCTTGATCTCGTCTTGCTTGCTCTCGGGCAAGGTGGCGATCTTGTTGTACAGATCGACCATGCCGTTGTTGACGTTGATGCCCAGTTCCTCGAACAGCTTGGCGTGCTTGGCAAAGGCCTCGTCGTAGAAGATCTTCACGCAGTGGCCGAACACGATGGGGTGCGAGACCTTCATCATGGTGGCCTTGACGTGCAGCGAGAACATCACGCCGGTCTTGTGCGCGTCCTCGATCTCCTTGGTGTAGAAGTCCAGCAGCGCCTTCTTGCTCATGAACATCGAGTCGATCACCTCGCGGTCCTTCAGCGCGACCTTGGGCTTGAGCACGATGGTCTTGCCACTCTTGGTGATCAGCTCCATCTTCACGTCGCGCGCCTTGTCCAGCGTCATGGACTTTTCGCCATGGTAGAAGTCGCCTGAATGCATGTGCGAGACGTGCGAGCGCGAGGCCTGGCTCCATTCGGCCATGCTGTGCGGGTTCTTGCGCGCGAACTCCTTGACGGCGCGCGGCGCGCGGCGATCCGAGTTGCCTTCACGCAGCACCGGGTTGACGGCCGAGC
>JAIUOM010000106.1 GCA_020161215.1 Pseudomonadota bacterium
GTGATCGCCATGGGCATCTTGTTCCTGGGCGGCGTGAACGCCCGCATGTTCTTCCTGATCGCCGCCGTGCTGGTGGTGGCCTTCGCGCTGATGATCTGGGCTTCGCCATGGCGGCGCGAGCGCATCTTTGCCTACCTGGACCCGTTCAGCGAGGACCACGCGCTGGGCAAGGGCTACCAGCTGTCGCACGCGTTGATCGCCATCGGCCGTGGCGAGGTGTTTGGTGTCGGGCTGGGCGGCAGCATCGAGAAGCTGCATTGGCTGCCCGAGGCGCACACCGACTTCCTGCTGGCCGTGATCGGCGAGGAGTTCGGCCTGATCGGTCTGCTGTGCGTGATCTTCCTGTTTCTGTGGCTGACGCGCCGCATCATGCTGATCGGCCGCCAGGCCATCGGTCTGAACCGGGTTTTTTCGGGTCTGGTGGCGCAGGGCATCGGCCTGTGGCTGGGTTTTCAGGCCTTCATCAACATCGGCGTGAACCTGGGGGCGCTGCCCACCAAGGGGCTGACCTTGCCCTTCATGAGCTACGGCGGCTCCGCGATCCTGGCCAACATGGTGGCCATCGCCATCGTGCTGCGCGTGGACCTCGAGAACCGACAGTTGATGCACGGAGGGCGCACATGACCTCCCTGTCCGGCGCCAAGTGCGCGCTGGTGATGGCCGGCGGCACCGGAGGGCATATCTTCCCGGGGCTGGCCGTGGCCGAGGCACTGCGTGAGCGTGGCTGGCGCGTGCACTGGCTGGGCGCGCCTGGCAGCATGGAGCAGCAACTGGTGCCGCCGCGTGGCTTTGCTTTCGAGCCCGTGGAGTTCGGCGGTGTGCGCGGCAAAGGCCTGTCCACCTTGGTGATGTTGCCGCTGCGCCTGTTCAAGGCCTTCGGTCAGAGCCTGGCGGTGATCGGCCGGGTTCGTCCGGACGTGGTCTTGGGCCTGGGTGGCTACATCACTTTTCCGGGTGGCCTGATGGGTGTGGCCCGAGGCAAGCCGCTGGTGTTGCACGAGCAGAATTCGGTGCCCGGCATGGCCAACCGGGTGTTGGCGGCCATCGCGGACCGGGTGTTCACCGCCTTTCCTGGCGTGCTGCCCAAGGCGCGCCAGGTGCGCTGGGTCGGCAATCCGCTGCGGGAGGCCTTCGCCCACCAAGCTGAACCGGCCGTTCGCTTCGCCGGACGCCAAGGCCCGCTGCGCCTGCTGGTGGTGGGGGGCAGCCTGGGCGCCCAGGCCTTGAACGAGGTCGTGCCGCGCGCCTTGGCGCTGATGCCGGCCGACACGCGCCCGACCGTGCGGCACCAGAGCGGCAGCAAGCAGATCGAACAGCTGCGTGCCAACTACGCCGCCGTCGGCGTCGAGGCCGAGTTGCTGCCTTTCATTGACGACATGGCCGAGGCCTACGCGGCGGCCGATCTGATCGTCTGCCGCGCTGGCGCCACCACGGTGACCGAGATCGCGGCCATCGGCGCGGCGGCCCTGTTCGTGCCTTTCCCGCATGCGGTGGACGACCACCAGACGAGCAACGCGCGTTTTCTGGTCGATCAAGGGGCCGCCTGGCTGGTCCCGCAACACGAGTTGACCCCGGAACGTCTGGCTGAAATGCTCAGAGAAACAGAGCGACCGAAGCTGGTCGAGATGGCCGAAATGGCGAAAAAACACCAAAAAACCACGGCGACGCAGGACATCGTTGCCGCTTGCGAGGAACTGGCCGCATGAAGCACGCCATCAAGCACATCCATTTCGTCGGCGTGGGCGGCGCCGGCATGAGCGGTATCGCGGAGGTGCTGCACAACCTGGGCTACGTCATCTCCGGCTCCGACCTGGCCGACAGCGCGGCGTTGCGCCGCCTGGCGGCGATGGGCATCCGGACTTTCGTCGGCCACGCTGCTGCCAATGTGGAGGCCGCCGACGCCGTGGTGACGTCGACCGCCGTCAAGGCCGACAACCCCGAGGTGCTGATGGCGCGCGAGCGCCGCATTCCGGTGGTGCCGCGCGCCATCATGCTGGCCGAGCTGATGCGCCTGAAGCAAGGCATCGCCATCGCCGGCACGCACGGCAAGACCACCACCACCAGCCTGGTTGCCAGCGTGTTGGCCGAGGCCGGGCTGGACCCGACCTTCGTCATCGGCGGCCGCCTGAACAGCGCTGGCGCCAACGCGCGCCTGGGCTCGGGTGAGCACATCGTGGTCGAGGCCGACGAGTCCGACGCGTCGTTTCTGAATCTGATGCCGGTGATGGCCGTCGTGACCAACATCGACGCCGATCACATGGAGACCTACGGCCACGATTTCGCCAACCTCAAGAAGGCCTTCGTCGATTTTCTGCACCGCATGCCGTTCTACGGCGTGGCCATCCTGTGCCTGGAAAGCCCGGCGGTGCGCGAGATCATGGCCGAGGTGACCTGCCCGATCACCACCTACGGCTTTGCCGCCGACGCCCAGGTGCGCGCCATCGACGTGCGGGCCGCCGATGGCCAGATGCATTTCGTGGTCCAGCGCCGCAACGGGGTGACTCTGCCGGACCTGAACGTGGTGCTGAATCTGGCCGGCGAGCACAACGTGCTGAACGCCCTGTCGGCCATCGCCGTGGCGGTGGAGTTGGGGGTGCCGGACGAGGCGGTGCTGAAGGCGCTGGCCGGCTTCAAGGGCGTGGGGCGGCGTTTCCAGCGCTACGGCGACCTGCCGACACGGGACGGCGGCACCTTCACCGTCATCGACGACTACGGCCATCACCCGGTGGAGATGGCGGCCACCCTGGCGGCGGCGCGCGGGGCGTTTCCCGGCCGCCGCCTGACGCTGGCGTTTCAGCCGCACCGCTACACCCGTACCCGGGATTGCTTCGAGGATTTCGTCAAGGTCATCGGTTCGGCGGACCGGGTCTTTTTGACCGAGGTGTACGCGGCCGGCGAGGAGCCCATCGTGGCCGCCGATGGGCGTTCCCTGGCCCGCGCGCTGCGCGTGGCCGGCCAGGTGGAACCGGTGTTCGTGGACGACGTGGCCGAGCTGCCGGCGCAACTCGCTCAGCACGCGGAAGACGGCGAAGTGGTGATTTGCATGGGGGCCGGCTCGATTGGTGGCATCCCCGCGAAAATCGTTGAAATGCTACAAAAAACTGAGCATAATCCGGCCTGAGCAAATCGACATGGTGCAACAAGGCGTTCAATTCGGAAAAGTGGCGGTGCTGATGGGAGGACTGTCGGCGGAACGGGAGGTCTCCCTGATGTCCGGGCAGGGGGTGCTGGCGGCGCTGCGCGCTCGCGGCGTGGATGCTCACGCCTTCGATCCGGCCAGCCAGCCGATGGACGCACTCAAGAGCGAGGGCTTCCAGCGCTGCTTCATCGCGTTGCATGGTCGCTATGGCGAGGACGGCACGGTGCAGGGCGCCCTGGAACTGCTGGGCATTCCCTACACCGGCTCTGGCGTCATGGCGTCGGCCATGGCCATCGACAAGGTGATGACCAAGCGGGTGTGGTTGGCCGAGGGCTTGCCGACGCCCCGTTACGCGCTGCTGCACCGGGGCGAAGGATCGCCGGAGCGGTTGCGCGGTGTCGTCGACGACCTGGGCCTGCCGCTCATCGTCAAGCCGGTGCGCGAAGGCTCGTCCCTCGGGGTGACCAAGGTCGTGGACCACGCCGGCATGACCCAGGCCGTGGCCAGCGCCGCCGAACTGGACGCCGACGTGCTGTGCGAGCAGTTCGTGGCCGGTGACGAAGTGACCGTTCCCGTGCTGGGCTCGGGGCGCCAGGCGCGCGCGCTGCCGGTGATCCATATCGTGGCCCCCGAGGGCCAGTACGACTACCAGAACAAGTACTTCACCGACGTCACCGAGTACCGCGTCCCCTGCGACCTGCCGCCAGGCGAGGAGGCGGCCATCCAGACGCTGGTGCTGCAGGCCTACCGGGTGCTTGGATGTCGCGGCTGGGGCCGCGCGGACGTGATGATCGACGCCGCCACGCGCCGACCCTCCCTGCTTGAAATCAACACCTCGCCGGGCATGACCAGCCATTCGCTGGTGCCCATGGCGGCCCGTGCGGTGGGCATGAGCTATGAAGACCTGTGCCTGGAGCTGCTGGCCGGCGCTTCCCTGGATTACCCGTCCGATGGGCGGAGCTCGGCATGACCCACGAGCTGCCGCTGCCCTTCGACGTCAAGCTGACGAACCTGGCGACTTCGCTGCTCGTCGCGGCTTTGGTGCTGGGCGGCGTGCTGTTGGCGCTGTGGTGGGGTGTGCGCAACCCGGCGTTTGCGATCCGCCAGATCACCGTGGACGGTGACACCGCGCGCAACGACGCCACCAGCCTGGGCAGCAGCGTATTGCCCAGGTTGACAGGTAACTTCTTTACCCTGGATCTGGCCGCCACGCAGCTGGCGTTTCAGTCGGCGCCCTGGGTTCGGCGCGCCATGGTGCAGCGCGAGTTTCCCAACAAGCTGCACGTGACCCTGCAAGAGCACGTGCCGGTCGCCCATTGGGGCGATGGCGCCGAGCGTCTGGTCAACATCCAGGGCGAATTGTTTGAAGTGCCTGGCGGCGACGCCGAGGGTGGCGACAAACCCACCCTGCTGGGGCCGGACGGTGAGTCGGCGCAGGTGTTGGCCATGTACAAGCAACTCAGCCCGGTGGTGGCCCCGCTCGGCACCGAGGTGGCCGGGTTGGCGCTGCTCTCGCGTGGGGACTGGCGCATGGAGCTGGAACAGGGCGCGGTGATCGAATTGGGCCGCGGCACGCCGCGGCAGTTGACGGCCCGCCTGGCTCAGTTCGTGGCCACGGTCAAGGAAGTGGCGGCACGGCATCAGCGCCCGGTGGAGGCGGTGGAGGCGGCCGATCTGCGCCATTCGGGGGGTTACGCCTTGCGCCTGCGCGGCGTGAGCACCGTGCGCCTCGATCCGCAGGCCAAACCCGGGCCACGCTAGAACAAAAATGCAGGAACGACGAGTGACTTCATGGCAAAAGAGTACAAGGATCTGATTGTCGGGCTCGACATCGGCACCGCCAAGATCATGGTGGTGGTCGGTGAAGTGCTGTCCGGCGGCGACCTGAAGCTGGTGGGGCTTGGCGTGGCGCCGAGCAACGGCCTGAAGCGCGGGGTCGTGGTCAATATCGAAGCCACGGTGTCCAGCATTCAGCAGGCGCTCAAGGAAGCCGAGCTGATGGCCGACTGCAAGATCGGACGCGTCTACACGGGCATCACCGGCAGCCATATCCGCGGTATCAACTCCAGCGGCATGGTGGCGGTCAAGGACAAGGAAGTCACGCCAGCGGATGTGGCTCGCGTGGTGGAAACCGCCAAGGCCATCAACATCTCCAGCGACCAGCGCCTGCTGCTGGTGGAGCCGCAGGAGTTCGTGATCGACGGCCAAGACGTGCGCGAGCCGGTCGGCATGAGTGGCATGCGTCTGGAAGCCAAGGTGCACATCGTCACCGGGGCACAGAGTGCCGCCGAGAACATCATCAAGTGCGTGCGCCGCTGCGGCCTGGAGGTGGATCAGCTGATGCTCAACCCCCTGGCCTCGGCGCAGACGGTCTTGACCGACGACGAACGGGAGTTGGGCGTGGCCTGCGTCGACATCGGCGCCGGAACCACCGACGTGGCGATTTTCTCGGGCGGTTCGATCCGCTATACCGCGGTGATTCCGATCGCCGGGGATCTGATCACCAGCGACATCGCCATGGCCTTGCGCACGCCGACCATGGACGCCGAGGACATCAAGGTGGGGCACGGCTGCGCCAAGCAGCTGCTGGCCGACGCCGACACCCAGGTCGAGGTGCCTGGCCTGGGAGACCGCACCCCGCGCATGCTGAGCAAGCAGGCGCTGGCCGGCGTGATCGAGCCGCGGGTGGAAGAAATTTTCTCCTTGGTTCAGCAGGTCATTCGCGACTCGGGCTTCGAGGAAATCCTGTCGTCTGGTGTCGTGCTGACGGGTGGCAGCGCGGTGATGCCGGGCATGGTCGAACTTGGCGAGGACATTTTTCTGAAACCGGTGCGCCGCGGCGTGCCGAAGTACTCGCGCGCGCTCGCCGACATGGTGGCGCAGCCCCGCGCGGCGACCGTGATGGGTCTGATGGAAGAGGCCCGCCAGGCGCGCTTGCGCGGTTTCAAGGTGGCGCAGAAAAACACCGGAATGAAGAGCGCCCTCGGGCGATTCAAGGACTTCATCGTGGGGAATTTTTAAACATGCGGATATTCATCAACGACCACAGGGAGGTCATGTTCATGTCGCCGGTATGGCAGAGCACGGGACCACCGTGGTGAGGCGGGCCGGTCAGGCTCTTCGTGACAACGGATCAAACCCCAACACAGGCGTTCATTCCATTCAAGGCAACTGCAGGTAGACAAGGAGCACAACATGAGCATCGAAATGATTGACACAGACGGATTTCACTCCGGTACCCTGATCAAGGTCATTGGCGTCGGTGGCGGCGGCAGCAATGCGGTCGACCACATGATTTCCCGGCAAGTCCAGGGTGTGGAGTTCATTTGCGCGAACACCGACGCGCAAGCGCTGGGGCGCACGCTGTCCGGCGAGACGATTCAACTGGGCGTGAGCGGCCTGGGCGCTGGCAGCAAGCCCGAGAAAGGCCGCGAGGCCGCGGAGGCGGCGGCCGACGATATCCGCCAGGCCATCCGTGGAGCGCACATGCTCTTCATCACGGCCGGCATGGGCGGCGGCACGGGCACGGGCGCCGCCCCGGTGATCGCGCGCATCGCCAAGGACATGGGCATTCTCACCGTGGGCGTGGTCACCAAGCCTTTTGACTGGGAAGGGGGCCGCCGCACGGCCAATGCCGATGCCGGCCTGAGCGAGCTGGAGGCCAACGTCGATTCGCTGGTGGTCGTGCTGAACGAGAAGTTGCTGGAAGTCTTGGGCGACGACATCACCCAGGACGAAGCGTTTGCCCATGCCAACGACGTGCTGAAGAACGCCGTGGGCGGCATTGCCGAGATCATCAACGACTACGGATTCGTGAACGTCGATTTCGAAGACGTGCGTACCGTCATGGGCGAGCCTGGCAAGGCGATGATGGGCACCGCCACGGCCAGCGGCCCGGACCGCGCGCGCATCGCCGCCGAGCAGGCCGTGGCTTGCCCGTTGCTGGAGGGGATCGATCTGTCCGGTGCCAAGGGGGTGCTGGTGCTGGTGACCGCTTCCAAGGGTTCGCTGAAGCTGAACGAGTCCAAGGAAGCGATGAACACCATTCGCGCCTATGCCTCGCCAGAGGCACACACCATCTACGGCGCGGCCTACGACGATGCCCTGGGCGATGAGATCCGCGTGACCGTGGTGGCCACCGGGTTGTCGCGCCAGGCCGCGCGTCGCCAACCGATCACGGTGGTTCAGGGCGGGCTGCGTACCGGCACCGACAACATGACGATGTCCGTGCCGACCCTCAATCCGGGCCTGGGCGCACCGGCCGCGGGGGCCGCCCAGCACGACTATGGCAACATGGCCGTGCCCAGCGTATGGCGCACCAACCGTACGCAGGCGGCGGCCAAGGTCGATGCCTTGTCTTCCGGGGGCATGGACGATTTCGAGATCCCCGCTTTCCTGCGTAAGCAGGCCGATTGACGGTGTTGTTGGCCGGAACATCCAGGGCCCACGGCCGCGCGGTCTTCCGCCGTCCATCGGGCCCGGGTTTACGGTCGCCAGCAGCGTTGATGACAAAAAACTACAATACGGGGTTATGCTTTCGCAACGTACCCTGAAGGCCCTCACGCGTGCGGTCGGCGTAGGCCTGCACAGCGGCGAGCGCGTGGAGCTGACCTTGCGGCCAGCCCCGCCCGATACCGGCATCGTGTTTCGACGCATCGATTTGCCCGAGCCGGTGAGCATCCCGGTGAATGCCCTGGCCGTCACGGACACGCGACTGGCCTCCACGCTTTCCCATGACGACGCCAAGGTGCGAACCGTCGAGCATCTGATGTCGGCCTGCTCTGGGCTGGGGCTCGACAATTTGTACATCGACATCACGGCCGAAGAGGTGCCAATTCTCGACGGATCGGCTTCCTCCTTCGTGTACCTGTTGCAAAGTGCCGGCATCGAGATGCAGAAGGCACCGCGTAAGTTCCTGCGCGTCAAGCGCCGGATCGAGGTGCGTGAGGGTGAGGGCGACCAGCTCAAATGGGCCAGACTCGATCCTTACCACGGCTTCATGCTGAGCTTCGAGATCGACTTCCAGCACCCGGCCGTCGACTCCACCGGCCAGCGTGTCGAGTTCGACATGGGCTCGGGGCGCTACAGCCGCGACATTGCCCGCGCGCGCACCTTTGCCTTCAGCAAGGACGTGGAGATGATGCGGGCCAATGGTCTGGCGCTGGGCGGTGGCCTGGACAACGCCATCGTGATGGACGACACCAAGGTGCTCAACGCCGATGGCCTGCGCTATGCCGAGGAGTTCGCCAAGCACAAAATACTGGACGCCATTGGTGACTTGTATTGCGTGGGCAAACCCATGCTGGCCGCCTACAGCGCTTTCCGGTCTGGCCACGGCCTCAACAACCGTCTGTTGCGTGAGCTGCTGGCGCACGAGGACGCCTGGGAAATGGTCACCTTTGAGAGCACCACCAGCGCGCCCCGGGGTTTTGCGCAGCTCGCGCGGGCCTGGTAATTTCCATCGACGGGTGCCGGCCGCCACAACGCCATGCTGTTGTTTCGCGGCCTGATTCTGTTTTCCCTCCTGGTGGCGGGCGTGTGCTTCGCCTACTACGCAGCGACGGGTCAACCCAAATACCGGCGGCTGGGCTGGGTGGTTCTGAAGTGGACCTTGCTGGCGGCGTTCGGTTTCTTTGCCATTCTGATCGCTGAACGGGCCTTGTAGCGCCCGGGCGCGGCGGAATCGGCCCGTCCCGTCCCCCGGTCGCCCGTCTTTCTTCCGCGGGCTGTAGTCCCCAGGGCACGGACGACAAGCTCGTCCACGCCCGTGGGGCCTCTTTCACATCACTTGGTTCCGCTGTTTTTCATGGCGTCTTGCAGCGCCTTCATCGGGTCTTCCGCCGCTGTGTCCGCGCCGGGTGCGGCCGGCTCGGTCTGACCTGGGGCGGCATCGGTGCCCGGGCTCAAATCGCCCATGGTGGGAGCCTCGGGCATGCTTGGCATCTGCTGCATCAGCTGCTCGCTGATCTTGTCCAAGTCGACTTTCTCCTCTTTGTCGAGCCCACCAGTGACCAGTTCCGGGAAGGTAATGACCAAGCCGACCATGATGACCTGGATGATCACGAACGGTACGGCGCCCCAGTAGATCTGCATCGTGGTCACCGGCTGCATGACCTTCTTGGTGACACGGTCCACGTATTCCTTGTCCGGGGCCACCGAGCGCAGGTAGAACAGGGCGAAACCGAACGGTGGGTGCATGAACGAAGTCTGCATGTTCACGGCCAGCAGCACCCCGAACCAGATCAGGTCGATGCCGAGCTTTTCCGCCACCGGGCCCAGCAGGGGAATCACGATGAAAGAGAGCTCGAAAAAGTCGAGGAAGAACGCCAGGAAGAAGATCAGAACGTTCACCAGGATCAGGAAGCCCACCTGGCCGCCGGGCAGGTCGTGCAGCAGGTGCTCCACCCACCTCGGCCCATCGACACCCTGGAACACCAGGCTGAACACCGTGGCGCCGACCAGGATGAACATCACGAAGCTGGACAGGCGGGTGGTGGCGATCAGCGCTTGCTTGAGCAGCGTCATCGACAGGCGGCCGCGCAGGATGGCCATCAGGAGAGCACCCAGCGCACCCATGGCGCCGCCTTCGGTCGGCGTGGCGATGCCCAGGAAGATCGTGCCGAGCACCAGGAAGATCAGCACCAGCGGCGGCACCAAGCTGACGATGCAACGCCAAAACAAATTCCAGCCATGCAGCGTGCGCGCTTCCGGCGGCAGGGCGGGTGCTGCGTCCGGGCGGAAGATCGTCAACAGCATCACGTAACCCGCGTACAACATCGACAACACGATGCCCGGGATGAACGCGCCCGCGTACATGTCGCCCACCGAACGGCCGAGCTGGTCGGCCATGATGATGAGCACGAGCGACGGCGGAATGATCTGCGCCAGCGTGCCCGACGCGGCGATGACGCCCGACGCCAACCTGCGGTCATAGCCGTAGCGCAGCATGATCGGCAGCGAGATCAGGCCCATCGCGATCACCGACGCGGCGACGACACCGGTCGTGGCGGCGAGCAACGCGCCCACGAAAATCACCGCATAAGCGAGGCCGCCACGGATCGGCCCGAACAATTGCCCGATCGTGTCGAGCAAATCTTCGGCCATGCCGGATCGTTCGAGGATCAATCCCATGAAGGTGAAGAACGGGATCGCCAGCAGCGTGTCGTTGCGCATGATGCCGAACACGCGTTCGGGCAACGCTTGCAACAGGATCGGCTGCAGCAGCCCGAGCTCGATACCCACGAGGCCGAAGACGAGACCGTTGGCGGCGAGCGCGAAGGCGACCGGATAGCCGAGCAGCAGGAAGAACACGAGCGCCGCGAACATTACCGGCGCCATGTTTTCGATCAGAAACGCGACCATCAGGCTTGCCCCTCTTGACCGTGCGCGGATTTACGGTCGGCCGGATCGGGACCATGCCCGGTCAGGAAGGCGACGCGTTTGATGAGTTCGGAAATCGCCTGGATGGTCAGCAGGAAAAACCCGATCGGCACCAGGAAGCGCGCGGGCCAGCGGATCAAGCCGCCGGCGTCGGAGGATTGCTCGCCCGACACGAAGCTCATCGTCGCCGGGTGCCAGGACAGGACCAGAATGATCAGCGAGAACGGCAGCAGGAAGACGACCGTGCCGAAGATATCGATCCACACCTGTTTGCGGCGCGACAGGTTCGAAGCCAGCACATCGATGCGGATATGCTCGTTGTTCAGTAGCGTGTAGCCCGACGCGAGCAGGAACACCGCCGAAAACAGATACCATTGCAACTCGAGCCACGCGTTCGAGCTCATATGGAACGCGTAGCGCACCGTTGCGTTGATCGAACTGACGAGAACCGCCAGAAGCACAAGCCAATAAACCGCTCGCCCGACCTTGAGATTCACCCAATCGATCGCGCGGCTCAACGCCAACAAACCCGCCATAGCGGTTAACCTCCTAAACGCGCCTCCCTATTGTCCCGGGCCCTCTGCGGAGCCTCAAAGACAACGGTAATGCGGTCTATAGATAGACCGCCGAACGAATTCAAGCGCGCAATGCCCTAGGGTCTAAGCGCCCGTGGTTTTCACGGACACCGCGCGGAATTTAAGCTTCGCTTCAGACTTTCTTCGCGATCTGGCGGTTCGCCGCCAGAAGCACCGCGACGCCCAAGGCGCCTTTCACCAGTATGCCCGCGGCGAAGGGCATCAAGCCCAGCGCGATGGCCTTGTCGAAGCCGACGAAGGTCGCGAGCCACAGCAGGCCCGGCACGAACAGGATCAGGCTGCCCAGCGTCATGGCGCCGGCGAGCGAAGCGAGGCTCGAACCCCAGCCGCGCTCGGCGAGCCAGCCGCACAACCCGGCCGACAAAACGAAGCCGACAAGATACCCGCCGGTCGTGCCCATCATATAGGCAAGGCCGATGCCCTTCTCCGGCGTGCCGGCGAACACGGGGAAGCCCAAAGCGCCCTGCGCCAGATAGAACAGCACCGTCGCCATGCCCAGGCGCGCGCCATACGCGAAGCCGATCACCAGCACGACGAAGGACTGCATCGTCATCGGCACCGGCCACATCGGCACCTGCGCCTTGGCCGAGGCCCAGAGCAGCGCCGAGCCGAGCGCCACGAGGGCGACCTTGCGGACGAAATCGCGCTCGCGCGCGGGCCAAATCAGATCGACGAGCGGAGCGGTGGTCGCTTCGAGACGCATGGAATGATTCTCCGGTGTGGAACTTCGGGGAATGGCTTAGCGCGGCGTCATTGGGGACGCAAGGATCAGCCCCAGACGCGCACCGGGCCGGTATCGATATGGATGAAGTCGGAGCGCGGATACTGCCCCACCCCGCCCGCCTGCAATTGCACCGCGACTTGGCGCAACGCGCGCGTCGAACGGCTGGCGAGATCGATATCGACCGCGCGGGCATGGAGGTGGAAGGAATTGCGCGCGACACCGCCATGCTTGCGCGCGGCCGCGTTGGTTTTCGGCGAACGAAAGGCGGAGATCACGCGCCACGGCTCCGACACGTCGAGACGCTGCTGCATCTCCCACATGATGTCATAGAGCTTGGGGTCCATATGCGCGACGACACCCGCGCGATGGTCGCGCAGCACGCGGTCCAGGCGCTGCAACGCCTCGGGCAGGTAATTGCCGTCGCGCCAATAGACGGCGTCGAAACGCTCGCCGGTGTTGACGACCTGAAGGCTCAGCGCGCGCTGCCCGGCCGGGCGCAGCGGGACCGGGCCCGAGGGCGGCCCCAGATTGCGCGCGGGCTTCGGGTTGGCGGCGGCGGTCCGTTTGACGGCGGCCTTCTTCTTCGCCTCGGCGGCTTCGGCGAGATCGGGCACGGCGCTGACCAAACCGGCCGCCAGCCCGCCGATCAACAGGCGGCGGCGAAACAAATTTTCGGGTTGGTCGAAATCCACAGGCCTAGCGTCCCCGTTCGGCAAGATATGCGCAGAATGCACATCTGACTTTACCGAGGCAAGCGCGAAGAAATATGTTGAAATAGCGCCACAAGGCACTGTTTTAGAAAGATTTTATTTGGTTTAGGAATACGCTGTAACGATTACGGTGCCAGGGTCGGCGGGGGAATCGCGCCCTCGCGCGGCAGGGCCAGCGAGGCGACCGGGCGCTTTTCGACGCCGGCGATAAACAGCGCGTCCAGTCCGTAAACGTCGTCGCGCCAGTTCAGCATGCCGTCCTTCACGAAGGCGGTCTTGTAGACCATGTGGACCGGGATCGCCCCGCCCCGCACCGGCACGCTGCGGGTGACCTGATCGGCGTCGGCGGTTTCGATCGCGGCGCGGTCCCAGCCCGGCGTACGGCTCAGCACCCATTCGACCAGATCGATCGGTCGTTCCAGACGCACGCAGCCCGACGACAGCGCGCGATCGGCGCGGCCGAAATAATGCCGGTCGGGCGTATCGTGCAGATAGACGTCGTAGGTGTTGGGCATGGTGAAACGCACCTGCCCCAGCGCGTTCTTGGGCCCCGGATCCTGGCGCATCCAATAGCCCATCGAGCGCGGCGTGACTTTGCGCCAATCGACTTTGCGCGGATCGATCTCCTCGCGATTGTCGCCCCAGCCGCGATAGATACGGAAACCCTGGTCGACCAGCGCCTGCGGATTGGCGCGCAAGCGCGGCAGCATATCCTCGCGCACCAGCTTCAGCGGCACGGTCCAGGTCGGATTGAAAATGATGTCGGTGATGCGGGTCGAGAAAATCGGCGTCGCGCGTTTCTCGCGGCCCACGACCACGCCCATCTCGAGCTTGATCTCGCCGTTTTCGAAGGCGCGCAACTCGAAGCCGGGCACGTTGACTTCGACATAGGCGCCCTTGGCTGGACGCGGGTTGGTCGCGCGCAAGCGATCGAGATTGGCGGCGAGTTGCGCGATGCGCTGATCGACCGTCTTGTTGATCGCGGCGAAGGTGCGCGGGCCGACGCGCCCGTCGGCCGCCAGACCGTGACGGCGCTGGAACGCGACGACCGCGTCGACGAGTTCGAAGCCGTAATACTCAAGCTCGAACTGATCCGCGGGCTCGGGCGCGATCCCTTCGGTGACCGCGAGGCGCTTGCGCAAGGCGGGTACACGCGTATCGACGGCACCCGGCTCCAGCGTGCCGCCGCGCGGGTCGACATTGCGCCAGCCGCCCTTCGCCTTCAGCGCGCGCAGATCGGCAAGGGCCGTCAGCAAGGCGGCATATTCCGCGTCCGCCGGCGACAAGGCGGCGAACACGGTTTCGGGCGCATCGTTGCGCGCGAGTTCGCGCAACACCGCCGCCGCATCGATCGCACGCGGGGCGATGCGCACATCGGCGGGCAACGCGACGGACGCGACGCGCCCGCCCGCCAGATCGCCGGCGAAGCGCGCGGCCGACCGGCTGAGCGTGAGTTCGAATTCGGCGAGGCCTTGGGGATCGTTCGCCCGGCGCAAACGCTCGAGATCGGCGACTTTATAGTCCGCCGCGATCAGCCCGTAATCGGCCGCCTGCCCCAGCATTTCGGTCAAGCGCAACGCGCGCGACGTGGGGCCTTCGGGGCCGAACCACAGCGGCTCGAAATTGCGGGTTTCGTAGAGGCCTTGCAGCGCATCGCCGGCGGGTTCCGCCGGAAGAGAAATACGCGTCAGCCCATCGCGCAAATAAGGGCGCAAATCGGCCGTGGCGGCCTGACCAGCGACGGGCGCGGCGATGAGCGTCGCGGCAAGGAAAACGAGGGGTGCGAACATTTCACCGTGCAGATTAGCACGGGCGGCGCATGTCGAATCAGGATGGCGCCCGACTGTGGCGCGCGCGACACGATTTATTGCGGATTATTGCCCCCGGCGGACCGGGTGACGCGGAACTTACATGCCCGCGAGCAGATCGCCCGTCGCCACGGCTTCCGTGCCGCGCAGATAACGGTCGAAGAACGCGACCGAGCGCGCGATCGACTCGCGGCTGGCGTCGCCACGGAAGAAATGGCCCTGGTTCTGGAACAGCGCGAATTCGTGCGGCACCGACAGGCGCTTCAACACTTCGCGGGTCATGTGCGCGCGGGCGACCGGCACCGTGCGGTCCTGGCGGCCATGGACGATCAGCGTCGGCGCCAAGCGCGTGGTGTGCGGCGTGACATTGCCCGGCATGCCGCCGCCCATGTTGACCACGGCGGCGATGCGCGGATCGCGGCTCGACAGGCCCATCGCCTGGAACCCGCCCAGCGAGAAGCCGAACACGCCCATGCGCTTGGCGTCGATCGCGCGGTCGCGCGACATCTGGTCCAGCGCCGTGCGCACGATATCGTGCTGCTGTTCGAATTCGGAAATCAGCGCCTTACCGCGCGGACGGTTGCGGTTCCGCTCGCCCAGATAATGCGGCAGGTAAACCACGTAGCCCTGGCTCGCGAACATCTCGGCGGCACCGCGATAGAACGAGCCGTCGCCGATCCCCGAAGCACCATGCAGCAGCAGCACGGCCGGACGGGGCCCATCCATTTCCGGACGGTAGATTTCGAGGCGCACTTGGCGGTTCGCCGCGCGATAGCGCGTGTCGCTGCGCTTCACCACCGCTTGCAGCGTGCGCACGTAGTCGGCCTCGTCGGCCGGCGAACTGGTCTACG
>JAIUOM010000107.1 GCA_020161215.1 Pseudomonadota bacterium
GGCGCGTCGCGCGAGATGTCCCAGTCGCCCATCTTGGGCTTGCCGTCTTCGCCGGGGGCGATCCATTCGGTGATCTTGTTCAGCACCTCGGGCTGCACGGCGCCGCTGGTGGTCCAGGTTTTCAGGAAGGCCAGGCAGCGCGGATCCGACAGCTTGAAGAAGAAGTGGTCGCTGCTGCGCAACTCGGGCCGGGCGCCCGAGAGGGCCGAGTAGGGCTCGATCAGCTCGGTGGGGGCGTAGACCGCGCCGCAGACCTCGCAGTTGTCACCGTACTGGTCCTTGCTGTGGCAGTTGGGGCATTCGCCCTTGATGAAGCGGTCGGGCAGGAACATGCCCTTCTCGGGGTCGAAGAACTGCTCGATGGTGCGCCGCTCGATCAGGCGGTTGGCGTCCAGCGCGGTGTAGATGGACTGGCACAGCGCGTGGTTCTCGGGCGAATCGGTGTGGCTCCAGTTGTCGAAGCCGATCAAAAAGCCGTCCAGGTACTGCTGGCGCCCGGCGGCGATGTCGGCCACGAACTGCTCGGGCGTCTTGCCGGCCTTCTCGGCCGCGATCATGATCGGTGCGCCGTGCGCGTCGTCCGCGCCCACAAAGTTCACCGCATGGCCCTGCATGCGCTGGAAGCGCACCCAGATGTCGGCCTGGATGTACTCCATGATGTGGCCGATGTGGAAGGTGCCGTTGGCGTACGGCAGGGCGGTGGTGACGAAGATCTGGCGGGGGGCGGACATGCGCTGGGTTCTTTCGCGTGGATGGCGACAAGGGAACCTAGCATTCTAGGCAAGCCCTGGCCCGCCCACTGGCGTTGTTCTTCCTTGCGCAGTAAAGAAGGAGCTCGGCGTCGGCTGCTCAGGGGGGTGTTCCTGGTGCAGTCCAACCGAGGAAGTCGCGAATCGCCCCGCGCTGGGCCATGGCGTCGGAGAAACCCAGGCGCATCAGCTCGCGCGTGTAGCCGGTCTCAAACAGCAGGTAGCTGGCCAGCGCGCCATTGCTGGGCGGCTGCCCGGCGCCGGGGCCGGCGCGCACGCCCAACGCGCCCAACAGCGCGCGCACCGACTGAGGCAGCGCCTGCAGGTGGCGCGTGGCGATGCCGTCCAGACGCTCGGAGGGCGTGACCACCAGCAGCTCGACCGGGCGCAGGCCGGTGCCCTGACGCCGCTCGGGCGGGATCAGGTGCAGCGTGCGGTTGACGCGCTCCAGCCGTTCCACGTCGGCCGCCAGCGTGTCCAGGAAGATGCCCGACAGCGCGTGGCCGGCGACCTGCGCCAGGCTTGGGTAGGTGGCCGGCGGCAGGTTGGACAGCGCCGGTTCGTGCGAGCGCCCGGCGCCGATCACGAACACCCGTTCGGCGCCCAGGTGGATGGCCGGCGAGAGCGGCGCCGTCTGGCGCATCGAGCCGTCGCCGTAATAGGCCGGCGCGCCCTCGGCCGTCACGCGCGCGGCCGGGAACAGGAAGGGAATGGCGGCCGAGGCCATCAGGTGCTCGACCTCGATGCGCGAGCGCACCGCGCGGCGTTGCGCGCGGGCCCAGTCCTGCATGTCGTCCAGCGCGTCGTAGAAGGTCAGGTGCTCGCCGCTGGCGTAGCTGGAGGCGGTGACGGCAAAGGCGCGCAGGCTGCGCTGGGCCAGCAACTCCGGGATGCGCTCCAGCGGCAGCGCCTCGCGCAGCAGCAGGCGCAGCGGTTGGTTGTCGAGCAGCGAGCGCGGCTGCAGCCGGCTCCAGCGTGCCAGCGCCCAGCCGATGGACATCAGGCTCAGCCAGCGCGCCCCGGCGCGGGCCGCGTCCAGCGGGCCGGCGCGGTACACCTGGGCGGCGTGGAATTCGCGCCAGATGCGCGCCAGCCGCGCCACCGCGGGGCTGAACTGGTCGGCGCCGGAGGCCAGGGCCGCACCGTTGATGGCGCCGGCCGAGGTGCCGATGATGATGCCGAAGGGCGAGCCATGCCGTCGCGGTGCGTAGCGGCGCTGCAGCGCCGCCACGGCCTGCAGCACGCCGACCTGGTAGGCGGCGCGCGCGCCGCCGCCGGTCAGCAGCAGGCCGGTGCGCAGTGGCAGGGAAGAGGCGTCGGTGTTCATTCGCTTGGTGGCGAGTGTGCCGAGTCCGGGCCTGGTCCGCGCCCCAGGGAAAACCCGCTGGCCTCGGGGCCAAGGCCCTGTTGGAGGGGCGGGTGGCGGGGTTCGCTAGACTTGCCGGACTCAAGGCCTTGAATTTACCCCCACACGCCATGCCCATCACCGAATCCGACCTGCTTGCCGCCCTGTCCTCCGTCCGCGACCCGCTCACCGACCAGGCGCTGGTGGCCGAGCGCGCCGTGCGCAACGTGCAGATCGACGGCGCCGACGTGGCCTTCGACGTCGAGCTGGGCTACCCCGCCAAAAGCCTGGTGCCGGCGCTGCGCCAGCAGCTGGTGGCCGCGGCGCGCACGCTGCCGGGGGTGGGCAACGTGTCGGCCAACGTGGTCAGCCGCGTCATCGCCCACGCGGTGCAGCGCGGCGTGCAACTGCTGCCGGGCGTGAAGAACATCGTCGGCGTGGCCTCCGGCAAGGGCGGCGTGGGCAAGAGCACCACCGCCGTCAACCTGGCCCTGGCCCTGGCCGCCGAAGGCGCCCGCGTGGGCTTGCTGGACGCCGACATCTACGGCCCCAGCATCCCGCTGATGATGGGCGTGAGCGGCCGCCCGGAAAGCGTGGACGGCCAGAACATGGAGCCGCTGCAGAGCCACGGCGTGCAACTGATGTCGATCGGCTTCCTGGTCGATGCCGACGAGGCCACGATTTGGCGCGGCCCGATGGCCAGCCAGGCGCTGGACCAGTTGCTGCGCCAGACGGCCTGGAAGGATCTGGACTACCTGGTGGTGGACATGCCGCCTGGCACCGGCGACATCCAGCTCAGCCTGAGCCAGCGCGTGCCCATGACCGGCGCGCTGATCGTCACCACCCCGCAGGACATCGCCCTGGCCGACGCGCGCAAGGGCGTGGCCATGTTCGAGAAAGTGGGGGTGCCGATCCTGGGCGTGGTGGAGAACATGGCCGTGCACGTGTGTTCCAACTGCGGGCACGTGGAGCACATCTTTGGCGCCGAGGGCGGCAAGCGCTACGCCGCCGAGAAGGGCCTGGCCTACCTGGGCGCGCTGCCGCTGGCGCTGTCCATCCGCGAGCAGGCCGACAGCGGCCAGCCCACGGTGGTGGCCGACCCGGAGGGCGAGGTGGCGACCCTGTACAAGGCCATCGCGCGCCAGGTGGCGGCGGGCATTGCCGCCAAGGCCAAGGATTTCTCCAGCAAATTCCCGTCGATCAAGATTTCGCGCGATACCTGAGCCACGCGGGTCCGCGCACCGGGCCCTAGGAGGAGCACCATGCCAGTTGCCGTCATTGCCAATCCCAAGGGGGGTGTGGGCAAATCCACGCTGGCGACCGAGGTCGCCGGGTACTGGGCCAGTCGGGGCCACGCCGTGATGCTGGGCGACGTCGACCGGCAGCAGTCCTCGCGCCTGTGGCTGGGCCTGCGCCCGCCCGAGGCGGCGCCGATTCGCGCCTGGGAGGTGCAGCGCGACTTCATCGTGCGTCCGCCCAAGGGCACCACCCACGTGGTGCTGGACACCCCGGCCGGCCTGCACGGCACCCGCTTCAAGGACGTGGTGCGCCTGGCCGACAAGGTGCTGGTGCCGCTGCAAGCCAGCATCTTCGACATCTACGCCACGCGCGAATTTCTGGACCAACTGGCCGAGATCAGGGGCGGTGGCGAGCGCCAGATCGGCATCGTGGGCATGCGCGTGAACGAGCGCACCATCGCCGCCGACCAATTGCGGCAGTTCGTCGACGGCCTGGGTCTGCCAGTGCTGGGCATGCTGCGTTCGACGCAAAACTACGTGTACCTGGCCGCGCGCGGGCTGACCTTGTTCGACGTCGGCCCCGGCCGCGTGGCGCGTGATCTGGAGCAGTGGCAGGGCATCTGCCGCTGGCTGGATCAGCCCTGAGTGGGGCGCCGTGCGTCGCGCGGCGGACAGCGCCGGCGCGCGTGTCGGGCTAGATTCAGGCCCATGAAAACCTTTGATTCCCTGGCCGATCTGGCCGCCTGCGCCGGGCAGGAAGTGGTCGTCTCCGACTGGTTCACGGTGACCCAGCAGCACATCGACCAGTTCGCCGACGCCACCGGCGACCACCAATGGATCCATGTCGACGCCGAGCGGGCCAAGACCGGGCCCTTCGGCACCACCATCGCGCACGGCTACCTGACGCTGTCGCTGCTGGCCGGTTTCTCGATGCGTTCGTTCGAGGTGCGGGGCGTCAGCATGGGCATCAACTACGGGCTGAACAAGGTGCGTTTCATGGCCCCGGTGCCGGTGGGCAGCCGCCTGCGCGCGCGCATGCGCCTGCTGGAGGCCATGCCCATCCAGGGCGGCCTGCAGCTGACCTGGCAAAGCACCATCGAGCGCGAGGGCAGCGACAAGCCGGTGTGCGTGGCCGAGCCGGTGTCGAGGTACCACGTGGCGGCGTAGCGGGCTCCCCCCTGAGGCGCTGCGCGCCATCCCCCAGGGGACGACGCCAGCGGCCGGGCGAAGCCCGCTCCGCGGCGTCCGCTGGCATGGCCTGCTCCGCGGCCATCGGCTTCTTGTAGGGGAAACTGGAGCGGATGTTCTTGGGCGAAGCCGCGTTGCGGGCGCCGTCGCCATCCGCCGACTTTGGTCTTCGGGGGATTCAGCTGCCGGCAAAGCCGTTTTGCCGCCAGGCCTCGAACACGGTGACGGCCACGGCGTTGGACAGGTTCAGGCTGCGCTGGCCGGGACGCATGGGCAGGCGCAATTGCTGGGGCGCCGCCAGGCTGTCGCGCAGGGCCGGCGGCAGGCCCCGGGTTTCGGCGCCAAACACCAGCCAGTCGCCGGGCGCGAAGCGCACCTCGTGCACGGCGCGCGTGCCGCGCGTGGTGAGGGCGAACAGGCGCTCGGGCGCGGGGGCGCAATCGCGCACGAAGGCCGCCCAGTCGGCATGGCGGCGCAGCTCGGCGTACTCGTGGTAGTCCAGGCCGGCACGGCGCATGTGCTTGTCGTCCATTGAAAAGCCCAGCGGCTCAATCAGGTGCAGGTGGCAGCCGGTGTTGGCCGCCAGACGGATCACGTTGCCGGTGTTGGGCGGAATTTCGGGTTCGACCAGGACGATGTGGAACATGGCTTGAGGCGGGTGGAATCGGGGTCAATGGGGGACGTCGGTGCGCGCGAAGGCCAGCGCCGTGACCTGGGCCGCGCCACCGGCGCGCAGCACGCGGGCGGCTTCGGCCAGGCTGGCGCCGGTGGTCATCACGTCGTCCACCAGCACGACGTGACGGCCGCGCACGCTGGGGGCCAACAAGGGGTCGAGGGCAAAGGCGCCCCGCACGTTGCGCAAGCGCTCGGCGCGCGTCAGGCCGCGCTGGGGTGTGCCGTGGCGAATCCGCAACAGCACCTGCAGGCGCAGCCGATGCCCGTCGAGCCGCTGGGCCAGCAATTGGGCGGGGTTGTAGCCGCGTTCGGCCAGGCGCTGGCTCGACAAGGGCAGCGGCAGCACCATGTCGGCCGTGGCCAGGGCGGGTGCCACGCCCGGTGCATCGGCCAGCAATGCCGCCAGCGCGCTGGCCAGGCCGGGGTCTTGCTGGAACTTCAGGCGCGCCACGCAGCGAGCCCACGGCCACTGGTACGACACCGCCACCCGGCATTGCTCGAACGGCGGCGGCTCGCGCAGGCAGGCGCCGCAACGCGCCACGCCCTCGGGCACCGGAAGCGCGCAGCCGTGGCAGCGCGGCACGGGCTGGGCGAAGCGGCCCACGCAGGCCGGGCACAGGGTGCGGGCCGGCCAGGCGTGGCAAATCAGGCACTGGCCGGGCCAGGCGCTGGGGGACAGCAGGCGGGTGAACATGGTGGGGCAAGCCGGCGAGCGCATCAATATACTGGTCGCTCGCCATGTCCACCGAACTGCCCCCCACCATCGACCCCGTGGCCGCCGCCCGCTGGGCCCGGCGCGCGCCCGAGACTTCGCCCTGGCTGCACGAGGAAGTGGCGCGGCGCATGGCCGAGCGCCTGCCGGTGATCCGCCTGCCGGTGCGCCAGTGGGTGGATTGGTCGCCGGTGCGCGGCGGCGCGCAGGGCCACGAGTTGGTGCGGCTGCAGTACCCGGATGCAGGGCATTTCAGGGTGCTGGTCGGCGCCCAGTCATCCGAGGATGCTATCAAAAAAGATGCAAAGACCGGCTGGTGGACACGTTGGCGAGGGAGCCGGGCGGCGCCGTCCCAGGCCGGTCCGACGCCACCGCCGGGCGCGGCCCAGCTGCTGTGGGCCAACATGCTGGCGCACCAGTCGGCCGACCCGGCGGCGTTGATGGCCGACTGGCACCAGGCCTTGGCGGTGGATGGTTTTCTGATGTTCTCTTGCCTGGGGCCGGACACGGTGCGCGAGTTGCGCGAGCTGTATGCCCGCCTGGGCTGGCCGCCGCCGGCGCAGGCCTTCACCGACATGCACGACTGGGGCGATCAGCTGGTGGCCGCCGGTTTTGCCGACCCGGTGATGGACATGGAGCGCCTGACGCTGACGTTCGACACCCCAGCGCGCCTGCTGGCCGAGCTGCGCGAGCTGGGGCGCAACCTGCACCCGGAGCGGTTTGGCGGCTTGCGCACGCCGGCCTGGCGGCGGCGGCTGGAGGCGGCCCTCGACGCGCAGTTGCGCGCGCCAGGCGGCGGCCCGCTGACGCTCAGCTTCGAAATCGTCTACGGCCACGCGCTGAAACCGGTACCGCGCCACGCGGTGCAGGCGCATACCACACTTTCACTGGATGAAATGAGAACCCAGTTGCGGCAGCGCAATAGAAACTTGCCGTCAGGTTGAGAAAGGTCAAAGCGGCATGTCGAGTCGAGTACACTCGGCCGCACGAGGATGGTGGCTGCGCGCAGCGGTGGTTTCCCAAAGGCGATTTCCCCTTGCACAATACGTCGGCTTATCGATTCGCGCGCGTCAGCGATCAGGCTCTGGCGTGGCATCTGCGCCGCAACTGCAGCGTGACGCCGCGGCAAATGCTGGGCCTGTACCTGTCGCTGTGCGGGGTATCGCTGGGCATCGGCTTGGGCTTCTGGTGGATGGGCGCCCGAATGGTGATCGGCTTCGCGGGCCTGGAGCTGTTGGCGTTGGGGGTGGCTTTTTTGGCCTATGCCCGGCATGCGGCCGATGGCGAGACGGTGTCGTTGCAAGACGGGCACCTGATCGTCGAACGAGAACGCGCGGGCCGACGCGAGCGGCTGGAGTTTGGCGGCGCCCAGGTGCGCATCGCCGACACGACGCACGGCGATGGCCTGATCGAGGTCAGCGCCCAGGGCCGTCGGGTTCGCATCGGCTGCCACGTGCGGCCGGAGTGGCGCCCGGCCCTGGCGGGGGAGATGCGCAGCGCGCTGCGGGCCGGTGGCCACGTGGCATGGGGCGGATCGGGATGTGGTTGAGCAGATTTTGAAGACGTGAGCACGATGAAGAGCATGACAAGCAAGCTGGCCGGCTTTCCGCGCCAAGCAGCCGTCTGGATGGCGGCATGGGCCAGCACCGCCGCGTTGGCGGCCAAGGTCAATGACCTGCCGGGCGGACCGGCGGTGAATCAGCTCAGCCTGCATCCGCCGGTCACCCGCATCGCCGAGGAGCAGCACTGGCTGATGTGGATGCTGCTGATCATCTGCACGATCATCTTCCTGCTGGTGTTCGGCGTGATGTTCTATTCCATCTGGAAGCACCGCAAGTCGCAGGGCGCCAAGCCCGCCAGCTTCCACGAATCGGTCACCGTCGAGGTGATCTGGACCCTGGTGCCGTTCATCATCGTGATCCTGATGGCCTTGCCGGCCACCAAGGTGCTGGTGGCGCAAAAAGACACCACCAACGCCGACCTGACCATCAAGGCCACCGGCTACCAGTGGAAATGGGGCTACGACTACCTGAAGGGTGAAGGCGAGGGCATTTCCTTCCTCTCCACCCTGGATTCCTCGCAGCGCGCCCTGTCCAACGCCGGCACGCCCGAGGGCGACAACTACCTGCTGAAGGTCGATCACCCGCTGGTCGTGCCGGTCGGCAAGAAGGTGCGCATCATCACCACCGCCAACGACGTTATTCACGCCTGGATGGTGCCGGCCTTTGGCGTCAAGCAGGACGCCATCCCCGGCTTCGTGCGCGACACCTGGTTCAAGGCCGAGCAGACCGGTGACTTCTACGGCCAGTGCGCCGAGCTGTGCGGCAAGGAACACGCCTACATGCCGATCCACGTGAAGGTGCTGCCGGCCAACGAGTACACCAGCTGGGTTGAAGGCGAGAAAAAGCGCCTGGCCGCGCTGGCCGACGACCCCAACAAGACCTGGACCCTGGACGAGCTGGTGGCACGTGGTCAGAAAGTCTACGCCGCCAACTGCGCCGCCTGCCACCAGGAAAACGGCCGCGGCGGTGGCGCCATCAAGGCGCTGGACGGCAGCGCCGTCGTGCTGGGCCCGATGGCCGACCAGATGCACGTGGTGCTGGAAGGCCGCAACAATGGCACCATGCCGGCCTGGAAGCAGCTGTCCGACGTCGAGCTGGCGGCGGTCGTCACCTACACCAAGAACCACTGGAGCAACAAGACCGGCAAGGCGGTGCAGCCCGCCGAGTTCAAGGCCGCCCGCGAGGGCAAGTTCCCCGCCGGGAGCTGATTGTCCGCGCCCCGTTGAACCCGCCGAGTCCTTTCTAGAGCATTAATCCGGAGAAACCTCCATGAGCGCCGTCCTTCCCAGTTCGCACACCGGTCATCACGACCACGCGCACGACGACCACCATCACCACGGCCCCACGGGCTGGCGCCGCTGGGTGTTCGCCACCAACCACAAGGACATCGGCACGCTGTACCTGTTGTTCTCCTTCACCATGCTGATGATCGGCGGCGTGCTGGCGCTGTTGATTCGCGCCGAGCTGTTCCAGCCCGGCCTGCAGGTGGTCAACCCCGAGCTGTTCAACCAGCTCACCACCATGCACGGCCTGATCATGGTGTTCGGCGCCATCATGCCGGCCTTCGTGGGCTTCGCCAACTGGATGGTGCCGCTGCAGATCGGCGCCTCCGACATGGCCTTCGCGCGCATGAACAACTTCAGCTTCTGGCTGTTGATCCCGGCCGGCGCCATGCTGGCCGGTTCGTTCTTCATGCCCGGCGGCGCGCCTGCCGCCGGCTGGACGCTGTACGCGCCGCTGACGCTGCAGATGGGCCCCTCGATGGACGCCGGCATCTTCGCCATGCACATCATGGGCGCCAGCTCCATCATGGGCTCGATCAACATCATCGTGACCATCCTGAACATGCGCGCGCCCGGCATGACGCTGATGAAGATGCCGATGTTCTGCTGGACCTGGCTGATCACCGCCTACCTGCTGATCGCCGTCATGCCCGTGCTGGCCGGCGCCATCACCATGACGCTGACCGACCGTCATTTCGGCACCAGCTTCTTCAACCCCGCCGGCGGTGGCGACCCGGTGATGTACCAGCACATCTTCTGGTTCTTCGGCCACCCCGAGGTCTACATCATGATCCTGCCGGCCTTCGGCATCATCAGCCACGTGATCCCGACCTTCGCTCGCAAGAAGCTGTTCGGTTACGCCTCCATGGTGTACGCCACCTCGGCCATCGCCATCCTGAGCTTCATCGTGTGGGCGCACCACATGTTCACCACCGGCATGCCGGTGACAGGCCAGCTGTTCTTCATGTACGCCACCATGCTGATCGCGGTGCCGACTGCCGTGAAGATCTTCAACTGGATCGCCACCATGTGGCGCGGCTCCATGACCTTTGAAACCCCGATGCTGTTTGCCGTCGGCTTCATCTTCGTGTTCACCATCGGTGGCTTCACCGGCCTGATGCCGGCCGTGGCGCCGTTCGACACCCAGATTCAGGACACCTACTTCATCGTCGCCCACTTCCACTACGTGCTGGTGGCCGGCTCGCTGTTCGCGCTGTTCGCCGGTTTTTACTACTGGGCGCCGAAGTGGACCGGCGTGATGTACAACGAGACGCGCGGCAAAATCCACTTCTGGTGGTCGATCATCTCCTTCAACATCACCTTCTTCCCGATGCACTTCCTGGGTCTGGCCGGCATGCCGCGTCGCTATGCCGACTACCCGATGCAATTCGCCGACTTCAACATGATTGCGTCGATCGGCGGCTTCTTCTTTGGCTTCGCCCAGGTCTACTTCTTCCTGTTCGTCGCGCTGCCCTGCATGCGCGGCCAGGGCGCCAAGGCGCCGCAAAAACCGTGGGAAGGCGCCGAAGGCCTGGAGTGGGAAGTGCCCTCGCCAGCACCTTTCCACACCTTTGAAACCCCGCCCAAGCTGGACGCCACGGCCACCCGTGTGATCGGCTGAAGGCCAGAGCACACGCCGCCTTAGGCCTTAGCAGGAGCCCGACCGCACCATGACCCCGCCCGAGCTGAAGAAACGCAACCAACGCCTTGGCCTGATCCTGGCCTCGGTGGCCGTGGTGTTCTTCCTCGGCTTCATGGCGCGTATGGTGCTGCTGGGACATTGACGAGGCTCTAGGCCATGGCGCTGCGCAGTGAAAACCTGAAGATGGTGGGCAAGCTGGCCGTGGTCACGGCCGGCATGTTTGCCTTCGGTTACGCGCTGATCCCGCTGTACCGCGCCATCTGCGAAGTCACGGGTATCAACATCCTGTCGCTGTCCGAGGGTCTGGTGCCCGGCAACGCCCGCACCGGCCTCAGCGCGCAGGCGCTGAAGAACACGCAGGTGGACCGCAGCCGCACCATCACGGTCGAATTCGATGCCAATGCGCGCGGGGTGTGGGAATTCCATCCGGCGGTGCGCTCGGTGCAGGTGCACCCGGGCGAGTTGACCACGGTGATGTACGAGTTTCGCAACACCCAGCCCAAGCGCATGGCGGCACAGGCCATTCCCAGCTATGCGCCGCGCCAGGCGTCGGCGCATTTCCACAAGCTGGAGTGCTTCTGCTTCAACCAGTACACGCTGGAGCCGGGCGAAAAGCGCGAATGGCCGGTGGCCTTCGTCATCGACCCCAAGCTGTCCAAGGACGTGACCACCATCACCCTGTCGTACACCTTCTTCGAGGTGGGCGGCAAGACGCCGCCGGCGCCCGACTCGTCCAGCGCCGCGGCCGCGCCCAGCGCACCCGAGGTGGGCACGTGAACGCGCGCCCGCAGTCGCCCGCGCCGCAGCAACCGGCACCGCCCTCGTTCTGGCGTTCGGTCAAGATGGTGGCCTGGGGTTTTCTGGGCATCCGCAAGCGCAGCGACTACCAGCAAGATCTGGCGCAGGTCAATCCGTTTCACGTCATCGTGGCCGGCGTTCTGGCGGCTTTGCTGTTCGTGCTGGTGCTGGTGGGTATCGTCAACTGGGTGGTGTCCGGGAGCGGGGCGTGAGGCGCCCGTGTCTTTCGGTGTCGTTGTAAAAACAAGCGTCTTGTCGGCGCAAAGTCTTCGTGAATAGCTATAAATTCGAGAGCGCAGGAGTGAAGTCAGCATGAGCACCGCAACCCACGGCAAGACGCCGTACTACTACGTCCCGGCGGAATCGCGGCACCCCGTGATGGCCGCCATCGGGCTGTTTTTCGTCATCCTGGGCGCGGCCGAATGGGTCAATGGCGCCGCCTGGGGCAAATGGTCGCTGTTGCTGGGCCTGGTGTGGTGGCTGTTCGTGCTTTACCAGTGGTTTGGCGATGCCGTGCGCGAGAGCGAGGGAGGACTCTACGGCCGCAAGATCGATCTGTCTTACCGCTGGAGCATGAGCTGGTTCATCTTCTCCGAGGTGATGTTCTTCGGCGCCTTCTTCACTGCCCTGTGGTGGGGTCGCGCGCACTCGGTGCCCGAACTCGGCAGCTTGGAGAACGCGCTGCTGTGGCCCGACTTCAAGGCCGTGTGGCCCAGCCTGGCGGCCGGTGCCACCGCTTCGCCGGCCGGCATCGTCGAGCCCTTCCAGACCATGGGCCCGTTCTGGCTGCCCACCATCAACACCGCGCTGCTGCTCAGCTCGGGCGTCACGCTGACCATCGCCCACCACGCGCTGGTCGCCAACCAGCGTGCCCGCTGCATTGGCTTCATGTGGATCACCGTGTTGCTGGGCGCCACCTTCCTGTGCGTGCAAGGCTACGAGTACTACCACGCCTACACCGAACTGAATCTGAAACTCAGTTCCGGCATCTTCGGCTCGACCTTCTTCATGCTGACCGGTTTTCACGGCCTGCACGTGTTCATTGGCATGCTGATGCTGCTGTTCATCACCCTGCGCCTGATGAAGGGTCACTTCACCCCGCAGCGCCACTTCGGTTTCGAGGGCGCGGCCTGGTATTGGCACTTCGTGGACGTGGTGTGGCTGGGCCTGTACCTGTTGGTCTATTGGTTGTGATCCGGGCCTTGCCCCAGCCCAAAGAGCGCCGACGGGCGCTCTTTTCATTTCATTGGACGGCGGTGCTGGGGCGCCGGAGCGCCGCCTGGCGGGTCTACCGCCCCGCCGGCAGGCCGGTGGGCTGGATGTAGCCCAGCTTCCAGGCGATCAGAATGCACACGAACAGCAGCACCGACACGCCGACCCGCACGGCCAACGCCTTGACCATGCGCGAGGCGCGGCGCGTGTCGTCGGTTTCATCGGTCTGCCCACGCTGCATCATGAACACCAAGGCCGAGGCCAGGCTGCCGATGATGCCCAGGAAGGCGAGACCCACAAGCACTTGTTTCATGGAGCCGATTATCCCGTGAGCCGCTGGACCCAGGGCTGGCGCCGTGCGCTGGTGATCGTGGCGGCGTTGGCGGGCATGGCCAGCACCTTCTCGCTCGGGCGCTGGCAGTTGGCGCGAGCCGATGAAAAGCTGGCGCTGCAGGCCGCCATTGCCGAACGCCAGCGCCTGCCCGCGTTGGACGGCGCCTCGCTGGCCGCCCCGCTGTCGCCGGCGCAGGCCGACGCGCTGCTGCACCGTGGCGTGGCGCTGCGCGGCCAGTGGCTGGCCGAGCGCACGGTGTACCTGGACAACCGGGTGATGGCCGAGCGCACCGGCTTTTACGTGCTGACACCCCTGCGTTTGGCCGGGCGCGACGCCGTGGTGCTGGTGCAGCGTGGCTGGGTGCCGCGCAATTTCTCCGACCGGCAAGCCCTGCCGCCCATCGACACGCCCAGCGGCGAAGTGCGCTTGAGCGGCCGCGTCGCCGAGCATCCTTCGCGCGCCTATGCCCTTGGCGAGGACGGGCTGGGTCCGATCCGGCAAAATCTCGACCTGGACGCCTTCCGGCGCGAAACCGGCCTGCCGCTGGCCCAGGTGGTGGTGGTGCAGACCGGGGCGCCCTCCGAGGGCCTGCTGCGCCAATGGCCCGAGCCGACGCTCGGCGTCGACAAGCACCACGGTTACGCTTTCCAGTGGTTCGGGCTGTGCGCACTGCTCGGCTTACTTTTGATCTGGTTCCAAGTTGTCAGACCTGTCTTCCGCTCCTCCCGTGCCTGAGCGCGCGCACGACACGCCGCTGGGCCTGACGGTGCACGCCATGCCTTCGCCTGAAGCCGTGCTGGTGCAGGACGGGCGCCGCACCCGCAGCGGCCGCTGGACCATGCTGTTGCTGGCCCTGGTGTGCGCCGCGCCGGTGATTGCCTCGTACCTCGCCTACTACGTGGTGCGCCCGGAAGGGCGGCGCAACTTTGGCACCTTGATCGATCCGCAGCGCGAAATCCCGGCCGTGGTGGCCACCGACCTGAGCGGCCGACCGGTGCCGCTGCAGTCGCTCAAGGGACAGTGGCTGCTGGTCAGCGTGGCCGGAGGGGCTTGCGAGGGGGCCTGCCAGAACCACCTGTACCTGCAGCGCCAGCTGCGCGAAATCCTGGGCAAGGAAAAGGACCGGCTGGACTGGGTCTGGCTGGTCAGCGACAGCGCACGCGTGCCCGACGCCCTGCTGCCCGGGCTCAGCCAGGCCACCGTGCTGCGCGTGCCACCCGACGACCTGGCGCGCTGGCTGACCCCCGAGGACGGCCATGCGCTCGGCGAACACCTGTACCTGGTCGATTCCCTGGGCCACTGGATGCTGCGCTTTCCGCCCGGGCTGGACAAGGCCAGCGCGGCCCAGGCCAAGCGCGACCTGGAACGCCTGATGCGCGCCTCCGTCAGCTGGGACCAACCCGGCCGCGAGGGCACCACCCCTTAAGTCGCGGCGCGTGCCACCCAAGCCATGGAATCCACCCCGCTGTACGACCTGAGTCCGGCCCTGCGCCTGATGGGCATGGGCCTGGTGCTGGCCCTCGGCCCGCTGGCCTGGGTGTGGCTGCGCAGCCGCGGCGCCACGCCGGCACGCCGCCTGCGCGCCCTGACCCTGCTGACTTTGTTCCTCACCTTCGACCTGGTGCTGTTCGGCGCCTTCACGCGCCTGACCGATTCCGGCCTGGGCTGCCCGGATTGGCCGGGCTGCTACGGCCAGGCCAGCCCGGCCGGCGCGCACGCCGACATCGCCGCCGCCCAGCAGGCCATGCCGAGCGGCCCCGTCACCCACGGCAAGGCCTGGGTGGAGATGGTGCACCGCTACCTGGCCACGGGCGTGGGCGTGCTGATCATCGCCTTGGCCTGGGCCACCTGGCTGCAGTGGCGGCGTGATCGGCGAGGTGGCGCGGGCGTGGCGCGCACCCAAACGCTGAACCCGGCCTGGCCCCTGGTCACCTTGGCCTGGGTGTGCGCCCAGGGTGCGTTCGGCGCGCTCACCGTCACCATGAAGCTGTTTCCCGCCATCGTCACCTTGCACCTGCTGGGCGGCGTGGGCCTGCTGGTGCTGCTCACGGCGCAAGCCGAGCGCTACCGCCAGGCCGCCGGCGTGCCGGCCGAGCCGCTGGCGCCCGGCCTGCGCGTCCTGTTGTGGGCTGCCGCGGCCCTGCTCGGCGTGCAGATCGCCCTGGGGGGCTGGGTCAGCACCAACTACGCCGTGCTGGTGTGCAACACCTTCCCGATGTGCCAGGGCAGTTGGTGGCCGGCCATGGATTTCGCCCAAGGTTTTGAGTTGTGGCGCCCGCTGGGCCTGTCGGCCGACGGCTCGCAGCTGGAGTTTCACGCCCTCACCGCCATCCACTACACGCACCGGCTGGCCGCCTACGCCGTGTTCGGCGTGCTCGGCCTGCTGGCTTGGCGCCTGCACCGTGCCGGCCGGCTGGCGCGCCAGCGCC
>JAIUOM010000108.1 GCA_020161215.1 Pseudomonadota bacterium
CGGCCGTGGGCGTGCTGGTGGAGCGCACCACGCGCCTGGTGCTGCTGTGCCAGATGCCCGATGCCAGTGCCGAGAGTGCGCTGGCAGCGTTCACGGCCAAGTTGAATCTGATTGCCCAGCCTTTGCGCCAGACGCTGACCTACGACCAAGGCAAGGAGATGGCCCGTCACAAGGAGTTGGCGGCCAACACCCACATCCGGGTGTACTTCTGCGATCCGCACAGTCCTTGGCAAAAGGGCAGTTGCGAAAACATCAATGGCCTGTTGCGCCAGTACCTGCCCAAGGGCACGGATCTGAGCATTCACGATCAGCACGCGCTGGACTCGATTGCCGATCTGCTCAACAACAGACCCAGGCAGACGCTGGGCTGGTTCACGCCCTACGAGAGGTTCAAGCAACTCATGCAGGCCATCGAACAACAGCAAACAGCTACCATTCACTGATCAGTATTCGCTGATCCTCAATATCAATCAGCGGTGTTGCACTTCGGAGTTGAGGCCGCCATCAATATCGTGAACGAAAAGCTCTTGGTGATCGTGAAACCCTTGGCGACCAGCAGACTGGGTATCCAGACCAGGAAGGCGTAATAGCAAAAAATCACTGAAATCCAGAAAACCCAAACCACCATGGTGGTTTTCATGTATTTCGGTGAGAGCAAGGCCGCGAACTTGTTCCAGGCGCTTCCACCAATCTCCGACGTGGCTGTCGAGGCACGCTGGTTGGCCACCACCGGGGTCAACAGTGGCTTGCCGGTGCTGCGCCGAACCTGCTCTTCAATCGCATCGCAGATATCCGAGGCCTCTTGCTTGCGCCCCGTGTCTTCCAGCCAGCGCGGGGATTCGAACAGCGACCTTCTCATCCACAGCAAAAACACCACCGGAGCGGCGGCGATCATCATCAGCCAACGCCAACCGTCGTCACCCAACGGAACAATCAGGTAGCCCAGCAGCGCCGACAGCACGAAACCAAAGGAAAAGAAGCCGGCCAGCGCCCCGGTGAAACGGCCCCGGTACCGACTGCTGACGAACTCGGCCAGGTAGGGCGCGACGATGGCACCCTCCGCCCCCATACCCACGCCAGCCACCATACGCAAGAGGTAAAACTCATGAAAATTGGTGGCGAACGCGTTGGCGAAGGTGGCGACGCAAAACAGGACCAAAGCCCACATCATCACCACCTTGCGGCCGAACCGGTCGCCCAGCATGCCCGACAGCAGCGCCCCGACCAGAAAGCCGACATAGGTGCTGCTGGCAATCCAGCCAGCCTGCGCCGCCGTCAACCCCCATTGCTGGCGCAAGGACGGAAGAATGAAGGCGATGATGCCGGCATCCAGTGCCTCAAAGGCCAGCCCCAGGCCGCCGATGATCAGCAATTTGAAATGAAAGCTGCTGAACGGCAGCCGCTCCAGGCGCTCTGATACCGAGTACATGGGTTTTTCCGAAAAAAGGGAGGAAAAAGAAACGGGAATCAGCAGCAGCTGTTCTTATGGATGGTGCCGGCGCGCATGATCAACTTGATGGCCGTCTCATGCTGGGTCAGCAAGGCGATGTCGTCCAACGGATTGCCGTCCACCAGGAGCAAATCGGCGTACGCCTGCTCCGCGACCTCGCCCAGCAGACCTGCGTGGTTCAGGATTTCAGCGCTGATCAGGGTCGCCTGCTGGATCACCTTGGCGCTGCCCAGCACCTGGCTGCGCAGCAGCAGCTCTTGCGACTGCATGTAGTGTGTCTCACCCAGCAAATCGCTGCCGTAGCCCATCTTGACCCCGACGGCATCCAATATTTCCAGGGCGCGCAAGCCATTGGTGCGCACCTTGGCGATCTTGTTCACCGATTCTTCCGGCAAGCCGTACTTGGCCCCATCGTTGGCCAGACCTTCGTAGGTCACCAGCGTCGGCACCATGAAGGCCCCCAGCGCCTTCATTTGTTGGGCCGTGGCCTCGTCCACCAGATTCCCGTGTTCAATGGTGCGCACACCGCACTGAATGGCACGGGCGATGGCCTGTGGCGTGTAGGCGTGCGCCATCACGTAAGTGTTCGCGTTGCCGGCCTCCTCCACGATGGCGCGCAGTTCGGCCTCGGAGAACCCCAGGTTGTTGATGGGGTCGTTCGGCGACGCCACGCCCCCCGAGGCCATGACCTTGATCTGCGCGGCGCCCTTCATGATTTCCTCGCGCACCGCCAGCCGGCAGGCATCGACGCCATCCACCACCCGCGCGATATTGCCGATCTTGTTGGCGCACGCGCACGGATCCAGTATGTCGTTTCGCACCCTGAAATCGCCGTGGCCGCCGGTTTGGGACAGGGCTTTTCCGGCGCAGAACAGGCGCGGACCGACCACCTGCCCTGTGCGCACCGCCTCGGCCAGGGCCCAGTCGGCGCCACCGGCGTCGCGCACGGAAGTGAAGCCACGGTCAAGCATGCCGCTCATGATCGGCAAGGCTCGCAGCAGGGCCAGGGCATTGGGCATGCGGGCCACCGCGCCCAGATTGAAGGACGAGGCCACGACATGGACATGGCAGTCGATCAATCCGGGCATCAGGGTCATGCCCTTGGCGTCAATTTCAAACGCGCCTTCGCAGGCCAGGTCGGCTCCGCCAATCTTCAGGATGATGCCGTCCTGAATGAGCACACTATGAGTAAAAGTCAATTCAAGATTTCGAGTATCGAGAATCTTGGCATTTCGAATCAAAGTCGCTTGCATAATTTCAGAGCGCCGCATGCGGCCCCTCGTCTCCTTTCCTTGCGACTGTAGCGACGAGCAGGACGAAAGTGCGGCTACTTTGGGCCTGGTTCTTTGCTAAATTTTTCTACCCTCATGAGCAACACTCATACACACCATGCGTAGGCGCTGCCCAACCCTGTCCGAATTGAATGCCTTCGTCGTCTCGTCACGCCACTTGTCGTTCTCCAAGGCGGCCAAGGACTTGTTCGTCACGCAGAGCGCCATCAGCCGGCATATCGCGGAACTTGAAAGCTATCTCGGACACCCGCTGTTCATCCGGTCTCGCCATGGCCTGGTGTTGACGCGAATTGGCGAGAACTACCTGGAATTCGTGCGCCCCGCCCTGCAAGCGCTGGAAAGCGCCACCACGCAGGTGATGTCGACGGCCAAGCACACCCATTTGCTGAATTTGTTGGTGGCCCCGACCTTCGCGGCCAACTGGCTGCTGTGCCGGCTGGAGGCGTTCAAGTCGCTCAACCCAGACATTTCGGTCAATTTCGCGCGCTACCACACCACCGACATCATCGAAACGGGGCCCGAGTACGACGCCTCCATCCAGTACGGTTACGGCGACTGGACGCTCGGCGAGGCCACCTACCTGATCGGCAAGGAAACCAGCGTCGTGTGTTCACCCGAATACCGGGATCGGTTCTCGATTCAGCGCTTCAACGACCTCAAGAACTGCACCCTGCTGCAGCACATCGAAATTCCGTCGGCCTGGGAAGACTGGTTCATCGCCTACGCGGGCGAACGCAGAGAGGCACGCATCGGGCCGAGCTTCAATTTGTTTACCCTGATCATCCAGGCGGCGATCTCGGGATCGGGCGTGGCGCTGGTGCCCTCGTGCCTGGTCAACGACGTGCTTTCCAGCCAAAAATTGGTCGAGCTTTTCGACCAGCGCTTTGAAAGCCCGCTGGGCTACTACCTTTGCGCACCCAACTGGCGCAGCAACATGGAGAGCTACCAACGGTTCGGCGAATGGCTGCGACACGAGTGCCACCACGGCGGCGAACCCCGGCTGGCCAGCACCGAGGCCTCGCAAGAGCCGGCGCAAGAGTGCCGTTACTGCGTGCGCCAGCCGCTCCTGCCGGTGTAGCGCTCAGCCGGCGGCGCGCCGCGCCATGGCCTTGCGCATGCCCACATGCGCGATCCCCACCTCTTCAAACGGCTCGCCGTGGGGCTGGTAGCCCAGGCGGGCGTAAAAGGGCTCGGCGCTGCGCTGGGCGGCCAGGCGCACTTCGTGGTCGCCGCGGGCTCGGGCGGCGTTTTCCAGGGCTTCGACGACGGACTGGCCGATGCGGGTGCCGCGCAGCGGGTGCAGCACGGCCATGCGGCCAATGCGGGCGATGCCGGGGCCGTCCTGCAGCAGGCGGCCGGTGCCCACGGCCTGGCCCAGGCGGTTGAAGACCACGGCGTGCACCGCACCGTGGTCGGCGGCGTCCCACTCGTCCTCGCGGGCAATGCCCTGCTCTTCAACGAACACCGCCGTGCGCACGCCGGCGGCGGCCTCGCCCAGGGTCGCCCAGTCGCCGGTGCGCACGTCCAGCACCGGCTCGCCCGCCTCGTAGCCCTGCAGCAAGGCGCGCAGCGGCGCAGGCACGGGGCGCGAGGTCTGGCTTACCGGGTCGGCAAACACGTAGACCAGCTCGCCAGTGATCAGCAACTGCTCGCCCCGGAAGATGGCACCGACGAAGCTCATGGACGAATTGCCCACCCGCTCGCAGCGCATGGCGATGTCCAGCAGGTCGTCCATGCGCGCCGAGGCCTGGAACTCGACCTGCGCCTTGCGCAGGTACATGTCGCCTTGCAACAGCTGCATGGCGGCCTCGTAGGGCATGGCCAGCGCGCGCCAGTAGGCGCTGATGCCCAGGTCGAAATAGGCCAGGTAGTGGGCGTTGAAGACGATCTTTTGCACGTCCACCTCGGACCAGCGCACGCGCAAGCGGTGGAAATGGCGGAAATCCTGTCGTTTCATGGGCAAGGTGGGTTCATGAGAAAAACAGCCGTCAGTCGGCGTGGGAACATCCTTAGTAGCTATTAATACAGGAGCATCGTGCCCCTGCGGAAAACGCCCGGCGCAACGCCGCGGCCGCGTCCTGGTGCAGTTGGCGCGCCTCGGCGATGGCGCGGCCCATGGTGATGAAGCCGTGCACCACGCCGCGGTAAATCTCCAGATCGACCGGCACGCCAGCGGCGCGCAGCTTGTCGGCGTACAGCACACCCTCGTCGACCAGTGGATCGCACTCGGCCAGGCCGACCCAGGCCGGGGCGACGTCGTCCACCTCGGCGCTTTTCAAGGGGGCAAAGCGCCAGTCGCCGCGGTCCACGGCGTCGATGTACTGGTGAAAGAACCAGTCGATCATGGCCTTGTCCAGCACCGGGCCGTGCGCGAACAGGGCGTGCGAATCGGTGTCCTGGTGGTCGGTGGTGCCGGGGTAGATGAGCAGCTGCAGGGCCAGCTTCAGGCCCTGATCGCGGGCGTGCAGCGCACTGACGGCGGCCAGGGTACCGCCGGCGGAATCGCCCCCGACGGCGATGCGCGTGGTGTCCAGGCCCAGGGCCGCTCCACCCTCACCCGCCAGCCAGCGCAGCGCATCCCAGGCGTCGTGCACGGCGGTGGGAAAGCGGTGCTCCGGCGCCAGCCGGTAGTCCAGCGACAGCACCGCCGCCCCGCTCAGCTGCGCCAGCACGCGGCAAAAGGTGTCGTGCGAGGCGATGCCGCCAATGGTGAAGCCGCCACCGTGGGTGTACAGCAGCACCGGCAGGCCGGGCTCGGCCGAGGGCGCCACCAGCCGCGCGTGCAGCGGCTGACCGTCGCGGGCGGGCAAGGTGAAGTCGTGCACCCGCGCCAGTTCGGGCTTGGGCACGTCGAGCACGCCGATGGATTTGGCGTACGCGGCCTTGGCCTCGGCCGCGCTCAGGGTGTGCATGGGCGGGTACGGCGCCTGCGCCATGCGCTGGACCAGCAGGCGCATGGCCGGCGTCAACCGGGCGTGGATCTCGGGGCTGTGGGACATGTCGGGCAAAAAAGAAAACGCCGGCCTGCACGGCAAGCCGGCGCGCGAACCGCAGAGTCGGGGCCCTGGCTCAGCGCAGCGTGACGCTCACCGGCTGGGCACCGCTGAGCCCATCGTAATGCACGGTGGCCTTGATACCGCCCTTGGCCGGCACCAGGGGCGAGAACGAACCCAGGCTGACCACCTGCCCGGGCTGCAGGCTCAGGCCCGCCTCGCGCAGCGCGCCGGCCAGCCACACCACGGCGTTGAGCGGGTGGCCCAGCACGTCCGAGCCTTTGCCCTTGCCCAGCTCCTTGCCGGTGCCGTCGACCAGGCGCACCTGCATGTCGCGCAGTTGGTCGGACAGGCGTGCCTGGCCGGCCGGGTCGGTCGGCACGGCAATGGGCGTGCCGGTGACGCCCAGGCGCGCCCCAACGTTGATGGCGCTGACGCCCGTGCCCACCAGCTTGGGCGGCGCCGGGGTTTCCACCACCAGGTCGGGCAGCTCGATGAAGGGAATCACCTGGTCGATATGGGCCAGCACCTCGGCCGGGGTCTTGGCGGTGTTGATGGCGGCGCTTTTCACGCGCACCAGCATGTCGGCCTCGAACAGCGGGCGGGCGCCAAAATCGGCCGCCACCTCGGCGCCGCTGGGCAGCAGCATGTCTTGGTACAACGCGCCCCACACCGGCTTGTCGTAGGCAAAGCGCTTTTGCACCGCCGGGTTGGTGAGGCCGGCCTTGTAGCCGACCAGCGGCCCGTAGATTTGCGTCAGGCGGCGCTGCAGCTTGGCGCGCGTGCAGGCGGCGTCGGCCTCGGTCAGGGTTTCGGGCGGGTTGGTGGCCGGCTTGCGCGCCTTCAGGGCGGCGACCCAGCCGTCGATCTGGGCCTCGTTCAGGCAGCCCGGGGTCTCGACGACGCGCACCTGCTGGGGCGCGCCAGCACAGGCCGCGAGCAACGCCAGCGCGGCGGCGGCAACCAGCGTGGCGCCCGGACGTACTACACTGAATTTACCCATCATCCTCTCCTCATGTGCCAGAAATAAGGCTGGCGCATCGTATCCCGGAACCGTCGCCATGGCACTTATCCAATACCTGACCCAGATCGAGTTCGAATCCGGCGCCATTGCCCAACTGGCGGCGCATTGCCAGCGCATCGGCATGCGGCGCCCGCTGATCGTCACCGACGCCGGCGTGCGCGCCGCCGGGGTGCTGCAGCCGGTGCTCGACGCGCTGGGCGGCCTGCCGCACGCGGTGTTCGACGGCACGCCACCCAACCCCACCGAGGCCGCCGTGCGTGCCGCCGCGGAGATCTACCGCACCCAGCAGTGCGACGGCCTGATTGGCGTGGGTGGTGGCAGCGCCCTGGATTGCGCCAAGGGCGTGGCGATCGCCGCCACCCACCCCGGTCCGCTGGCCGGCTACGCCACCATCGAGGGCGGCGCCACGCGCATCACCGAGGCCGTGGCGCCGGTGATCGCCGTGCCCACCACCGCCGGCACCGGCAGCGAGGTGGCGCGCGGAGCCATCCTGATCGTCGACGACGGGCGCAAGCTGGGCTTTCACAACTGGTTGTTGATGCCCAAGGCCGCCATTTGTGATCCGGACCTGACCCTGGGCCTGCCCCCCCGCCTGACGGCCGCCACCGGCATGGACGCCATCGCGCATTGCATGGAAACCTTCATGGCGCCGGCCTTCAATCCGCCGGCCGACGGCATCGCGCTGGAGGGCCTGCGCCGCGGCTGGACGCACATCGAGCGCGCCACGCAAGACGGCGCCGACCAGGCCGCGCGCCTGGCCATGATGGCCGCCAGCATGCACGGCGCGCTGGCGTTCCAGAAAGGCCTGGGCTGCGTGCATTCGCTCAGCCACAGCCTGGGCGGCATCGATCCGCGCACGCACCACGGCACCTTGAACGCCATCTTTCTGCCCGCGGTGATCCGCTTCAACGCTGGTGCCGAGTCGATTCAGAACGAGCAGCGCCTGCCGCGCATGGCCCAGGCCATGGGCCTGCCCGCCGACACCGACGTGGCCCAGGCCGTGCACGATCTGACGGCGCGGCTCGGCCTGCCCACCGGGCTGCGGGCACTGGGCGTGACCGACTCGATGTTCGAGCAGATCATCCACCACGCCCTGCTCGACCACTGCCACAAGACCAACCCGCGCCTGGCCTCGGCCGACGACTACCGGCGCATGCTGATCGAATCCATGTGAACCGGGCGCCCGCCGGGCCGGCCCGGCGGCGCGCTCAGCGCACCCCGAAACGGGCGCGGCAGCCGCGGCTGACCCAGAGGTCGCCGTCGGCCGTGGTGCCCCAGCTCTCACCCTGACGGCAGTCGCGCTGCGACAGCTGCTCCAGCAGGCGCGGCGGCCCCTGGCGGGTGTCCCAGGCGCAGGTCGTCATGTGGCGGCCCTGGCTGCCGCAGGTCACGCTGTAGCGGCCCCGGTGGGGGGTATTCCAGGTGCGATCGGGCGGCTCTGTCCAATTGCCCCCGCTGAAGCCGGCGCCGGGATTCACCTGCACGGCGAACTCGGCCCGGCATCCCTGATGCACCCACACCCGCCCCGGGCTTTGGCCCCAGGTGCGGCCCGAAATGCAGGGCGCCTCGGACAGCTGGCGCACCAGCCGCACCTGCCCGCGCGCCGGCACACGGCATTCGTGCAGGCGGTGGTCGGCGCTCTCGCAGCGGATTTCCACCGTCTCGGCCCGTGACCCGATGGGCGGCCCACCGGCGCCATCGGCAAAGCGTGCGCGGCAGCCGTCGCGCACCCAGACCCGGCCGGGGCCGCTGACGCCCCAGTTGCGGCCTTCCACGCAAGGTGTCTCGGACAGGGTTTCCACCAGCACCGCCGAACCCCGGAACGGCGTGGCGCAACTGCGCAGGTCGCCGCCCTGGCTTTCGCAGGTGATCAGGCCACCCGCGCCCGGAGGGCCGTAGCCCTGAGCCAGGGCCAGCACAGGCGCCAGCACGGCGGTGGCGGCAACGAACAGGGCGTGGCGGAAACGGGGCATGGCAAACCCTTGTGAAATAAAGCGCAATCGCGTGGCGCCATGTTAGCCCGCCCCGGCGGCGCCATCGCGCTTGCCGGGGCAAGTCGGGGCACTGTCCGACACAACGCGCGCCCGGCCCCCTGCCCTCAGCGCACCCCGAAGCGCCCGCGGCAGCCGCGGCTGACCCAGATCTCGCCGCTGCCGGTCAGGCCCCAGCTCTGGCCTTCGCGGCATTCGGCGCCGGACAACTGCTCCAGCAATTGTGGGCGCCCCTGCCGGGCATCCCAGGGGCAGGTGGTGGTGCGCTGGTTGTCGCTGGCGCAGGTCACCACGGCGCGGCCACCCGGGCCACCGCTCCAGGCGCCGCCGCCGCTGCCGCTGCCTGACGCGACGAACTCGCCCCGGCAACCGTCGTCCACCCACACCCGGTCGCCGCGCTGGCCCCAGGTGCGGCCTTCGATGCAGCGCGTGTCCGACAACTGGCGCACCAGCTCGATGCGGCCCCGGCCGGGCACCGCGCATTCGCGCAGGCGCCCGCTGTCGCTTTCGCAGCGCACGCCGCCGCGCACGTCACCGCCAACCCGGCCACCGCCGCGGTAGGACTCGGCGAACACGCCGCGGCAACCGTCGCGCACCCACACGCTGCCGCGCCCGGTGCTGCCCCAAGTGCGGCCTTCGACGCAACGGGTGTCGGACAGGTTCTCCACCAGCTCGGCCCGGCCGCCAAAGCCGACACCGCACTCGCGGTAAGCCCCGTCGTGGCTCTCGCAGCGCACGCCGGCGCGGCCCGGAACCGGCGCGGGATACACCTGCGGGTAGCCCGACGGGTACGCCTGCGGGTACGGCTGGGGGTAGGCCTGTGGGTACGACTGAGGGTAAGCACCCGGGTACGGCGAGTCCGACATGGGAATCGGCGCGCAGCCGGCCAGGGCCAGCAGCAACAGGACGGAAAGCAGGCGCAGCATGGGGGAGGATCCTGGTTCAGAAAAAAGTTGACCGTGACGTGACGTGACGCGAAAGAGGTACAGCTTACAGCGCCAGCACCAGGCGCGGGTCGGGCGCGGCCAGCCAGTGCTCGAATTCGTCGGCCAGCTGGCGCGCGGCGGCGACGGCCTGGCTCCAGACGCGCACGCGCTCAGCGGCGGGCAGGCGCTGCAGATCGGTGCGGTCGGGCAGCTTGGCGCCCGGCAGGCTGGCCACCCATTCGGGCGCCGGGGCCAGCACCAGCATGGCGTCCAACGCCCGGCTGGCGCGGTGGCGCCAGCGCCAGGGCTTGTCCAGCCAGCCCGGCACCACCGCGCGCTGAAAATGCGGGTACAGCACCAGAGCGCCGGGCTGCGTCGCGGATTTCAAGCCTTTTTCAGCCTCAGTCGGCGCCCGATCTTCCTGAGTAGCTATTGATTCAAGAGCGCGGTAGTGTAGGTGCAGGTGGTAGTCGGTGATGCCGCCGTCCCAGTAGGCGCCGCGCGGCGCGCCGGCAATGTCGTGCACGGCCTGCAGCAAAAAGGGAATCGAGCCGCTGGCCTGCATGGCGGCGAAAAAATTGTCGGGCGTCAGGGCGACCTGGCGCGTGGGGTAGTCGTGCGGGGCAAACGGCAGCGGCGCCAAGGCACCGGCCGGCCCGGCGGGCCCCGAGAACACCACCCGCTCCAGCCAGGCGCCCATGGCGCGGCGGTGCACGGCGTTGCTGAGTGCCGCGCCCAGGTAGCCGGCGGCGGTGCGGGTCCGGCCCTCGCGCGCCAGCAGGTGGCGACCGCGCGAGGTCAGCACGTGCAGGCGGTAGCGCGGGTGGCCCAGAATTTGCGCCACCCGGCCGTCGAACATGCTGCGCAGGTTCTGCGCGAAGGTGTCGCTCATCTGCTGAGGCGTGGGCAGGCGGCGCCCCGGCGGCGCCTTCAGCTCGCTGTGGATGTAGCCATGCTCCAGCAACTCGAAGGCCGGTACCGGCTCGGGCAGGCAACCGGCGGCCATGCGCCAGGCGCCGATGCTGGCCCCCACCAGGTGCACCGGCTGCGCGCCGCCCGGCAGCCACCGGCCAAAGATGAAGCGGTCGAGCGGCCCGAGGATCAGGCCCTTGGGGCCACCGGCCGCGGCCGGAATCACACCCACGTCGCACGCTTGCAGCCCATGGCGCTCGATGTGCCGGCGCGCCGCCGGCCCGGCGTACAACCGCAGCGCACGCATGCGCCGGGTCAGAAAGTGAGCACCTTGTCGGCCTGCACGGTGGCTTCGGCCAATTCGGCCAGGGTGCCGATGCTCACCCCCGTGATCAACGGCAGCCCCAGCAAGCCGCGGTTGCCGGCGCAGGTCTTGCACAGGCGCACCGGCACCTCGTGCTCGACCAGTTTTTCCACCATCTGCTGCAAGGTGTTGCCCGAGGCGTCCTGCTGGTGAGGCAGGCCCAGCACCGTGGCGTCGGACATCAGAAACACGTCCAGCAGCGGCCGCACGCCCTCGCGCCCGGTCAGCGCCAGGGCCAGCCGCAGCGCCGACAGGCAGCGCTCGCTGCCGTAGGGCGGCGCGTGGACAATGATCAGGATTTTTTGCACGGATGCGGAGCGGGGCATGGCAGGTTCCATCTTGAGGGCTGGCGAGTCGATGCTACCGCAGCCCGGCGGCCGCATGGTCGGCCTGTGTAGATTTTTCGTGTTTTCTGGCCTTGGTCGGCGCCTGGTCTTACTGGGTAGCTATCTTTTTTAAAGTTCTGACGCGCCAGACCAGCGCCGGACCCATAGGTCACAATCGGAGTCATGCCCGACCGCACCGAACGCCCCGCTCGCCACCAATACGAAGACTTCATGCGCCATGTGTTCGAGCACGGCGTGGCCAAGGCCGACCGCACGGGCACCGGTACGCGCAGCGTGTTCGGCCACCAGATGCGCTTTGATTTGCGCGAGGGTTTTCCGCTGGTCACCACCAAGAAGGTGCATCTCAAAAGCATCATTTACGAGCTGTTGTGGTTCCTGCGCGGCGACGGCAACGCGCGTTGGCTGCAGGAGCGCGGCGTGACGATCTGGGACGAATGGGCCCAACCCGACGGCGAGCTGGGCCCGGTGTACGGCGTGCAGTGGCGCAGCTGGCCCAAGCCCGGCGGCGGGCATGTGGACCAGATCGCCGAGGTGGTCAAACAACTCAAGAGCAACCCGGATTCGCGCCGCATCATCGTCAGCGCCTGGAACGTGGCCGAGCTGGACCAGATGGCCCTGATGCCCTGCCACGCGTTCTTTCAGTTCTACGTGGCCGACGGGCGCCTCTCCTGCCAGCTGTACCAGCGCAGCGCCGACATCTTCCTGGGCGTGCCCTTCAACATCGCCAGCTACGCGCTGCTGACGCACATGCTGGCGCAGCAATGCGATCTGCAGGTGGGCGACTTCATCTGGACCGGCGGCGACTGCCACATCTACAGCAACCACTTCGAGCAGGTGCGCGAGCAGCTCGGCCGCGCGCCCCACCCCTACCCCACCTTGCACATCAAGCGTCGGCCCCCCTCGATTTTTGAGTACACGTATGAGGATTTCGAGGTGCTGGACTATCGGCACCACGCGGCAATCAAGGCCCCGGTGGCGGTGTAACGCCGTGCCGCAGCCCCCTCGGCGGCGACGCAGGCTCGACTGAATCGCTCGCCCATGCATGCCTTCCGTGCCAAGTTGCGATTTCGCCATCTGGAAATTGTCCGCATGGTGGCGGATCGAGGCAATCTGTCGAAGGCGGCGGCGGAGCTGCACATCACGCCCTCGGGGCTGTCGCGGGCGATCGCGGAAATCGAGGAGATCGTCGGTGGCGCTTTGTTCGAACGCACACCAAAGGGCATGGTCTGCACCCCACTGGGCCACGCCCTCTGTCGTCACACCGGGCTGCTGCTGGGCGAAATGGAGAAAACCGAGGCCGACCTGCGCGCCGTGCTGCACGGCGACCTGGGCAACCTCAGCGTCGGATGCTTCTCGCTGTTCAGTGGCTGGCCACTGGCCGATGCGGTGCGCGCTTTCTGCCGCAAGCACCCACGGGTCGATGTCTCGGTCCACATCGGCACCCACGAGAAACTCATCGGCGAGCTGGATTCCGGCGCGCTGGATGTCTTGATCAGTCGCTTTCCCGTCAGTCTGGACGTGCGCATCTACCGCACGGTGGTGCTGTCGCGCGACCCGGTGGTGCTGACCGCCGCCACCAACCACCCGTTGACCGGACGTGCCGCTCTGACCCTGGCCGACTGCGCACGTTTTCCCTGGGTGACCGCCTTGCAGGGCAGCCGGATCCGCTCCGAGATCACGCAGGGGTTGGTCGGCGCCGGCCTGTCGCCACCGCAGACGGTGGGTGCGCTGTCGCTGGAGTTTGGCCTGGAGATGCTGGACGACGCGCGCCACCTGCTGACCCTGCCGGGCAGCGTGGCGGCGGTACTGGCGCGACGCGGGCGCCTGTGCGTGCTGCCGGTGGAGCTGCGTCTGAGCCAGTCGCCCCTGGCGGCCATCTGGCGCCGTGACCGCAGCAGCAGCCGCCAGGTGCGGGCTTTCAGTGCCCTATTGGCCAAGGTGCTGGCGGCCGAGGGTGCGGCGATCACCACGGGCTGAACCCGGCCGACTTGCCATTTGCGCAAGAGGTTTACCGAAATGCGCATGACGCGCGAAGCCCTGCGCCGTTGCCCGCGCCTACCATGGGCCCATCCCTGTCGGGCGCCCATGCTGCCCGCACCGCCAGCCACAAGGAACTCCTCATGTCTCATTCCGTGGTCACGCTCACCGGGCTCGGCTCGGTGCAAGGCCGACACGTCGGCGGCGCCTGCCGCTTCAGCGCGATTCCCTACGCCGAGGCTCCTGTCGGCGCCCTGCGCTGGCGCGCGCCCAGACCCGCGCACTGGACCGGTACCCTGTCGGTCATCGACACCCCACCGATCGCGCCGCAATGGCCTTCGCGTCTGAGCGAAGCCATGGGCGACTTTGATTTGCCGCAGTCCGAGGACTGCCTGCACCTCACGGTCTGGACCCCCGCCGCCGATCGGGGCCGGCGGCCGGTGCTCCTCTGGCTGCACGGTGGCGCCTGGCAAAGCGGCGCGGGCGCGCTCGACTGGTACGACGGCACCCAACTGGCGACGCTGGGCGATGTGGTGGTGGTGGCGCCCAACTACCGGCTGGGTGCCCTGGGTTGGTTGCACCTGCCCGGCCAGACCGCCAACGTCGGCCTGCTCGACCAGGCGCTGGCCCTGGATTGGGTGCGCCGCCACGCAGCCGCCTTCGGCGGCGACCCGGAGCGCATTACCGTGATGGGCCAGTCCGCCGGCGCGGCCTCCATCGCCTGCCTGCTGACACGCGAGACGCCTGGTTTCGAGCGCGCCATTCTCATGAGCACGCCCCTGGGAGGGCGTCAACGACGCGGCGTGCGCTCCAGCGCGCAGGCGGCCCGACTGGGCGAGGCCTGGCTGCGCGCCCTGGGCGCCCCCGATCTGGACGCTGCACGCGCCGCACCGCTGGCAGATGTCATGCAGGCGCAACTCTCGCCCATCGTGCAAGACGCCCTGCGCGAGGAAGACTCGGGCCGCCCGCAATTCGGCCCGGTGGCCGACGGACAGGTGCTGCCCGAAGCCATGGACGACGCGCTGGCGCACGCCGCCACGCGCGCCGACGTGCTGATCGGATACACACGCGACGAAATGCTGGCCTTTCCCGGCACGCCACCCGGCCCGGCAACCCGTGCCATCGGGGACGACCTGTTCGGCACGCCCTCGCACGCGTGGGCGCAGCAGGCGCTGGACGGCGGTCGCAAGGCCTGGGGCTACCGCTTCGACCTGGCGCCCACGCAACGCTTTGGCGCCTGCCATTGCATTGAATTGCCCTTTGTCTTCGGCACCTGGAATGCCTTTGCCGAGGCGCCGATGCTCCGCGGCCTGGCCCCCAGCGCCGCGGCCGCGCTCACGGCCCAGGTGCAGCACGACTGGCTGGCCTTCGTCCATGGCGGCGCGCCGGACTGGGACATGGCGCCAGCCTGGAAGGCCTTGGGCTGAATCGGCCCCGGCGTCTTCAACACACACAACAGGAGGAAACCACGATGAAGAAATACCTGATGACGCTTGCGCTGGCCCTGGCCGCCAGCACCGTCGCCGCCTTCCCGGACAAGCCAGTCAAGATCGTCGTTCCCAACCCGGCCGGCGGCCCGGTGGACGTGATGATCCGCGTCGTCGCGGACAAGCTGGGCACCCTCTGGGGCCAGCCGGTGGTAATCGACAACAAGCCCGGCGCCTCGGGCATGATCAGCATCACCCAGCTGGCCAAAGCCGAGCCCGACGGTTACACCCTGGGCACCGTGATCGCCTCCACCGTGACCATCGTGCCCTTCGCGGTGGAGAAATTTCCCATCGACCCCCTCAAGGACGTGCAGCCCGTCA